>DATCNH010000131.1:0-16811 GCA_036565345.1 Candidatus Limnocylindria bacterium | reverse complement strand
GGGACAGCAGGGTCCGCGCGGTCTCGAAGGCATGCTGCATGTTCGTGCCGTACACGTACTCGTTCCAGGTGAGGCGGGGGAGGTCGGCCGGCTTCAGCTGCGTCGCGTATGCCGAGAAGCCGATGATGTAGAGGTCGTCCTTCGGATAGGTCGATCGGATGAGCGAGTCGAGCGCGAGCGTCACCTTCTTTGCCGCGAGGAAGCAGCCGCGGAACAGCATCGACCGTGAGACGTCGACAAGGATCGCGGTCGCCGATTGGGTCATTAGCTCGGTGCGGTATACGTCGAAGTCCGACGGTGCGAGCCGGACCGGCGTCCCTGCCCCGCCGCGGATCACCGCATTCCGCACCGTGCCCGGCAGGTCTAGGAGGAACGGATCGCCGAACTCATAGGTCTTGAGCTCGTCGGTCGGGTCGCCGCCGCGGCCGCGGGTGTTCGCGCGGTGGGAGCCGAAGGCGTCCTTTTTCAGCGCTCCGAAGATCTCCTCGAGCGAGCGCTGTCCGATCTTGCGGATCCCCCGCGGCGTCAGCTCGTACCGCTCGCCGTCCTTACGGATGAGGCCCGCCTCCTCGAGGAGCTCGGTCATCCGCTGCAGCTGCTCGAGCGATTGCCGGGCTCCCGGACCGGCGAGGCGCTCGACCTCCCGCGGATCGATGTTTCCGAGATCGCCGTGATCGCGGGCGGACCCGACCTGGTCCTCGAGATCCGAGAGCTGATTCATCTCGTCCATGAGGCCGAGGGCTTCCGCCAGCGTCAGCGGGTCGCCGCCGGTCAGGTCGTGCGCATATCCCTCCATCGGCATGAGCTCGCCGAGGGTGTCGGCAAGCTGATTCATCGCCTGCTGGAGCGCCGGGTCGTCGAACGCCGCTCCAAGGAGCTCCTCGAGCTGGGCGCGCATGTCATCGCTCATGCTGTTCCAGAGCGAGCGCATCGCCGCCATACCCATCGCCAGCTGCCGTACCAGATCGTCCCAGTCCGTTGCGCCGCCGGCGAGCTCAGGGTATTGACGCTGGAACGCCTCGAAGTCGGGGTCGCCGCCCTCCATGCGCTCGCGCAGGGCGCGATCGAGGTCGCGCAGCATCTGGCGCGTCCGCTCCATGCGCTCCGGCGTCAGGTCCTTCAGCGAGTCCCGCATGTTCTTGAAGTACGAGCCCAGCACCTGCTGCTGCAGCTGTTGGAGCAGCTCCTGGTACTTCTCGGCCGCCTTCGGCTCGACGAACTCGTAGTCCTTGAGCTGCCGGATCGCTCGCCCCACGTCGTCGGGGAGCGCGGCGAGCTGCTCGCGGCGTTCGCGCGCGAGCTTCGCCATGGCGGCCCGCAGCGCGTCATCGGCGGTTTCCTGCCGTTCCCGGCGGTCCAGGCCCTCGCTCTCGAGCCGCTTCACCTCCGCCAGCTTCTCACCGAGCTCGGCGAAGATCCCCGACAGGTCGTGCCGCTCGGCGCGCTGGCGCTTCGCCTGGCGGAGCCGCTCGAGCAGGTCGCGCATCCCCTCCATCCGGCCCGGCAGGCCGAGCTGCGAGAGGCGGGCGAGCGCGTCCTCGAGATCGCCGCCGGAGAGGAGGTCATCGGACATCGCTCCAAGGAGCTCGTCGGCTTCGAGCGCGTCGAGTCGCTGGGTCCCATCCCAGCGGGTGTAGCGGGCGTCGTCGAAGAGGCTCATCTCCGCCCGTTCATCCGTGGAAGGTGCTCCGCGACTCGCCCTTCTCCTTGTTCAGCTTCCGGTTGAGGTGGAGGCCTTCGAGGATGAATTCGACCGCCGCCGCGATGGCCGCGGGGTTGCCGGTCGCCCCCACCTTTGCCACCGCTCCCTTCATGCCCGGGATCTGCAGCGCCTGCTTCACGTAGTCCTGGCTCGGCAGGAACGGGGACACGTGCATCGTTGCCCCCTGGGCGAACGCCGCGATGAGCGACTCGAACTCGGCGAGGGCGAACGTCCGGTTGAAGACATTCAGGACCGCGCGCTGGGCCAGCCGGTCGATGACCCGCTCTTCGCTCAGGTCGCCGACCGATTCGAGCTCGATCTTGCCCGCGGTCGACGCGACGACCGCCGGCAGGTCGCTGATCCGCGGGACGACCGCGGTCTCGTGGTTCCGGAGGGCACGTTTGAGCGCGTTCGAGGTGAGGTTCTCGTAGTTCGAGATCGTGACCCGGACGGAGACGCCGGAGCGCTGCGAGATCTCGGGTGAGCGCCGCGCCAGGTGGGAGAGCTCGGCGAGGATCTCCTTCATGTAGCTCGGCACCGTGGTGGTGAGGCCTTCGTCGACGAAATCGTTCCGCTCCTGCTCCATGATCCCGATCTCGGTCGCGATCTCCTTCGGGTAGTGGGTCCGGATCTGGGAGCCGAAGCGATCCTTGAGCGGGGTGATGATCCGGCCGCGGTTCGTGTAGTCCTCGGGGTTCGCCGATGCGACGACGAAGAGGTCGAGCGGCAGCCGGATCTTGTAGCCGCGGATCTGGACGTCGCGCTCCTCCATGACATTGAGCAGGCCCACCTGGACGCGCTCGGCGAGGTCGGGCAGCTCATTGAGCGCGAAGATCCCGCGATGGGTGCGGGGCAACAGGCCGTAGTGGATCGTGAGCTCGTCCGAAAGGTACCGGCCCTCGGCGACCTTGATCGGATCGACCTCGCCGATGAGGTCCGCGATCGAGATGTCCGGCGTCGCCAGCTTTTCGCTGTAGCGCTGCTCCGGGGTGAGCCAGGTCAGCTCGACGGCCTCGCCATCGGTGGCGACACGGGCGCGGCAGGCCGCGCAGATCGGGGCCTGCGGGTCGTCGTTGATCTCGCAGCCGGCGATCGCCGGCACCGCCGGGTCGAGGAGCGAGGCGAGCGAACGTGCGATGCGGGTCTTCGCCTGGCCGCGCTCGCCGAGGAACACGATGTCCTGGCCGGAGAGGAGCGCATTCTCGATCTGGGGGATGACCGTTTGGTCGTATCCGACGATGCCGGTGAACAACGCGCGCCGCTCGGCGAGGGCAGTCATGAGATTCGCGCGAAGCTCCTGCTTGACGGTGCGGCTCGCGTAGCCGGTGGCCCGGAGCGCGCCGATCGTCGTCGGTCGTGTGGTCAAGGTTGATCTCCAATCTTCCCGGCGGCGCACGGGTCGGCGGCAGCCGCAGCGAAGGGAGCGTTGGCGTCCGCGGCGGGCACGGACCCTGCGCGGCCAGGACCCTGACGCTGCTGCACGGGCGGGCCTCCAGAGGTCGAGGGTACCACGCTATCCTGACCGCTCGATGGGCAGCACGCCGATACCGGACGACGATCCCGCGGCGCTCGCGGAGCTGCTCCGCGAGGCCGCCGAGAAGAATGCGGCCGCGCTCCGCGAGCGCGAGATCCCGATCGCGCTCGAGCCGCCGACGGTCTTTCGGCCCTGATCGACGTTCGCTTCGCCACCGTTGCCGAGCTCGCGAACGCGCTGCGCCGCAGGCAGATCTCCTCGGTGGAGCTCACCGGCGCGACGCTCGCGCTCCTTGAAGCTGACGGGCGCCGGCTCAATGCCGTCGCGACGATCATGCGCGAGCGCGCGCTGGCCGAGGCGGCCCGTGCCGATCGGGCGCTCGCCCGCGGATCCACGCATTCGCTCCTGACCGGCATCCCTTATGGCGCGAAAGACTTGCTGGCGGCGGCCGGCGCGCCGACGACCTGGGGCGCCCCCCCGTACCGCGATCAGGTCATCGACCGGGATGCGACGGCCGTCCGCAAGCTCGGGCGGGCGGGGGCGGTCCTCGCGGCGAAGCTTTCGATGGTGGAGCTGGCCGGCGGGGGTGGGTATCGGTATCCGAACGCCTCGCTCCAGGGGCCGGGGCGCAATCCCTGGGACCCCGAGCGCTGGTCCGGTGGATCCTCAAGCGGCTCGGGGGCCGCGGTCGGCACCGGCGCAGTCTCGTTCGCGTTGGGCTCGGAGACCTCCGGATCGATCGGCACACCGGCGGCCTTCTGTGGTGTGACCGGGTTGCGTCCGACCTACGGCCTGGTGAGCCGCGCTGGCGCGATGGCCCTCTCCTGGACCCTGGACAAGATCGGTCCGATGGCCCGGACCGCCGCCGACTGCGGCCTCGTCCTCGAGGCGATCTCCGGCCGCGACGCCGGCGATCCGACACTTTCGGGCCGGCGCCATCGCCCGCTCAACGGCCGCGCCGCGTCGGCCGCGGTGCGCCGTGTGCGTGTCGGGATCGCCGAGGAGGACCTCGAACACGCCGCACCCGAAGCCAGGCGCGCGCTCCAGCGGGGCCTCGCCGACCTGCACCGGATCGTCCCCCGGACGGTCCGTGCGGTCCTGCCGGACGATCTTCCCTACGGACCGATGGTCGGGACGGTGTTCGGGGCCGAGGGCGCGGAGATCTTCAGCGAGCTCATCGCCTCCGGCCGGGTGGAGGAGCTCATCGACGCGCGGCAGAAGGCCGGCCTCCGGCAGGGTGCCCAGATCCCGGCGCGCGATTACCTGCGTGCGATGCGCCTCCGGACGGTCCTAGCGGAGGGCCTGCGCGCCATCTTCGCCCAGGTCGACGTCCTCGTCGCCCCGGCGCGCCTGTCGACCGCGCCGCCGATCGCCGCCGCGCTCGACGGCCGGCCGCCGGGGGCCGGGTCGCTGATCCCGGCAGGAACGGCCGGCGCGCTGCGTCCCGGCAACACCGGGATCATCCCCGCCGGGAATCTCGCCGGCCTCCCGGCGATCTTCTTTCCCTGTGGCTTCGGGACCGACGGCCTCCCGGTCGGCCTGCAGCTGGTGGGTCCGCCGTTCAGCGAGCCGCTCCTGGTCGCGATCGTCTCGGCGTACCAGCGCGCGACCGATCACCACCTGCAGCGACCCCCGGCCAGGCCGGCCCCAGCGCGCCAGCGGCCGGTGCGATCCGGCCGATCCGGCATATCGGGCTAGCTTGGCTGACCGGGCCTATTTAGGCTCAGCCGGCCAGGGCGGGGAGGACGCTCCGTCCGACGAGGTCGATCATCTCGAGCTCACGGCCGTAAGGAAAGAGCGCGTTCACGTGGGCGATGCCCGCGGCGGCGTACTCGCGCAGCCGGGCGGCGACCGCTTCGGGCGTGCCGACCACCGCCCCCGGTCGCGCCGCGCGCCACTCTGCCGGCGTCAGCTTCGCCTTTGCGGCGGCTTCGGCGACGAGCGCGTCGACCGACCTTGCATCCTTCGCGATGAAGACGCCGATGAACGCGCTGCGCTTCAGGGTGCCCGGGTCGCGCTTCACCGCGGCGCAGGCGGCGTCGAGTGCGTGAATCTGCTCGGTGATCACCTCGGGCGTCATCCGCCCACCGGCGAGGTTGAAGTTGAACCAGGTCGCGTATCGGGCGGCGGTACGCATGATCCGCGGCTTCGTGCCGCCGATCCAGATCGGCAGGGGGGTCTGAACGGGCTTCGGTGAGCACGGAGCATCGGTGATCCGGTACCGCCTCCCAGCGTAGGTCGCGCGGTCTTCGGTCCACATCCGGGTGCAGATCTCGAGCGTGTCGATCAGCTCATCGACGCGGATCTTTGGATCGGGGAACGAGTATCCGTAGGCGCGGTACTCGAGCTCCTT
The DNA here is from genome assembly GCA_036565345.1 of Candidatus Limnocylindria bacterium. Classification (GTDB taxonomy): domain Bacteria; phylum Chloroflexota; class Limnocylindria; order P2-11E; family P2-11E; genus UBA4735. The sequence goes on along the minus strand of DATCNH010000131.1, from coordinate 11,282 downwards.
CCATCCGGCGCCGATGCCGAATTCGAGGCGGCCGCCGCTCAGCCGGTCCACGCCGGCGGCGATCTTGGCCAGCAGCGCCGGATTGCGATACGACTGGCAGCCCACCATCAGCCCAAGGCGGATCCGGCCGGTGTCCCGGGTGAGCGCGGCGAGGAGGGTCCAGGCCTCCAGGCAATCCGTCGCCACGGAGCTGGCGTCGAGAAAGAGATGGTCGCTCAGCCAGACGCGGCTCAGGCCGCTCGTCTCCGACGCCCGTGCGATCGCGGCGACGTCGTCGTAGCGATAGCCGAATTGGGGCTCGATCTGAATGCCGATGTCCATGCCGGAAGGGTACCGTGGACGCCGGGCATAGACTCTCCGGCGTGAAGCTCCCGCTCGCGCTGGTGGCCTCGCTCACCATCGTCGTAGCCTGCGCTCCGGGCGCGCAGAACGGGCGCGTCGCGGTGTCCGCCGGCCCGAACACCTACCTCGAGGCGCCCTCCGCGCAGCGTGCGCAGGCGGCGCTGCTCGATCCGAGCGGGTCGCCGATCGGCTCGGCCAGCTTCGTCGAGCAGCGGCAGACGGTCCGCATCGAGCTCTCGGTCACCAAGCTCCCGCCGGGGGTCCACGGCGTCCATCTCCACGCCGTGGGAAAGTGTGACGGCCCCGATTTCGCGTCGGCCGGCCCGCATTTCAATCCGACCGGCGCGGTCCATGGGGTCGCGAACGCCAAGGGACCGCACGCCGGCGACCTCCCCAACCTGACGGTCGGGGATGATGGCCGGGGCACGCTCGTCGCCTTCACCTCCCTGGTCGATCTCGCCCCGGGCGCGTCGCAATCGCTGCTACGGCCGACCGGTACCTCGATCGTCATCCACGCGAGCCCGGATGACGAGAAGACCGATCCGTCGGGGAACACCGGTGCGCGCATCTCCTGCGGGGTCGTGAAGAAGGTCGGGTAGGCGCGCGGTCCGCGGTCACGCCTCCTCGGCCGGATCGTCCTCGGCGGTGAGCCGGAACATCATGTGGCGCCCGGTCACCGTGATCGTTGCGAGCATGAACGCAGCGAAGATCGAGATCCCCACATTCGGCCCCGGCCCCAGGCCGAGGACCAGCGCGTTGAACGCGGCCACCAACACGAACCAGATCGCGACCGCGACGAGCGTCTCGCGCAGCTGGAATGTGATCGGCCGCCGCGGCGCCCGTCGGACCGGCCGGCGCTCCGGTGGCAGGGCCGCCTCCGCCGCGCGCCGCTCCCGCCGGTCTTGACGCATCACCCGGGTGATGTACCAGAGCGTCACGCTGACGATCGCGAGCTCGCCGGCCACATTCCCGTATTGCGCGGTCACCAGCGACAGCGGGATGAAGAGGAAAGCCGCGATGAGCACGACCGTCGCGAGCGTCGTGAGGAGGATGGTGAGCGCGCGGCGCACCCTCAGCGGTCTTCGCCCGGTCCGGCCAGGGCCCGCTCGATGAGGGCGAAGTCCGCGGCCGGGATGCGGTGCAGGTTCCCCTGGAACGCGAGCGGCCAGAGCGCCGCGGACCAGGGACGGACGAACCGCAGCCGGCCCACGAGCTCGCGTGCCGGGACCGCACTATCGGCGGACAGCACGGTGTCCGGGCGGACCCGAAAGCGCCAGGGGTACGGGTCGGGTCGTCCGGTCGAGACCCAGATCGGCTCATGCCCCTCGAAGACCGGCGACGCCACGGTCGCGGTGGCCACAAAGCCGCCGACCCCGACGAGATACCAGCAGACCCGGTCCCCCGGCTCGATCGTCTCGGCGCGCCGCCGATGGCGGGACTTCACGCCCTGGATGGTGAACCGCCGCCGGCGCGTCGCCGCGTAGTTCTCTGGCGTCGTGACGACCATCCAGTGGCTAGGCGTGCGCTTCGACCCAGACCGCTCCGTCGTCGGTGTGCTCCTTCTTCCAGATCGGGACGACCTCTTTCAGCTCGTCGATGGCTGCTCGCGCGGCCACGAACGCGGCGTCGCGGTGCGGCGCGGCCGCCGCAACGACGACCGCGATCTCGCCGATCGCCAGATCACCGATCCGGTGATGCAGCGCGATCCGAAGCGGAGCGTGGGCCTGCTCCAGGCGCTCCGCGATCTCGCGCAGCTTCGCCTCGGCCATTTCCGGGTAGGCCTCGTATTCGAGGTGCTGGACTCGCTTTCCCCGGCTGTGATCCCGGACGGTCCCCAGGAACACGACGATGCCGCCGCTATCGTCACCCCGGACGGCCGCGATCGCGGCATCCACCGAGAGGGCCGTCGGAGTGACCATGATCCGGGAGCCTGCACCTCCCGAGACCGGGGGGATGAGCGCGACCTCGTCGCCCTCGGCCAGCCTCGCGTCCAGGGCCACGTACTCGCGGTTGCGGGCGGCGACGAGCGTGCGGCCACGGCCGCCGGGATCGATCCGCGGGTAACGCTCCGCAACGGCGGCGATCGCGTCTTCGATCGTCGCGCCCTCCGCGAGATCGATCCCGAGCTCGCCAACGCCCGCGGCCTCCCGATACGACGCGAAGAGTCGGACCCGCACCTTCATCGAGGTCAATGGTACGTGCGACAATCGACCAGCATGGACCTCGGGGCGGTTCTTCCCGGCGTCGGTATCACGCTGGTGCTCATCGTGTTGAACGGGTTCTTCGTGGCGGCGGAGTACGCCATGGTGCGCGTCCGCCGCACGCAGCTCGAGCCGCTCATCGAGGCTGGAAGCTCGCGCGCCCGGCTTGCCGGACGGATCGAAGAGCGGCTTGACGCGTACATCTCCGCGTCGCAGCTCGGCGTCACGCTGGCGTCCCTGGCCATCGGATGGATCGGGGAGCCCGCGGTGGCGGCGCTCATCGCGCCGGCATTCGGGTGGCTTGCCGCACGCTCCGAGACGGCGTTCCACGTCGTCTCATTCGCGCTCGCGTTCAGCGCGATCACATTCCTGCACGTCGTCATCGGCGAGCTAGCACCGAAATATCTGTCGATCCAGCGCGCCGTTCCCATCGCCCTCTGGTGCGCCTACCCGCTCCACCTCTTCTACCGGCTGATGTATCCGTTCATCGCATTCGTGAACGGCAGCGCGAACTGGCTGCTCGGGCTCGCCGGCATCAAAGCGAACGAAGATCTCGATGCCCACAGCGAGGAGGAGCTCAAGCTCCTGGTGGCGGTCTCCACGCGCAAGGGGATCCTCCAGGAGTCGGAGCGGGTCCTGCTCGGGAACGCGCTCGATTTCGCGGACACGCTCGTGCGCCAGGTGATGGTCCCCCGCACCGAGATCGTCGGGGTCCCGGACGACATCGTGGTGGATGGCATCGTCCAGCTCACCGGTGAGAACCCGTTCACGCGATTCCCGGTCTACCACCTCGATGTCGATCACATCGTCGGCGTCATCCATCTCAAGGACGTCGTGCGCGCCGCGCCGGGCACCGCCGTGACGACGCTCATGCGCAAGCCGCTCTACCTCCCCGAGTCGACGCACCTCGACCGGGCGCTGGCGCACTTCCGGCGCGAGCACGCCCAGCTTGCCGTCGTGGTGGACGAGTTCGGCGGGACGGCCGGCCTGGTGACCCTGGAAGACGTCATCGAGGAGCTGGTGGGAGAGGTCCAGGACGAGTTCGACCGGGAGACGCCGATGCTCCGCGAGGAGGAAGGCGGCTACCTGATGAACGGCCTGCTCGCGCTCGCCGAGGCGAAAGAGAGGCTGGCTATCGATCTGATCGACGAGCCCTACGACACCGTCGGCGGCCTGGTCTTCGGCCATCTCGGCCGGCTGGCGGAGGTGGGGGACAGCGTCGAGGTCGAAGGGTGGCGCTTCCAGGTCACCGCGGTCGACGGCCGGCGGGTCGCACAGCTTCGGGTCCGGCGGTCGGCGCCGGCCTGACCCGCAACGGATCCCCCGGGAGGCCCGTTACAGAAGCGTCATCGACCATGGCCCCGCTCGTCTGCTTTTGGCACACCGCATGCCTAGTCCGGTAGGCAGGACCGGTCCCAGCACGAAGAGAGTCTTGGACGGAGGCACGATGCCAGAGCTCACGGCGATGATCACCGGCGATGGCGCGCTGCTCCTTTTTTCGGCGGCCGGTCTGGCTGCGACGGCGATCGCGATCCTCCGCGACATCCCGGTGCAGCGCCAGGTCGTCACCCAGGACACCGTCCGGGCGCGCTAACGCCGGAGGGCATCCTGGGCGGCGGCGGCGATCTCGCCGAGCTTCGCGCCCCAGAACGCCTGGGCGCGCGGGTCGAGCAAGATGAAGACTCCCGTGGCGGTCACCGCCACGAGCGCGGTCATCAGGATGAATCCGATCGCCGAGGCGCGTGGCCCGGTGTGATGCGCCCGCGGCCCTTCGCCGCCCGGCCGCCCGGCCGCCCCGCGAGCCGCGGGTCGTCCCGTGGCGCGCGGCGACCCGGTCGTCACCGCGTCCGCAGCCGGGCGACGATGTTGTCCATCCGGGCGCGCGTGATGGTGAGGAACTTCGCGAGGTTCTGGCGGTCGCCTTCACCGAGGCTTCGGTCGCCGTTCTCGACGACGGCCCGCGCCAGATCGGCGATCGCCTCGTTCAGCTTTCGGGTCGCGGTCACGAGCACGTCGTCGCGCAGCTGCGGCAGCGCCGGCGCCGGCTTCACGCCGCTCTCGCCGGGGTGCAGGCTGCGCTCGACCCGGTCGCGAAGCCGCAGCAGCGTGAGCTGGCCGCCGATGACCTGCTTCACCAAGGCCTTGCGACGCCGCTTGTCGTCGATCTTCATGAGCTCGTAGGCGGCGGAGAGGGTGTCATAGCGCGCCGCGACCATCTCGCGGATGTCCTCGGGCGCGGTCGCGAGGCGCAGGCGATTTTCGACGTAGCCCTTGTCCTTGCCGAGCTTGCTGGCGAGATTGCGGATCGAGTACCCGAGCTGGTCGGTCATCTTCTTGTAGATGATCGCCTCGTCAAGGGGTGAGAGGTCCTCACGCTGCAGGTTCTCGATGAGCGCGATCTCGAGCGCGGTGGCATCGTCGAAGCGGTCGACGATCGCCGGGATGGTCTCCTTGCCCGCGAGCTTGGAGGCGCGCCAGCGACGCTCGCCGGCGATGATCTGGAAGCCATCGCCGGCCGGTCGGACGAGGATCGGCTGGAGCACGCCGTGCTCCCGCACCGACGCGGCGAGCTCGTTCAACGTCTCCTCATGGAAGGTCATGCGGGGCTGCTCGGGATTGGGCTGCACCTTCCCGATCGGGATCTCACGGACCGCCGTAGGCGCCTTGGTCGAGAGCAGGCTCACGATGCCGTGCTGGGCCTCCTGCTCCTGTTGGAAGATGCGGCTCCCCGCATCGCGGAACGACTTCCCCTTACTGAGCACCTGCGACCTCCTTGGCGAGGTCCAAAAAGGCCTTCGCCGCATCGGACTTCGCGTCATACACGGTGATCGGTACGCCGGCTGTGGGCGCCTCGCCGATCTTCACCGACTGGCGGATGACGGTGTTGAACACTTGGTGGTCCCCAAGGTCTTTCAGCGATTCGAGCATGTCGCGCCCAAGGATCGTGCGGCTGTCGTAGAACGTGGGCAACAGGCCCAACACGCGCAGCTCCGGGTTGAGCCTCGCCTGCACGGTCCGGATGATCTTCAGCAGCGCGGCCACGCCCTTCAGGGCGTAGTACTGGGTCTGGACCGGGATGATCACGCCGTTCGACGCGACCAGCGCGTTCAGGGTCAGGAGCCCGAGGGTCGGGGGACAATCGATGAGGACATAGTCGTACCGGTCGACGACGGTCTCGTGCGAGAGCTTGTCACGGAGCGCCATCTCGCGGCCGATCGCGCTGAAGAGCTCCACCTCGGCCGAGGAGAGGTCGATGGTGGTCGGCGCGACGTCGAGATGCTTGGTCTTGGTGTGCACGATGACTGAGGCCAGCGTGACGTCGGCGTCGATGAGGACGTTCGCCATGTTCCTCTCGACGGTCGCAAGGTCCACCCCGAGCCCGACGGTGAGGTTCGCCTGCGGGTCGAGGTCGATGCAGAGGACGGTGTGCCCGAGCTGGGCGAGCGCGCCACCGAGATTGATCGCGCAGGTGGTCTTGCCGACGCCGCCCTTCTGGTTCGCGATCGCGATGACCTTACCCAATCGCCCTCTTCCTCCACGGGCCCGCCGTGGGCCGTGCCGTCGCCCGCGCGTGGAAGCAGCGCGCGACGACAGCATAGCCTCGTGGTTAGGCTGCGCGAGCACGCTCGCGGACGCGCAGGGCTCGGGCCGGGCGCTTCGCGCCCGCGGGCCCGTCGTCGCTAGGCTGCGCGAGCAAGCTCGCGCGCCTAGCTCCTAGGGCCCGTAGCTCAGTGGTAGAGCGGCGGACTCATAATCTGCTGGTCCCAGGTTCGATCCCTGGCGGGCCCACTGGAGCGCTCGGCCGCGCGCGGGAGGGAAGGCTGGACAGCGCGATCGACCTCCGGGGGCTGACCCGCTTTTACGGCGAGCGCCGCGGCATCGAGGATCTCACGCTGACGATCGGCCGCACCGAGATCTTCGGCTTTCTCGGACCGAACGGGGCAGGAAAGACGACGACGATCCGGCTCCTCCTCGGGCTGATCCGCCCGACCCGCGGCGGAGGCTCGCTGCTCGGGCACGACATCGTGGGCGAGAGCGTGGCGGTCCGCCGCCGCGTGGGCTATCTCACCGGGGACGTCGCCCTGTACCCGTCGCTCACCGTCGCCCAGCACCTCCGGCACCTCGGCTCCTTCACCCCCGGCTACACCCTCGACCGCGCGCGCCCGTACGCGGAACGATTCGGCCTGGATCTCGGGCGGCCGGTCAAGGGGCTGTCGAAAGGGAACCGGCAGAAGGTCGGTCTCGTCGCGGCGCTCCAGCACCGGCCGGACGTCCTCATCCTCGATGAGCCGACGAGCGGGCTCGATCCGCTCCTGCAGCAGGAGATGCACCGTGTCCTGCGCGAGGAGCGGTCGCGTGGCGCGACCGTCTTTTTCTCATCCCACGACCTCGGAGAGGTCCAAGACCTCTGCGACCGGGCGGCCATGCTGCGGGACGGCGCGCTCGTCCAGGTCGTCGAGGTCGCGTCGCTGGGCCGGCTGCGTGAGCGCCGGTACGTCCTGACCTACCCCGACGGGCACGTCGCCGAGCGGCGGGTGAGCGGAGACACATCGGCGTTCCTCCGCGAGATCGCCGCGGCGGGCGTCGTCGATCTGCGTGAGCGCGAGGTGACGCTCGAGGAGACCTTCCTATCGCTCTACGGCGCGCCGCCCGCATGAGCCTGCCGCTGCTCCGCTTGACCGCGCGTCTCTGGCGGACGCCGGCCATCTGGTGGCCCCTCGGCTGGGGGATCTATGTGCTCGCGGTCGGCGCGGTGGTCGTCTCGATCAGCCGGACCATCGACTTCGAGGCCTATCTTCGGGCGCTTCCGCCGGCGCTCGGAAGCGCCTTCGGCCTGACCGGGACCGGTCCCGGCGGCGAGCGCTACGGCGGTGCGGTCTACGTTCTCGGAGCGCAGCTGTTCGGGAGCGCGCTCATCGTCGCGGGCATCTTCGCGATGTTCGTCGCTCCCGGGCTCATCGCCCGGGACGCCGAACGAGGAACGCTCGACACGCTGCTCGCCCGGCCGGTCCCGCACCGGACGTACGCCCTGACCCGCCTCCTGTTCTTCGCCTTGGTCGCGACCGCCTTCGGGGCGGCCACGCTCGCCGGAAGCGCTCTTGCCTTCGGGCCGGTCGGCGGCTACGAGATCCCCTGGCGGGGGCTGCTGGCCTGCACCGCGTTGCTCACCCTCGGCGCGCTCGCATTCGGCGCACTCGGCCTCGCCGCCGCCGCGGCGCGTCTTTCGTCCGGCGCGGGAGCCGCGACGATCGCGATCGCTCTCGGAGCGATGTTCGTGCTGAATCTGGCGGCGAGCTCCGACGACCGGCTTGCGCCGCTGGCGCGGATCTCGTTCTTCCACTATTGGCAGCCGATCGGGATCCTCTTCTCGGGAACGCTCGACGGCGGCGCGGTCGCCCTCTATGGCGGCGTGGCGGCGCTCGCCGGTCTCCTCACGGTGGTCATCTTCACGCGGCGGGACATCGTATGACCGTGGCCATCGCGGACGTGGAATCCGCCCGTACGCGGATCGCGGACCGGATCCAGCGAACCCCGCTCGTCACCAGCGGCGCCCTCGGCGCACGAGCCGGGTGCCACGCCTGGCTGAAGCTCGAGAGCCTGCAGCACACCGGCTCGTTCAAGCTCCGCGGTGCGGCCAACGCGATCGACCTGCTCACCCGGGCGCAGCGGGCCGCCGGCGTCGTCACATTGAGCGCCGGGAACGCCGCGCTTGCGGTCGCCTATGCGGCGCGCGCCGCCGGGGTATCCGCCGCCGTCGTGATGCCGGAGCGCTCGCCGGCGATGAAGATCGCGGCAACCCGCGCCTACGGGGCCGAGATCCGGTTTGCCGCCACGGTCACGGACCTGATGCCGGCGGTCCGGGCGTTCGAGGCCGAGGGCCGGCACCTGGTCCACCCCTTCGACGATGCGGGAGTGATCGCCGGCCACGGGACGGCCGCGCTGGAGATCTTGGAGGACCTTCCTGACGCCGATCTCTTCGTCGTGCCGGTCGGCGGAGGTGGCCTCATCTCCGGCGTCGCGACGGTGGTCGCCGCCCGGCGGCCCGGCGCACGGGTCGTCGGGATCGAGCCGTCAGGGGCCCAGGGGATGCGCCGCGCCCTCGACGCCGGCCGGGTCATCACCCTGGACGCGGTCGATACGGTCGCCGAGGGCCTCGCCCCGCCGTTCGCCGGAGCGCAGACACTGGAGATCGTGCAGCGGCTGGTGAGCGATGTCGTCGCGATCCCGGATGAAGCGATCCGCGAGGGGATGCGCTTCCTGTTCGAACGCGCACGCGTCGTGGCGGAAGCCTCCGGGGCAGCCGCGGTCGGCGCGCTGCTCAGCGGTGCGGTCGTGCCGCGGTCCGGCGAGCGCGTCGTGGCGATCGTCTCCGGCGGCAATGTCGACCTCGACCGCTACCGCGAGCTCCTTGCCCGGTGAATGCGGTCCTCTACGCCGATGGCGCGGCGCGCGGCAACCCGGGTCCGGCCGGATCCGGCGCGGCGCTCGTAGCGCCCGACGGCACCGTCATCGCCGAGCTGACGCGTTTTCTCGGGCACGCCACGAACAATGTCGCCGAATACACCGCGCTCATCATCGGTCTCGAGGCCGCCGCGCGACTGGGGATCGACCATCTCGACATCCGGATGGATTCGCTCCTGGTGGTGCAGCAGATGAAGGGCCTGTGGCGGATCAAGCATCCCGGCCTGAAGCCGCTCGCCCTCCAGGCCGGGGCCCTCCTCGCCGGCTTTCCATCGCGCACGATCGAGCACATCCCCCGCGAGCGCAACGGGATCGCCGATGCCCTTGCGAATCGCGCGATCGACGAGGAGCGCCAGTGAGCGGCGGACCGGCCGGTCCGGCGGACCCGGCCGACCCGGCCGACCCGCTCCGGGCGTTCATCTCGCGGAGCCTCCGCACCGACGTCAGCGAGGTCAGCGAGCGGATCATCCGGGACACCACCGACGGCGAGATCGACCGGGTGACGTTCACCGAGGATGGCCGGCGGCGGTCGCTCATCATCAGCCGGGTCCCGCACACCGACGCCCTCGAGGTCAGGCTCCTCCCGCACCTCGCCCGCAAGTGTGCCGAGGTCCCCCGGGTGCACGCCCGGGGGATCCCTCCGGCCACCGCGCGGGGCTGGCCCTGGCTGCTCATCGAGGATCTCCTCGACGCGCCGCAGTGCGATGATCCGCTGGCGGTCGTGCGAGCGAAGGCCGCGGTCGAGCTCGCCGTTGCCGCGGACGGACCGGCCCTCGCCGCCCTCGGGGTGCCGCACCGGCCGTCCACCGGCGTGCTGGCCCGCTGGCCGGCCGGGCTGGTGCACGGCGCGTTCGGGCGGTCCTCCGCCGTTCGGGCGGAGCGCGGGACGGTGCTTGTCGGCTGGCGCCGGGCCTTCGTCGGCTGTGCGCTGCTCGACGTGGCCACGCTCGCAGTCGATGCGGCCGTGCCGCCGGCGTCGCTGTTCGCGGCCTACGGCGCCGCGATCGGACGCCCGGTCGATCCCGAGCTGGTGGTCGCGGCGATGGAGGCGTCCGGTAGCATGACCGGGCCGAGCAGGGTGGGCGATCGCGGCGGCTCCGCCGTCGAGGAAAGTCCGGGCTCCACAGGGCAAGGTAGCGGGTAACACCCGTCCGCCGTGAGGCGAGGACCAGCGCAACAGTGACGAACCGCCGCGAGGCGGGTGAAACGGGCAAGCTCTACCTGGAGAAAGGCCAAGCAGGGGGCGATGGTGCTGCCCGCACCGTCCCCGGGTCGGCCGCTAGAGGCGGGGGGTGACCTCCGTTCGAGAGGGATGATCGCCCTCGACAGAACCCGGCTTACAGCCCGGCTCGGCATTCATGCCCGACTGGTGGCGCGAGCGCACCTTCCGGCATGCTGAGGCCATGAGCGGTCAGGTATGGGCCGGAGGGGTTCTCCTTCGGGCCGGGCGTGTCCTTCTGGCACGCCGGACGATGCACCGTCGCCTGGCTCCCGGCCGATGGGACCTCCCGGGCGGCCACGCCGAGGCCGACGAAGATGCCGCAACGGCTCTCGTCCGGGAGCTGTGGGAAGAGATCGGCGTGACGGTCTCACGATCCCGACCCCTGCTGCGAGTCGACGTTCCGACGGCCGATGGAACCGCCGATTACCACATCTTCCTCATCCTCGACTGGGAGGGCGAACCGACGAATCGTCAACCGGAGGAGCACCTCCAGATCGGTTGGTTCACGTTGGACGAGGCGATGGCGCTGGACCTCGCTGACGCCCGGTACGTCGCCGTCCTCCGTCGGGCCCTCTCGGTCTGGAGGCGATCGGCCATCGGTCGCTGACGCCGCCCGCCGTGTGGAAGCTCGCCGGCCCTGCCGATCTCGGCCGGCACATCCTGTTCAAGCCCTCCGTTCGCGATGGCCGGAGCTCCGACGGCGATGCCGGTCTGCGTCGGGCCGGACCGGTTCGGTGCGTTACCTCCGGCGGCGGCATGGTCCGGCGCTGCCCGACAACCGAGCGTCCACCCGCGCCCGGCGCCTGGCCAGCGGGCAAGCCGGCGCGGATCGATCCGGCCGGCCGGGCCACGGTGCGACCAGCGGATCCTCCGCCGGCCGGCTGCGCGGAGCGACCGAGGCCGCTCGGCGAACTTGAACCGCCTTGTGTATCCGGGGCTACATCAATACAGTTTCGCGAATCCAGCAGGGTCGCCGGGCGCCGCGGGGCGGACGGCGTCGGATCCACTTGGGAGGGCAGCATGCGAGCAACCTGGCGAAGCGTTCTGGCGATCAG
>DATCNH010000130.1:0-14424 GCA_036565345.1 Candidatus Limnocylindria bacterium | reverse complement strand
GCACGGCAGCAGCAGTCCAACATCCAAGCTTGCCGCGAGCGCGCGATGCGCCAGCGTTGGATTGCAGGCGCCGAGAATGACATAGCGGCGGAAATCCGCGTTCAGCTTCTCCTTGAGCGTTGCCTTGATGTCGATCTGAGTAAGCACGCCGAAGCCCTCGGCCTTGAGCGCGGCGGTGGTCGCCGCGACCGCCTGCTCATAGGGCACCTTCAGCTCACGACGGAGGCCGGTGTCAGTGGTCATGGTGTGGATCTCCTTCTTCACCTGTCGCTTGCAAGAGTCGTTCATCCGGTGGACGCCGACATGACGGTACGGTCATCGGGTCGCGCTCATGGCGTCACGATGAGCGCGGTGACCATGCCGAACATCCCCATCGCTCCCTCGGCGTGGGTGAGGATGTGGCAGTGGAAGGCCCACACCCCGGGGGCGTCGGCGAGGACGATCGCGTCCCAGCGCTCGCCCGGTGCGACGTTCAGGGTGTCGCAGCGGAACGGCGCCGGGAGCGGGTAGCCGTCGCGGGCGAAGACCTCGAACGTCAGTCCGTGCAGGTGCACCGGATGGGCCTGGACGCCCTCGTTCATGAACCGGAACCGCAGCCGCTGCCCGAGCGTCGCGGTGTAGGGTGCGGTCGCCGGGAATCCCTTCCCGTTGATCGTCATGCCGCCGAGCTGATCGTTGAGGATGAACAGCTCGTCCTTGTCGTAGGGCGGGTCGACCGTCTTGTCCTTGGGCATCACGAGGAGCGGCCCGAGCATCCCCCGCCCGACCTGCTCGGTCGCGTTGTGGTGCGAGTGGTACATGTGACTGCCGAACGGTCCGGCGGTGAACTCGTAGCTGAACGTCTCGCCCGGCTTGATCGGCGGCTGCGTGATGTACGGTACGCCGTCGACGAGGTTCGGCACGCGTTGTCCGTGCCAGTGGACCGTGGTGCTCTGGGTCAGCGTGTTCTTCACGTTCACCCGGAGCCGCTCGCCCTCGGTGACGCGCAGGATCGGGCCGGGGAGCTGCCCGTTGTAGCTCTGGGCCTGCACCTTCTGTCCAGGTGTGACCTCCCACTCGACCGGGCCGCAGGTGAGGTCGAAGATCCGCACGCCGTTCTCGACCCGCGAGGGCAGCTCCTGGAGCCCCACCGCGGAGGTCTTCGCCGGGAACTGCTTGGTGATCGCGGCGGCCATCGCCTCGTGGTCGACCGGTGAGGCGGCCCCGGTGGGCGTCGGAGACGCTGCCGCGGCCGGACCACGGGTGGCGGCCGCCGTGGGACTTGCTGACGCGACCGGCGAGACCCCGCGTGCGGCGATCGGGAGCTGCCGCGACGCGCCAAGCACGCCGACGGCGATCGCGCCGCCGAAGGCGGTCCCAATCAGACCGAGGAAGCCGCGCCGGGCAAGCGTCCCGTCGGGGTCGGGCAGTTCGCTGGAGCCCACGGTGGAAGGGTCGATCACATCGTTCATGGGTGCCACGCTACGGGCCGGGCGCAGGCCGGACCAGGGCCCGGTCGTCCTTCGATCATGGGCCGAACGGCACTGTTTCCGCCGCCGCCACGTTCCTACGGTGATCCTGTCGGCCTCGCTCCCCGGTCTTCATCCCTCCTTCACCGGTCTCGCATCGGTTCCGCTGCACGTCGGCCCCATCCTCAACACCAGCAACGATGAATTGGAGGTGCCACCATGATGTGGGGCACAGGAATGGGCTTCGGCCTGGGCTGGCTCGCGATGATCCTCTTCTGGGTGTTCGTGGTCGCCGGGACGATCTGGGTGGTGCGGAGCGTCGCGCATGCCGCTCCGGAACAGGGGCGCGCCGCGCGGATCCTCGCCGAGCGCTTTGCACGAGGGGAGATCGATGAAGAGGAATTCCGCGCGCGCGGCCGCGCGCTCGAGGAGCGCTGAGATGAACACGACGAAGATCGCCGGTCTCACCGCCGCCGCCTCCGGCATCGCGCTCCTCGTCCTGATGCTGGCAATGGGCGTGGCCGGCCCCGGCTTCGCCGCTGGGATGGGCGCCGGTCCGCTGGGCAATGGCGGGAATTTCTCGATGATGGGCCAGGGCACCCAGATGATGGGTGGTCACATGGGCGGCTATGCCTCTGGCGGTACCGTCGGGGACGCCGCCATCCCGGGGGCCACCGTGGTGACGATCACGGCCGCGGATCTGACCTTCTCGCCGACCGAGCTCCGGCTTCCCGCCGGCCGCGAGGTGAACCTCACGCTCGTGAACCGCGGGCAGGTCCTCCACGACCTGACGATCTCCGGCCTCGGCGTGCACATCGTCGCCGGGCCGGGCGAGAGCCGGACGGTGGGTCTTCGGGGCCTCACACCGGGCCGCTATGAGGGCTTCTGCAGCGTGCCGGGGCACGCTCAGGCCGGCATGCGGGTGACCGTCGTCGTCGAGTAGGTCCCGCCATGGAGCCGGAAGAGCTGGATAAGAATGGGCCCGTGACCGGGCCCATTCTCGTTGTCGATGACGAGCAGCCGATCCGCGATCTCGTGCGGGTGTACCTCGAGCGCGAGGGCTTCGCCGTGCTCACCACCGGCTCCGGGGCACACGCGCTCGAGCTGGTCCGGACCGCACATCCCGCGCTCGTCGTCCTCGATCTCGGACTCCCGGATGTGCCGGGGGAGACGGTCCTGCGAGAGATCCGCAAGGCGGGCGGGGTACCCGTCCTCATTCTCACCGCGCGGGCCGCCGAAGAGGACCGCCTCGGCGGCCTCGGTCTCGGGGCGGACGACTACGTCACGAAGCCGTTCAGCCCGCGGGAGGTGGCCCTCCGCGCGCGGGCGATCCTCCGCCGCGCTGCACCGTCGCCCGAGACGGAGGGACCGCCGGTGCTGCGCTTCGCGGGCGGGATGCTCGTCATCGACACCGAGCGGCACGAGGTGCGCCGCGACGGCGCGAGCGTGCCGCTCACGCCCACCGAGTGGGGTCTCCTCCTGGCGCTTGCGGAGCACCCCGGGCGGGCCTTCTCGCGCGCCGAGCTCATCAACCGTGTGCAGGGGTACGAGTACGAGGGCTACGAGCGCACCGTCGATGCCCACGTGAAGAACCTCCGCCGCAAGATCGAACCCGACCCGCGATCGCCACGATTCGTCGAGACCGTGGCGGGTGTCGGCTACCGGTTCGGCGTCGATCGCGATGCCTAGGCTCGGCCGCCTCGGCGCCCGCCTGGTGTTCGCGGCGGTCGCGAGCGCCCTGCTCGCCGTCGGGCTCGTCGCCGCCATCGACACGCTCGTGCTGCGACAGGAGTTCGATCGATTCTCCCGGGGGCAGCAGGACACGCGGTCGGTGCAGATCGTCGCCAGCCTGGCAGACGCGTACGCCCGACGAGGCGGGTGGGTCGGGGCCGATCTCGCGCCGGCAGCGCAGCTCGCCGCCGCCGCCGCCGCCCTCCTCGCCGTCTCCGATGTGGCCGGCGGCGACGTGCTCGTCGCCGCGGTCGGCCAGATGCCGGCGGAGATGACGCGCATGATGCACGGCGATCCGGCGGTCGGCTTCGGTGCGGAGCGGCGGGAGTCGATCACCGTCGCGGGTCGTGTCGTGGGCGTCGCCACGCTTCGGTTTCCGGCGACCGACCTCCTTCCGGCGGAGCGCGACATTCGTGACGCGCTCGCCCGCGCGCAGTGGCTTGCCGCGCTCGTCGCGGTGCTCGTGACGGTCCCGATCGCCGTCTTGTTCGCGCGCCGGATCGTTCGCCCGGTCGCCGCGCTTGCGGTGGCGACGACCGCGCTCGGCCGTGGAGAGCGTGCCGCGCGGGCAGCGGTCGTGGCGGACGACGAGATCGGCGACCTCGCGCGTGGCTTCAACGCCATGGCCGAGGATCTCGAGCGTGGGGCCGACCTCCGCCGCAAGCTCCTCGCGGATGTGGCGCACGAGCTGCGCACCCCACTCACCACGATCCAAGGACATCTCGAAGCGCTCCGCGACGGCGTGCTCCCGCCCGACCGCGGCACCTTCACCGCGCTGCACGACGAGGCCGCACGGCTCGGCAGGCTCGTCGCTGACCTCGAGCTCCTCGCCCGGACCGAGGCCGCCGGCCTCTCGCTGGAGCGAGCACCGATGGATCTTGCCGACGCGGGGCGCGAGACCGCGGCCGAGCTGGGCGCCGCATTCCGCTCGAAGGGCGTCGGGCTCGAGCTTGCGCTCGAGACAGCCCCGGTCTTCGGCGACGAGGCCCGGCTCGTCCAGATCGCGCGGAATCTGCTCAGCAACGCGCTGAAGTTCACGCCGAGCGGTGGCCACGTTCGCGTCAGCACCGGCCGTGCGTCAGGGCACGCCTACCTCGAGGTGATGGATGACGGACCGGGGATCGCCTCGTCGGACCTCGGGTTCGTCTTCGATCGGTTCTGGCGCGGGCGGAGCGTGGCCGATGTGTCTGGCAGCGGTATCGGGCTCACCGTCGCGCGCGAGCTGGCGCGGGCGCACGGCGGCGAGATCACCGTGACCAGCGAACCCGGTCGGGGCGCGGTGTTCCGCCTGGTGCTATCGAGTGATCCGAGCGCCGGAGGGCGTGCGGCCGGCTGAGGCTCCGTCCCGCCGCCGGTGCTCTCACCTGATGGTCGCACCGGTCCGCGTCGAGACCCTGCCGCGTTTGGACCGGCCAAATGGTCGTTCGGCCCGGTGCGGGAGGGTCGAGCGGTCCTATGCATCGGCCCTCGTCGCACCAATGCTCATCGCAGCCTGAAGGTGAGGCGGTGGTGCGATGCCGGTCACAACGGAATCCCTGCACGACACGCGATGAACGTTCTCTTCGCCACTGACAACTCGCCGTCCGCACTGCAAGCGCAGGCGCTCATGGCGAGCCTCCCCTGGCCCGCGGAGACGCGGATCGACGTGCTCTACGTCGACCAGTTCCTCGAAGCCGATCTCGATCGTTCCGGACACCGACCGAGCGGGATCCGGGCGCCGCTCAGCGCCGACGTCGAGAAGCACCTCGCAGCGGCCCGGGCCGCGCTGACGCGACCGGGACGAGCCGTATGGACGCACGTCGTCATCGGGCGGCCGGCGAGCGCCATCGCCGACACTGCGCGCCGGGTGTCCGCAGAACTCGTCGTCGGAAGCCACGGCCACGGCCGCTTCGCGTCAGCGCTCCTCGGATCGGTCGGGGCCGAAGTCGTCGATACCGCGCCGTGCCCGGTCCTGGTGGCTCGGAGCAGCCGGATTCGAGAAATCGTTCTGGCACACGACGGTTCGGACGGCTCGCGCCAAGCCGAGGATCTGGTCGCGAGCTGGTCGTTCCTCCGGTCCCTGCGGACGCAGGTGATCAGCGTGGCGCCGACGCTGACCTCGTGGTACGCGTTCGGCGCGAGCGAAGCGCCGCTCGACGCGGGCGTGTACCAGCAGATCCTGGATGACGCGCGTGCCGAGCACCAACGGATCGCCTCGGAGGCCACGACGCGGCTGGTCGCTCAGGGAGTCGCGGCGCTGGTGGATCGGCGGGACGGCGACACCGTCCGCGGCATTGTCGATGTGGCGGTCGACCATCAGGCCGACCTGATCGTCATCGGCTCGCGTGGGCGCACGGGCCTCCTGCGCTTCGTGCTCGGGAGTGTGGCGCGCGGCGTGCTCTTCGGTGCACCGTGTTCGGTCCTCATCGTCCGTCAGCGGGTGGCGGTTGACCACGATGTCGTCCAGCCGACCCACGATGTCGTTCGGGACCGACTCGTCAACGACTCCCCAAGGAAGTCTCGCTAGCCCGATGCTCGGCGTGCCCGATCGCAAGAGACCGAGAGCCGCTTAGTCGCCGAGAGAAGTCGGCCGGATCGGACAGACCGCGGTCGGCTCGGGATAGTGCCGGCCAGCGTCATTGACGCGATCCTCTACGAATGCGATCGGGAGCCCCGCGCCGCTGGCCGAGAGGCGAGCAATGAACTCTGGATCCAGCCCGTTGTCATAGAAGGCGACATCGGCCGCTTCGTGGAGCGGGCAGCGCTGGCTGCCGAGGAGGAGCGCGCACGCCGCCCGTCGGGGCCCGGCGCAGCGCAGCACGCGCAGCCCGCCATGCTCGAGGAACCGCGCCCATCGTCCTCGTCGCGCAGGGTCTTCACTGACGACGAGGGCGATCGGGGCGGACGTGGTCGAGGAGCGCGAGCGCGCCGACCGTCGCGTGCGGCCCTTCCTGTCCCGCTCGTCAGCGGGTGTGGTGGAAGGGGTCGCCGATCCATCCATGGTCTTGACCCTACGGGCGACCATGGCTGGCTCGCTAGGTCCGGTGGTCGCCGGGAGAGGGGCCGAACGGCACTGGTTCCGCCGCCGCCGCGTTCCTACGGTGAGCTTGCCGACATCGCTTATGAAGGATGGATCGGCGGAGGTATTGGGACATGAAGCGTCTCGCCACGATCTCCATCGCGGCTCTCGTGCTCCTCGCGGCCTGCGGCGGCGCCGGTGCGCCCGCCGCCCAAGCCGGCGGATCGGTCGCCGTCAAGCTCAGCGACAGCAGCATCGGCCTCGATCGATCGAGCGTTCCCGCCGGTGACGTGATGTTCAAGATCACGAACGCCGGATCGATCCCGCATGAGTTCGCGGTGCTCAAGACCGACCTTGCGGCGGACAAGCTCCCCGCGAATCCGGACAAGGCCGGCAAGGTCTTGGAGGATGGCAACGTGGGCGAGGTCGAGGACATCGCGGTCAAGGAAACGAAGGATCTTTCGTTGAACCTGAAGCCGGGCTCCTACGTCCTGATCTGCAACCTTCCGGCGCACTATGGGATGGGCATGCGCGTCGCCTTCACCGTGAAGTAGCGCACCGGTGCCATTCTGGATCCTCTTCGTGTTCCTTGGCCTCGTGCTCGCTGGCGGACTCGGCGTGCTCGCCGCACGCTGGTTCATCGCCGCGAGCGAGGGGGACGATCCGTCATCGAAGCACCGATGAGGAAGGGCGGCGAGGTGGCGGTGTTCTCCGCGGCCGCCCTCATCGTCGCCCTCCTCGCGGGCTTCGGGTTGGGTGTCTGGCTGTTGCTCGCGCGGACCTGGGGCGCCCCGATGTTCGGCGCGAGCTGGCTGGTCCTCGTACAAGTCCATGGTCTCATCCAGCTGTTCGGGTTCGCCGGACTGTTCCTCATCGGCGTCGCGCTGCACGTGCTCCCGCGCTTTCGCGGTGCACCGCCGGCACCAGGCCGGCTCGTCCGCGTGATCTTCGCCTCGACCGTCTCCGGACTCACGATGCGTACCGTCGCTCAGCCGCCGACCGATCTTCCCGGCCGGGGGCTCATCCTCATCGCCGGCGCGGCGCTCCTGGCATTCGGGACCGGCTGCTTCGCGATCGCGGTCCTGCGCATCCTTGTCGCGGGGCGGAATCCACACCGCGCGGATGAGCTCGTCATCGCAGTCGGCGTGCTCGCGATGCCGGTCGCGGCATTGCTGGTGACTCTCGCCGTCGTGGGCAACGCGTCGCTCGTCGTCGATCAGGCAGCCGGCGATCGCGCGCTGGCCGCGATGCTCCTTGGGTCGCTGGCGACCGTGATCTTCGGTGTCTGGGCCCGCCTCGCCCCCGGCTTCGTCGCCGCGCCGCCGGCGCGCCCCCGGAGGCTCCTCTTTGGTGCCGCGGTCTGGATCTGCGGGGTCGTGAACGTCATCGCCGGTTGGCCGACCGGACCGTGGCTGCTGCTCGCTGGGCTAGCAGTGATCGTCGTCGCGATCGGTGTCTTCGGGCCGACCATCGCCCGTCAACCGCTCACCGGATCGGCGCGGCTCACCCGCCTTGCGGTGCGCTCGGCGTTCAGCTGGGCGTTCGTCGGCGTTGCGCTCATCGTCATCTCCGGCCTGGGGGCCGGCGCCGAGCCCCTCGTGATCTCCGCGGCCCGACATGCGCTCGGCCTCGGGTTCGTGACGATGATGATCTACGGCGTCGGGGCCCGCGCCCTTCCGGCGTTCCTGGGCCGGCGACTGTGGAGCGATCGCCTGCAGCTGGCGACGATCGTGCTGACCGACCTCGCTGTCGCTCTGCGGGTGGGCCTCCAGGCCGGCGGGGCGACCGAGCCGATCGCGAACGCGATCGTCGGCCTCTCCGGCCTGATCGCCTACGCGGCGCTGGTCGCCTTCGCGCTCAATGTCCTGCGCACGGTCCGTGGTCCCGCGCGGCCGGCGGCGCGCGCCGATGGCCTCGTCCGGATCGACGTGACCTTTCCCACCCGTTCGTAGCGACCGCCCACGGCGGGACGGTCGCGGATGTCGACCGGCGGGTCGGCCGACCCCGGTGGAACTGGCCGTTCGGCCCTCCCCACGGATCATGGTCGGACCAAGAGTTGGGCCATGAAAGTACGGACGTTCCGCACCGATCGCGGCATCCTCGCCATTTACCTGGTCTTCGCGCTTCTTGCCGTCGAGGTTCTTGCGGGTGCGACCTTCTCCATTCTGGGCACCTTCGCCAAGCCGCCGATCGAGGCCGTGGTGAGCGCCGCGGCCGCCGCCGCGACACCCACGCCGACTGCCTCCGGCCGCGCGGCGCCCGCCGTGGCAGCGTCGCCGACGGCCGCAGCGGCCGCGGTCGATATCGCCCGGCGCGCCGACGATGTGCCGCCACCACTCCCCCGTCGCGCGCCGGCGAACGTGGCGATCACCCTGGAGACCCGGGAGGTCATGGGCAAGCTCGATGACGGGCAGACCTACACCTACTGGACCTTCGACGGGACTGTGCCTGGCCCGATGCTCCGGGTCCGCGTCGGCGACACCGTCAGTTTCACGCTCAAGAACGCGCCTGGCAGCACGATGCCGCACTCGATCGATCTGCACGCGGTGAACGGACCGGGCGGCGGAGCCGGCGCGACCCAGACCGCGCCGGGGAAGGAGGCGACCTTCACCTTCAAAGCGCTCAATCCGGGACTGTACGTGTACCACTGCGCGACCCCGCCGATCCCGATGCACGTCGCCAACGGGATGTACGGCCTGATCCTCGTCGAGCCGGAGGAGAGATTGCCGCCGGTCGATCGCGAGTTCTACGTCGTGCAGGGCGAGGTCTACTCCACACAGCCGTTCGGCACCGCGGGAAACCACACCTTCTCCAACGATCACCTTCTGGCCGAGCACGCCGACTACGTGATCTTCAACGGCCGCGTCGGGGCGCTCACCGGCGATCGTGCGCTCACGGTGAAGGTCGGGGAGCGGATCCGGATCTTCTTCGGCGACGGCGGGTTCCTGATCTCGAGCTTCCATGTCATCGGAGAGATCTTCGACCGGGTCTATCAGGAGGGATCGGTGGGGACCGAGCCGTCACGGAACATCCAAACGACGCTCGTGCCGGCTGGCGGAGCGACGATCGTCGAGCTGACGCTCCAGATCCCCGGCTGGTATCTCCTCGTCGATCACAACCTCGGGCGGGCGCTCGGCAAAGGCGCGGCCGGCCATCTCGAGGTCACCGGCCAGGGCGACCCGACCATCTTTAGCGGCGGGACCGCCTCGGGCCACTAGGTCCGCCGCGGCCGGCGTCACCGCACGGCGTGATACCTGCGGACCTTCTGCACTTTCGGCGCGGCGTTGTACCGGATGTACGCGTCGTCGGGGTTTCGCGCGGCGTAATCCTGGTGGTAGGTCTCGGCCTCGTAGAACGTCTCGAGCGGGACGACCTCGGTCACGATCGGCGCGTTGAAGACCTGTGCCGCGGTCAGCTGCGCGATGTACGCAGTCGCGATCCGCTGCTGCCCCCGGTCGGCGTAGAAGATCGCCGAGCGGTACTGGCGACCGACATCGTGTCCCTGGCGGTCCTGGGTCGTCGGGTCGTGGGCGATGGAGAAGAAGACCTTCAACAGCCGGCCGTAGCTCGTCCGGGCGGGGTCGAAGCGGACCTCGACCGCCTCGGCGTGGTCCGTCCGTCCGGTGCAGACGGTGCGATAGTCCGCGGTCTCCTTCGTCCCTCCGGTATATCCGGACGTCACCGCGTTGACGCCGTCGAGCTGTTTGTAGACCGCCTCGACGCACCAGAAGCATCCGCCCGCCAGGACCGCGCAGTCCGCGGTGCCGGCATCATCGTCGATCGCATCGGGGAACTGTTCGGGAGAGACCATCGCGTTTCACCTCGTTGTCCGCTGTGCGCGGTACTCGGGTAACAACCCGTCCGGATCACCTGTTCCATCGCGATACTCGACCACCCGGGCCACGATCAGACCACGTATCTTGCCGGCATGCCCGTCTGTTCGTGGGCCCTGGCGAGTCCCGAGCTGCGCCGCTACCACGACGATGAGTGGGGGCGGGCGGCTCGCGACGATCGGACGCTCTTCGAGTTCCTCGTGCTCGAGAGCGCCCAGGCGGGGCTGTCCTGGGCGACGATCCTCCGAAAGCGGGATGGCTATCGGCGCGCGTTCGCAGGTTTCGATCCCGACCGCGTCGCGCGATTCACCGCGGCCTCCGAGCGGCGGCTCCTCGCGGATCCCGGCATCGTGCGGAACGCTGCGAAGATCCGCTCGGCGATCGGCAACGCCCGTCGGTTCAACGCGCTCCGCGATGAGACCGGCACGTTCTGGGAGTACCTGTCGCAGTTCGCTGAAGGTGCAACGCTCTCCGCCGACCTGAAGCGGCGCGGGTTCACGTTCGTCGGACCGGTCGTCTGCACCTCATGGCTCGAGGCCGTCGGGCGTATTGACGGCCACGAACGCGGGTGTCCGGCTACGCGGCCAGCGCCGGCGCGGACTCGGGAGACCGGTGCGGCGCGCGGATCGCCACCAGGACCGCGGCGATGACGATCGCCGCACCGACATAGGTGAGTGGCGCCGGAGCCTCGGCCTTCACGATCGCACCCAGGGTGACGGCGATGATCGGCACGATGACCCCGATGAGGCTCGCGTTCGTGACCGGCCAGCGGGCGATGAGCCAGGAGAACAGGACGAAGGCCCCGAGCGAGCCGGCGACGACGAGGTAGAGGAGTGGGAGCCAGCCCCCCAGCGTTGCCGGAACAGCGTGCGCCTCGCCGAGGACGAAGCTCACCACCAGACACACCGCCGCCCCGACCGCCGCGCCGATGGCGTTCGCCGGGATCGCCGGCTGCCTTGGCGCCTGCTTGAGCAACACGCCGGATAGCGCGGCGGCGGTCGCACCGCTGAACACCGTGAGCAGCCCGACGAGAGGCACCGCGGCCCCGAGCTCGCCGGCAAAGATCACCGCGACACCGAGGATCGCGACCAGCGCCGCGACGAGCTTGCGGATGACCAGCCGTTCGACTCCCAGGATGGCGGCGAGGAGCGCGGTGGAGAGCGGCACGGTCGCGAAGAGGACTGCCGCGATCCCGCTCGGCACGGCCTGCTCGCCGAGGTACAGGAGCGAGAAGTTCACCCCGAAATTGAAGAAGCCGTAGAGCGCCGCGCCACGCAGGGCGGCGCCGCGTGGCAGGGGCATCCGGAGCACCCGCGCGATGGCCGTCAGCAGGACCGCCGCCAGGACGAGCCGGATCGCCGCTCCCCAGACCGGGGCGATCGACTCGTTGCCCAGCCGGATGGCGAGGAAGGTGCTGCCCCAGACAAGGCAGCACCCCAGGAACGCCGCGTAGATCCGGATCGCCGGACAGTACCGGGCGGTTCGCCCTCCGTCGCGTCCCGGATGACCTGGACTTGGCAACTCGTTTCGGTGGCCATATCATTCGGTTACCAAACTATTCGGGAGACGAACTATGCCAACGATCACCCATCCCCCAGCGGCCGGGAGCACGAACGATCCCAGACTCGGTGAGCTGGTCCTCAGCCTGCTGCCGCTTTTCGGCCGCTTCCTCACCCAGACGCTGCGCGAGCAGGGTGGGCCCTCGCCGGAGCGCGTGCGCCTCCTGCGGCAGCTCGATCACGGCCCGGTCCGGGCTGGCGAGCTCGCCCAGAGCTGCCTGCTCAGCCCGGCCACGGTGAGCGAGCTCGCTGACTCGCTGGTCCGCGACGGCCACGTCCATCGGGAAGCCGACCTGCAGGACCGGCGCGCCGTCGTGCTCAGTCTCACCCCGAGTGGCTCGGCGGAGTTCGCGCGGGTCCAGCGGGCCCTGACCGACCGGATCGTCCAGCGTCTCGAGCACCTCGCTCCCGGGCAGCGGTCACGGCTCGCTGCCGCGCTGTCCGATCTCCACGCCGCATTCACCGATCCGCCCGCGGCGAAGGAGGCGTCCCGTCATGGCCGCTGATCTCCATGGGCGCCGCCTCGTCCTCGTGACCGTCGGCATCATGCTCGCCCTGTTCCTCGCCGCGCTCGATCAGACGATCGTCGGCACCGCGCTGCCACGCATCGTCTCCGAGCTCAAGGGCCTCGAGTACTACTCCTGGGTCCTCACCGCCTACCTGGTGACCTCCACGATCATGACCCCGATCTCGGGCAAGCTCGGTGACCTGTTCGGCCGGAAGCCGCTCCTGCTCGCAGGGATGGTCGGCTTCGTCCTCGCCTCCGCGCTCTGCGGCCAGGCTCAGAACATGTTCGAGCTGGTGGCGTTCCGGGGGATCCAGGGCCTCTTCGGCGGGGTCCTGTTCTCCAGCGTCTTCGCCTCGGTCGCCGACCTCTTCCCCCCGGCCCGTCGTGGCCGCATCCAGGGGGTCTTCGGCGGCATCTTCGGCATCGCCTCGGTCGTCGGTCCGACGGTCGGTGGCTACCTCACCGACAACGTCGGCTGGCGCTGGGTCTTCTATGTGAACGTTCCGGTGGGGGCGATCGCCATCGCGTTCGTCCTCTTCACGATGCCCCGCGTGCGTACGACCGCCACTTGGCGGGACATCGACTTCCTCGGTGCCGGTGCGCTCGCGGCCGGACTCGCGCCGCTCCTCGTCGCCTTCTCCATCACCCGAGACCACGACTGGGGCTCCCCGGCGGTCCTCGGACTCCTCGGATTCGCCGCGGTCATGCTCGGGCTCTTCTATCTGATCGAGCGCCGCGACGCGCACCCGATCGTGCCCTTCGAGCTGTTCAAGAACCGTACCTTCGCGGTCTCGGTCATCGCCGGCTTCCTCGTGGCGATCGGCATGTTCGGCGCGATCGTCTACGTGCCGCTCATCTATCAGGGTGTGCTCGGGATCCCGGCGACCAATTCGGGCCTCCTCATCACGCCGATGATGGGCGGCCTCGTTCTCGGCAGCGTCCTCTCCGGCCAGCTGATGCTCCGGATCGCGCGCTACCGGTTCCTCGGCACGTTCGCGATCGCGCTCATCGCGATCGGCACCTATCTCATGTCGACGATCACGGTCTCCACCCAGCAGATCGAGGTCGTACGCGATCTCGTCATCGTCGGCTTCGGCGTCGGCATCACCTTCCCGCTCTACTTGAACGCCGTGCAGTCCGCGGTCGACCCGAAGTATGTCGGCGTGGTCACGAGTCAGATCCAGTTCTTCCGGAACATCGGGGCGACCATCGGCACCGCGGTGCTCGGGTCGATCCTGTCGCAGCGTCTGCCGCTGAACATCGCGGCGAAGACCGACGCGCTGAACCTGCCGCCGCAGGCGAAGGCCTTTTCGCCGGCCGGAGGGGGGAACGTTCAGACCCTGTTCGATCCGGCATCCCTCGCCGCGGCGAGGGCGAACGTCCCACCGCAGTTCGCCGGCGCCTTCGACGCCGTCATCGGCGCGGTCCGTGACGCGCTCGCCGCGACGCTGCACGACATCTTCCTTTACGCGATGGTCGCGGCGTTGCTGGCTCTGGTCGCCTCGGTCTTCCTCAAGGACGTCCCGATCCGGGGCCGGTCAAAGGTCCAGGCCGAGACGGAGGCCGTCCCGGCGTTCGGCGGCTAGCGCCGGGTCCGATCCGGTCGGGGCGGTCTGATCAGGGGCCGCGCCCGACCCGGCGTTTGATGGCGGCGGCCATCTCGCGCCGGGTCTCGCGCTCCTTGATGACCTGTCGCTTGTCGTAGAGGCGCTTCCCCTTCGCCAGGCCGATCTCGATCTTGGCGACGCCGTTGCGCACATAGAGCCGCAGCGGAACGAGGGTGTAGCCGTGTTGGGACACCTCGCCGGCCAGGATGCCGATCTCGCCGCGGTGCAGGAGCAGCCGACGTATCCGGGTCGGTTCGTGGTTCTCGAATGACGCGTGGGTCCAGGGCGCGATGTGCACATTACGCAGCCAGGCCTGCCCCCTGTCGATCTTCGCGTAGCCGTCGGCCAGGTTGACGCGGCCGGCCCGGACCGATTTGATCTCGGTGCCGGTCAGCGCGAGGCCGGCCTCCAGCTTTCGATCGATGGCGTAGTTGAAGTAGGCCTTGCGGTTGTCGGCGAGCACCTTCAGCGCGGGCTCCTCGGGCGGAGGCGCGGGCTTGGTGCCCGGCCTGCCGCGCTGCCGGCCGTCGTGGGGGGACTTCGTTTTCGTAGCCATGGGAGGTAGGAGCGTAGGCGAGGGGGAAAAGGAAAGGCGGCGGCATCGCTGCCGCCGCCTGTTCCACGGGTCTCGCGAAGACCGCTAGACCGCGTTCACCTCAGTTGGATGCATTCCGGAAGCCTGAAGTGAGCACCCCTGGGTCTTCGGATTCCCACTGGTATCGCCCACTCCACATCACCTC
>DATCNH010000129.1:0-2383 GCA_036565345.1 Candidatus Limnocylindria bacterium | reverse complement strand
CATGAACGCGAGCGGCGCGAGGTATCCGGCCGCCTGATCGCCGGCGCCGGGATAGGTGACCGTCGTGCCGCTCGGATCGTTCCTCAGATTGAACAGCTGGAGCGTCGAATCAGCGGCGTTCCACGCGGCCTGGGCCGTGCCTGCCTGGCTGTAGGCCCGGGCGCAGGCGAGCGCGGCGCTGTCCACCGCGTTTTGAAGGTAGCGGCGCTCGGCGTAGAACCGCCCGACGTCCAGCGACAGCGCGGCGAAGCCGAGCAGGAGGACGAGCAGGAGCGCGACGAGCACGGTCGTCTGGCCCTCTTCATCGCCGGGGACGACGGCACGCCGGCGGGTGGTCATCGCGTCACCGAGTGTATGAACGGAGCCGCCCCGTGGAGCGGTGCGCGGGGTGAGAGACTCGTACCAGTCGCGGTGGCCGCTCGTACCGGTCGGCTGACGTGCCGCCGACGGTCAGTTGATGACGACGGTCATCCGTCCCGGAAGGCGGATCCAGGGGGCCGACCGGCCCGGTGAGGGATCGTCGGGCAGGAACGGCTGCAGGAGCGGCATGAATACCTGCAGGTGGTAGTAGCTCTCGACGTAGATGTAGTACCCCTTGCGCGTGGTGCTGGTCCCATTGGCCGTCGTGTAGTCGTAGCAGACGAGCGTGTCGCCGTTGTCGAACCACGTGTCCAACGTGGTTCCGGAGGGCACCAGACAGGCTGCCCCTGCCCCCGTGCTGCCGGTGCCCGTGGTCCACGTCGGGCCTGCCGAGAAGTTGGTCGTGTTGCCCGCCCGGTCCATCGACAGGATGCCCCGGGCGGCGACGAGCTGGTCGAGCAGGCCATTGTTCCGGGCCGCGTCGTTGGCGGCCTGCGTCACGGTGTTGTCGTACACGTAGATCGAGGCCCCGCGGGCACCCTCGCGGACGGCATTGTTCAGCGTGAGGTACACCGCGAAGATCAGACCGAACTGCATGATCCCCATGAGGATGTACATGAGGAGCGGCAGGAGCAGTGCGAACTCGACCAGGTTCTGGCCTTCGTCCGCGCGGTGGAACGCCCGGAGACGGTGCATCCCGCGGCCGCCCTCCGCTCTGCGTCGCATATCGGCGAGTTTATGGGCACCGGTGGAACCCGACGGGTGAGAGGTTGGTACCGGTCGGCTAGACTTCGGTCATGACGCACCCCTCCGGCACGCTCGAGCAGCGCGCCGCCCGGGTCCTTTCGCCGGTCCTCGGCCACTACACCTGGCTCGAGGTCGACCGCGGGGAGGGGAGCTGGCTGTTCACGAAGGCCGGCCGCAAGGTCCTCGACCTCACGTCCGGGATCGCGGTGACGCCGATCGGCCATGCGCATCCAAAAGTGGTCGCTGCGGTCCAGGCCCAGGTGGCCAAGCTGTCGCACATCTGCGCCGGCGTCGCCGCGTATGAGCCGAACATCGCGCTCGCCGAAGCCCTCGGCGAAGTGACCCCGGGCGACCTGGACATGGTCTTCTTCGGGAACTCCGGCGGCGAGGCGATCGAGGCGAGCATCAAGCTCGCGCGCCAGGTCACCGGCCGCGAGGGGATCATCGTCTTCCGCGGCGGGTTCCACGGACGCACGACCGGCGCCGCCTCGTTGACCACCTCCAAGTCGCAATACCGCCGCGGCTACGGCGCGCTCCTCCCCGAGGTCCATGTGGCCCCGTACCCGTACCCGCTGGACTGCCCGATCACGCCGCCGCACGACGCGGAGACCTGTGGGCAGCATTCGCTCGCGGTCATCGAGCAGATGCTCGATCACGACATCCCCGCGGAGCACATCGCGGGCATCCTCATCGAGCCGGTGCTCGGTGAGGGTGGCTACGTCGCTCCGCCGGTCTCATTCCTCCAGGGCCTCCGGGCGCTCGCGACGCGCATCGGCGCGCTCCTGATCTTCGATGAGGTGCAGACCGGTTTCGGCCGTACCGGCGCGTGGTTCGCGGCCCAGAAGTTCGGCGTGACCCCCGACGTCATGACCCTCGCGAAGGCCCTCGGCGGCGGCCTGCCGCTCGGCGCGGTCGTCGCGCCGCGCGCGATCCACGAGCGCTGGCAGACCTCGACCCACGGCTCCACGTTCGGCGGCAACCCGGTGTCGTGCGCCTCGGGGCTCGCGACGCTCGAGGTCATCCGTGAGGAAGGCCTGGTCAAGCGAGCCGACCTCGTTGGCAAGATCATCGTCGAGGAGCTGGCCCCGCTGAAGCACGACCCGCGCGTCCGCGAGATCCGCACCACCGGGGCGATGGCGGCGATCGAGTTCGCCGACAAGGCCACCGCGAAGGCCGCGATCGCCGGTGCGCTCGAGCGCGACGTGCTGCTCATCAGCTGCGGCTCGCACGATCAGGTGATCCGCTTCATTCCGCCGCTCAACATCGCCGAGGACGA
>DATCNH010000128.1:0-9252 GCA_036565345.1 Candidatus Limnocylindria bacterium | reverse complement strand
GGCGGCCAGCTCGGCTGCGGGGCCGGCCAGTCGCCGAACGCGGCGACCGTCGACCCGCAGATCATCGCGTCGATCGAGCGGTCGCTGACCGGCGCGGGGACGGCGATCGACCTCGCCCGGGTCGGACAGATCCGCCTCTGGAAGTCGAACGGCTCCGGCGGTGAATCGGCGAGTGTCAACGTCTGGACCTACACGCCCGGCACCGGGCCGATCGTTGACGGGACGCCGCTCGACTTCAGCCCGTCGGGACCGACCGGGTGGCAGGTCTGCAGCCGGGTCAACACCCTGCCGTCAGACGGCCTGGGGGTCACGGTCACCTACGGCTACCTCGCGCGGAGCCCGCTCCGATTCTTCCTGCCGGGATTCGCGCAGTGGCCGATGAGCGATCACACGGTGATGCTCCTGAATGCGACGCAGTGATGCGACGCGGTAGGATCGCCGGCCGGCTCCGGCGCGCTGACGAGCAGGGGCAGGCGATCATCCTCGTCGCCCTGCTGGCCACAGCACTCATGGGCTTCATCGGCCTGGTCACGGATGTTGCCTGGTACCAGCTCAATCTCGTCCGCGTGCAACGCGCCGCGGATGCCGGCGCGCTCGCCGGATCCGTCTATCTGCCGGGTAACGTGCCTGGCGCAAAGGCCGCGGCGCTGGGCGCGACCGCGCAGAACGGATATACGAACGGCGTCGGCGGCGTCACCGTCACCGCGCAGCAGGACCCGACGAACGCACAGCTCCTGAACGTGGCCGTGTCGACCAGCATCCGTACCTGGTTCATGCAGGTCTTCGGCGTCATGTCGATCGGGGCCTCGCGGAACGCCCGCGCCGAGTTCGTGCTGCCCGTGCCGATGGGGAGCCCGCTCGCGTACTTCGGCGTCCACGTGCTCTGCCCGAACGGCGCCCCTTCGGTCCCGGGCGGCTGCAACGGCGTCCCGAGCGCGACGGGGGTCGGAACCCTCGCCAGCCAGGGATTCTGGGCGGGGGTCGAGGCTCGGGGCACCCAACGCGGAAACGGCGATGCCTACTCCACCTACTACGACGCCGCGGCTCCGGGCGGCCTGAACGCCGGCTATGACCCCCTTGGCTACTCGTACATCGTCGAATTCCCGCCGGGCACGACCGACGGCCGGGTCTTCATCTTCGATCCGATCTTCTGTGCGACCGGCGCGGGGAACGCCGGCGCGGTCTCCGGCCGGCGCCTCGGGGCCGGCGACTTCTTCCTCGGGCCGCCGACCGGCATCACGACCGAGTACGCGCTCTGGGACATGAACGGGACGCCGTACAGCACCGCGGACGACATCCTGATCGCCAGCGACGGCGGCCTGTTCACGAACAGCAACGCCGTCGACCGGAGGCCGGCCTACCGCGGCAACTCCAACTACGGGAACGGATACAGCGGCGGGTCCTCGACCGACTGCTCGGCCAGCCCGTACCACAATGCCTGGTGGCAGATCGGGCCGCCCAATCTCGTTGCGGGCCAGTATCGCCTGCAGGTGAAGACGAGCAGCGGCAGCACGGCCCAGAACGGGGTGAACAACTTCGCCCTCCAGGCCGTCGGGAGCGTCGCCGGCGCGCGGGTCTACGGCCAATCGCGGATGTCGGTCTTCAACGCGTTGGCCGGCACGTCCACCTTCTATCTCGCGCAGATCGTGGCGGCCCACGCCGGCAAGACGCTCGAGATCAAGCTCTTCGACCCGGGCGACATCTCGAACACGAGCATGAAGGTGAAGATGCCGACGACGACCGGGTACATCGATGCGACGTTCAGCTGGACGGCCACCGGATGCACCGGCGGCTGCGCCACGAGCGGCACGAACGTGACCTCGATCGTCACCTCGAGCTCCGGCGGGACGAACTACTTCAACAACCAGTGGGTGACGATCTCGGTGACCCTCCCGACGACGTACGCGGCGCCGACGCCGCCGGGCGAGGCCGGCCCGGGGTGGTTCAAGATCCAGTACATCACCACCGGCACCGGGCAGGACGTGACCACCTGGCAGGTGAACGTCCGGGGCAATCCGGTCCACCTCATCACGCCGTAGGCTCGCGCGCTCGGGGCTAGTCGACGCCGATCGCGGTCGAGATCTTCAGCGCCCCCACGCCGGCCCGCAGCTCCGGCCCGTGCCGCCCGATGGCGCTCGGCCGCGCGAAGTGCGATGAGGCGAAGGTCTCCTCTTTCGCGCTCACCCGGTGGCCCATCGCCACAAGCGCTTCGCACGTCTCGGCCGGGATCCGGGAATCGACGAGCGTCAGCGGCGATTCGCAGTGGATGCGCGGGCTGTTCACCGCCTCCTGCGGGCCAAGCCCCCAGTCGATCGCATTCGTCACGACGTGGAGCATCGCGCTCATGATCCGGCGCCCTCCCGGAGCGCCGGCGCAGAGCAGCGGACGCCCGTCGCGGGTGATCACGACCGGCGCGATCGCCGAGAGGATCCGTTTTCCGCCGGCGACCGAGTTGGGCCGGCCGGGGCGGGGGTCGAACCAGGTCATGACGTTCGACAGCATGATCCCGGTCCCGGCGGCGACCACGCCGGAGCCGTAGGCGCCGCCGTTCGTCGTGGTCAGGGCGACCATCCGGCCCTCGCGATCCGCCGCGTTCACGTGGGTCGTGCAGTCCGTGCTCGGCGGGATCCCGGCGACCCCGGCTTCCGGGGTCGCGCGCCGCGGGTCGATCGAGGCCCGCGCGGCGGCGATGTGCTCATCCGAGAGCAGGCGGTCGTAGATCTCCGATCCGACGGCCGCAGGGTCGCCGAGGTGGCGGAAGCGATCGGCGAAGGCCCGCCGCTGCGCCTCGGCGAGCAGATGCAGGCTCGGGACGGCGAGCGGCGCGCCGCCGAGCGCGAGCCCGTCCAGGATCCGCAGCGCCTCGACGAGGGTCACGCCGCCCGACGCGCCGGGAAGGGTGTGCAGTGCGTGGCCGTGGTAGGACGCGACCAGCGGCGGACCCTCGCGCACCGCGAATGCGGCGAGGTCCTCTTCGGACAGCAGGCCGCCGTGGGCTTGGACGTCGCGCACGATCGCGCTTCCAAGCGCGCCCCGATAGAGGATGTCCGGGCCGGCGGCGGCGATCGCGCGGAGGCTCTCCGCCAGGTCCGGCTGCACGAACCGATCGCCCGGCTCGAGGCCGGTGGCGGCATGCAGCGGTGCGCCGTCGGCCTTCAGATACAAACGCCGTGAGGCCTCGATCGGGGCCAGGCGGTCGTAATACGTGGCGACCGCGAGGGTGAACGACCAATCGATGTCGAATCCGTCCGCGGCGAGCCGGATCGCGTCGGCGAGCACCGCCTCGCGGTCGCAGGTCCCGTAGCGCGCGAGGGCGTGGCAGAGCATCCCGACCGCCCCGGGGACGCCGACCGAGCGATAGCCGACATTCTGGGCGTTGTCCTTCGTCGCCGGCCAGCCGTACATCCCGGACGCACCGGATGGGAGGAGCTCGTACATGTCCGCCGTCGCCCGCTGCGGCGCCGCGCCGGCGCCGTCGATGGTCGTCACCGTGCCGTCCGGCTGCCGGATGACGCACCAGGCCACACCGGCGAGCCCACTCGTCGTCGGCTCGACGACGCCCATCGTGAACGCCGCGGCGACCGCCGCATCCACCGCGTTGCCGCCGTTCGCGAGGATCCGGGCCCCGGCCTCCGCCGCCAGCGGATGCTCGGCGGTGATCATGCCGCCGGCCGAGACCGCCTCGGTCTTCTCGATCTTCCACCGGCTCCGCGTGGCCATCCGGGGGATGGTGGCAGAGTGCAAGAATGGACGCGTGGACGATGTCGTCATCCTTGGGGGAGCGCGAACTGCGTTCGGTACCTACGGCGGCGGGCTGCGCGACGTGTCGGCCACCGAGCTCGGGATCGTCGCGAGCACGGGAGCACTGGCGCGCGCGAAGCTCGCGCCGGAGAAGATCGATCAGGTGATCTTCGGGAACGTGCTCCAGACCTCCGGCGACGCGGTCTACTTCGCGCGGCACATCGGCCTCCGCTCCGGCGCGCCGATCGCCGCGCCGGCGCTCACGATCAACCGCCTGTGCGGCTCGGGACTGCAGGCGATCCTCCTCGCCGCGCAGGAGATCCGCCTCGGACAGGCCGAGTTCGTCCTGGCCGGTGGCGCCGAGAACATGAGCATGGCCCCCCATCAGATCCGCGGGGCACGCTGGGGGCTGCCGCTCGGCGAGCAGAAGCTCGAGGACTATCTCTGGGTCGCGCTCGTCGACAGCTACAACGGGCTCGGAATGGCGAACACCGCCGAGAACCTCGCCCGGAAGTACGGCATCACCCGCGACGCGGCCGACGAATACGCCGCCCGCAGCCACGCCCTCGCGGCGACGGCCCGCGAGAGCTGCCGCTTCGCCGAAGAGATCGTCCCCGTCGAGACGAAGAGCAAGAAGGGTCCGGCGGTGATCGACAAGGACGAGCACATCCGCCCGGACACCACGGTCGAGATCCTGGCCAAGCTCGTCACCCGTTTCGAGGAGAACGGCACGGTCACCGCGGGGAACGCCAGCGGGATCAACGATGGCGCGGCGGCGGTGATCGTCGCCTCCGCCGCGGCGGCGGAGAAGGCCGGGCTCACTCCGCTTGCGCGGATCGTGAGCGGCGGGGTCTGCGGCGTGGACCCGGACATCATGGGGATCGGCCCGGCCCCGTCGAGCCGGATGGCCCTGCAGCGCGCAGGCCTCCGGATCGAGGATATCGATCTCGTCGAGATCAACGAGGCCTTCGCCACGCAATACCTCGCGGTCGAGCAGGAGCTCGGCCTCGACCGCCAGCGAACGAACGTGAATGGGGGCGCGATCGCCCTCGGCCATCCGCTTGGGGCGTCCGGCGCCCGGCTCGCGCTCACCCTGATCACCGAGCTCCACCAGCGCGGCGGCCGCTACGGCCTGGCGTCGCTCTGCATCGGCGGCGGCCAGGGCGTCGCCGCGGTGTTCGAGCGGGTCTAGCGATCGCCCGGCAGGTCACGCGCCGGTGACCGACCACGGCATCCTCGCGCCGGACTCCGTCGCCCGACGTCTCAATCGCGAGACCTTCCTGCTCCTCGGCGGGACCGCTGCACTGCTGCTCCAGGTCGCGCACCCGCAGGTCGCGGCCGGCGTCGACCAGCACTCCGATTTCCGGCGGGATCCGCTCGGGCGGCTCCTCCGCACGCTGAACACCACCCTGGCGATCGTCTATGGGACGACGCCGCAGGCCCACGCCGCCCTGCGCCGCATCGACCGGCGGCATGGTGCCGTACGCGGCACGACCGCCCGCGGCCGTACGTACGCCGCCCGCGACCCGGCACTCGTCGTCTGGATCCAGGTGACCCTCGTCCTCACGTCGCTGCGCCTGTACGAAGCGGTCCTCGGACCGCTCTCCGACACCGATCGCGACGCCTACTGGGACGAGGGTCGCTTGTTCGCGAAGCGGCTCGGGGCGACGGACGCCGCGCTCCCGTTCGATCACGCCGGCGTGCTGCGCTACGAGCGCGAGATGCTGGCGCGCGTGGTCGTCCCGGACGCCACCGCGGTCGCGGTCGCGCGTGCGGTCCTCCGCCCGTTCCCCTGGCTGCCCGGGGTCACGACCTGGCCTCTCGAGGCGCTGACCGCAGGGCTACTCCCGCCCACCGTCCGCACCGCGCTCGGCCTGCACTGGCGCGCGCGTGACCGGCTCGCGTACCGCTCCGTCGTGGTCGCACTGCGGTGGCTGGTCCCGGTGCTGCCGCGCCGACTCCGGGTCGTGCCACAGGCCCGCGCGTATGAGGCGCGATCGGTGGCCTAACGGCCGAGGATCGCCACCAGGCGAGGCCAGAAGACCAGCCCGCCAATGCCAAGGGCGGCTGCCGCCGCGATCAGCACCGCCGCGGCCGAGACATCCTTCGCCGCTTTCGCCAGCGGATCCGGAGATGGGCTGGCGAGCGTCACCGCTGACTCGATCGCCGTGTTCACCGCCTCGAGGATCAACACGAGCGCGACGGTCAGGACGAGGGCGAGCCATTCCCAACGTTCGATCCGCAGCCAGGCGCCGCTGATGACCGCGAGGGCACCGATGGCCAGCTCGATGCGGAAGTTCCGCTGCGTCCGCAGGAGGTATCCGAGGCCGGCCACGGCGTAACGGAACGAGCGCAGCAGCGGCACAACGGCATTGTGACCGACGCTAGTCCGCCGGCGAGCCGGCCAGGTCGGCGCGCGCGCGATCCTCCGCCGCACGGCGACGCGCACCCTCGCGGTTCACGATGAAGGCGACCGCGGCGACGATGATCGCGGCACCGATCATGACCGAGGGCGTGATCGGCTCGGAGAGCACGATCGCTCCCAGGACCACGGCGACGACCGGATTCACGTACGCGTAGGTCGAGATCTGCGACACCGGCGCGTGCTGGAGCAGCCAGGTGTACGCGGTGAACGCGACGAGCGATCCGAACACGACCAGATAGGCGAGCGCGGCGAGCGAGCGTGCGGAATACGCCGCGAGGTCGAGGTGCGCCGCCTCTCCGGTCGCAAGCGCGATGCCGGTGAGGACCAGGCCTCCGGCGAGCATCTGCAGGCCGGTCGAAGCGAGCGGATCGCGCGGCATCCGCAGGCGCGGTGAGATGAACGTGCCAACGGCCCACGAGACCGTGGCACCGATCAACATGAGCAGGCCCAACGCGTCGGCCTGGCCGGAGAGCCCGCGCGGCACCACCAGGAAGAGCACGCCGCCGAAGCCCACCGCGACGCCGAAGAGCGTCGCGGTGGGGACGCGTTCGCCGCTCATCCTCCGGAGCAGCTGCAGCCAGAGCGGGACCGAGGCGACGACGAGCGCGGTCAGGCCCGAGGGCACGGTCCGCTCCGCCAGTACGACCAGGCCGTTCCCGCTCGCGAGCAGCAGCGTTCCGACCAGCGCCGCTCCGGCGAGCTGGCCGCGAGTCACTCGGAGCGCCGAGCGCTGCCCGCGGAGCACGAACCAGGCGACGACCAGCAGGCCGGCAAGGAGGAAGCGGATCCCGGCCGACAAGAGCGGAGGCAGGGTCTCCACCGCGATCGCGATCGCCAGATACGTCGAGCCCCACACCAGGTAGACGATCCCGAGAGCGGTCCAAACCGCGAGCGGCGAGGCCGAGCGGTTGCTCACCTCGAGAGAACGCCTGCCCGGCAGCGCCGATTCCATGCCGATACAACGTGCATCCGGACAGCATGTGAGATGTCCGGCGCGCGTGCTGGGGCCCGTACCTAGACTCGGGGCATGGACTTCGACCTCGCGCCCGAGCAACTGGAGATCCGCAAACTCGCCCGGGAATTCGCCGACCGCGAGATCGTTCCGGGGGCCCGCGAGCGCGACCGGACGGAGGCCTTCCCGGCCGAGGTGCTGCGCGCGATGGCCCCGGTCGGCTTCCTGGGCGGCCCGGTGCCGGAGCGATACGGTGGCATGGGCGTTGACCTGGTGAGCCACGCGCTCATCACCGAGGAGTTCGGACGCGCCGACTCGTCGGTCCGCACGACCCTGTCCGTCCAGATCTCGCTCGTGGAGCTCACGATCCTCAAGTACGGGACCGAAGCCCAGAAGCAGGAGCTCCTTCCGCGCCTCTGCTCCGGCGAGATCATCGGCTGTTTCGGCCTTACCGAGCCCGAGGTCGGGAGCGACGCCGCGCAGCTGCGATCGACGGCCAAGCGCGATGGCGACGACTGGATCCTGAACGGGCGGAAGATGTGGATCAGCAACGGCAGCGTGAGCACGCTCGCGCTCGTGTTCGCGCAGGCCGACCCGGCCAAGGGCCACAAGGGGATCACCGCGTTCCTGCTCGACCGCGAGCGGCAGCCGTATGGGAGCGCAGGGCTGCACGGCAAGCTCGGTTTGCGCTCGAGCGACTCGTCCGAGCTCATTCTCGAGGACGTCCGCGTGCCGGACGGCAACCGCCTGGGCGAGATCGGGCAGGGCTTCGCCATCGCGATGGCCGCGCTCGACTCGGGTCGCTACTCGGTGGCCGCTGGCGCGGTCGGGGTGGCGCAGGCCTGCATCGAGGCTTCGGTCGCATACGCGACGCAGCGGCGCTCGTTCGGCAAGCCGATCGCCGGACATCAGCTCGTGCAGGAGATCATCGCCGACATGGTGGTCGAGACCGAAGCCGCCCGCCTCCTGGTCTGGCGCGCCGGGGATCTGAAAGACAAGGGCCGTCCGAGCACGCGCGAGACGAGCATCGCGAAGCTCTACGCTTCCGAGGCGGCGCAGCGCGCAGCCGACGGCGCGATCCAGATCCACGGCGGCTACGGATTCAGCGATGAGTTCCCCGTCGAGCGGTACTGGCGCGACGCCCGAGTGAACCGGCTCTACGAAGGCACGACTCAGATCCAGAAGCTCATCGTCGGCCGCTTCGCGACCGGGATCGACGCGATCTCGTGACCGCGGACGGGAACGCCGGGAGCGGGATGGCCTGGGATCCGAATGCGGAGGCGGCGCTCGCCACCCTCGCCCGGATGGTGCCGGAGACCCTCCGTACGCTCGCTGCGGCGGCGGCGCGGGACGAGAGCGAAGCGGTCGCATCCGACCGGGACGCCGCGACGGTCGCCCCGGACGATGTGATCAGGGGATGGATCCGCACGACCCCGCCGGAGCAGCGCAACGGCCTGGTGGCGATCATCGACGATCTCGGCTTCGACGTCGAGCTGTTTGCCGAGGACCTTCAGTCCGACGGCGATTGGCCGGAGGACGAAGGGAGCTGATCGGCGGCGGTGCCCCCCGGGAGATGTGACCGTTCGCGTCGCGCGAGCGCTTCCCCGATCGTCCCCGGACCGATCTCCATCGCCGCGCCAAACGTCGCGCGCGCGTCCTCGACCGCCCCGGCCTCCCGCAGCGCGACGCCCCCGAGGTAGCCGAGGAACGCGCGCTCCGCGTCGGTCAGCCCGTCCGGACGAGCCTCGGCGGCACGAAGCTCCACCCGGGCCGCTGCCGCGTCGCCGCGCTGTGCCGCGACGATCGCGCGGAGCACCGCGGCCATCGCCGCACGCGCCGTCGTGTCGCCGGGGAGTCCGGCGGCAAGGTCCGCGCCGCGCGCCCGGTCTCCGCCCAGGGCGACGAGCTCGGCCCAGGCGAGCGCAAGCCGGACATCCGGATCGGCGGGCAGGAGCGCGGCGGCACGGCGGGCGTCGCCGGCCTTGTTCAGCGCGGCGTAGCTCGCGACGAGGGTCACCACGAGTGCACGGTCACGCCGGAACGCCGGCGCCGCCCGCTCCAGGAGGGTCGCCGCGGGGGTGGAACTGGACGCCGTAGGTAGGGTGCCGAGCGTGGCGAAGTCCCATCCTGTCTC
>DATCNH010000127.1:0-2901 GCA_036565345.1 Candidatus Limnocylindria bacterium | reverse complement strand
CCGCTGCCGTCGTAGGCGCTGCAGTTGGCGGTGCGGTCGGTGTAGAGGCGGCAGCCGACGGACGGCGCCCCGCCGAACACGCCGATCGCGTGGAGCGGGTCGGTCTCCTGACCGGTCGGCGCGGGGGCGGTCGTGACCACGACCTCGGGCCACCCATCGTGGTAGGCGAGCATGCCGGCTGCGACGTCGAACTCGACCACCAGCCGGCCATCGATGAAGCGGAAGGCCCGGTCGGGCCGGACCATCCCGCCGCCGTAGTGGGTGCCGGTCTCCAGATCGCGCGGATCGCCCTCGTACTCGGTCGGCGGATCGCCTCGGCCGGCGACATCGACCATCCAATGCTCGTTGTGGACGAAATGCTTCGTGCGAAAGATCACCGATGGCCGGGCGGCCTCGAACACGCGGTAGTCGGGCGGAAAGGCGCCCAGCTGGAGCCCGTTCCGGAACCCGTCGATCCAGCGGTCCGGTCCGTCCTCCGCGGTCGGAATGGCCGAGACGAGCGTGCTGCACCAGGCCGGCGCCGTCGGCGGGATCGCGCCGCGGGGCGGATCGGACGGCCGGCACACGCCCATCGACATCACCGGATCGGCGCCACTGCCGAGGGCGTCCGGGTGGCCGTGCACGGCACGCGCGACGGGCGTGGTCGGGTTCGCCGCCACCGGCGCGCACGCGGACACCAGGAGGAGCCCCGCCAGTAGCGCGCTTCCCGCCTGAAGAAATGGGCGGCCGGCCATCCGGCCAGTTTAGGTGCGGATCCGGGGCGGGGACCCGGGCACCGCCTTGGTCGCCGCTGCGCGCCCGGTGCGCCGGTCGTGGCTGATCTTGGCCGGTCTTGGCCGATCGCCGGTCTTGGCCGATTGGCCAGTGTTGGGGGGGCGGTCATCGAACCGGCACGGTCCGGTGCGGGTAAGAAGAAGGGACATCCGGGGGTCCGCGCGGAACGTACACTTCGCGGACGCCAGCCGAGCAAAAGGAGCCAGGGAGAGGGCATGAAGCAGCACCGTTCTGTCCAGCTGTTGATCAGCATTGCCGTCATCGGGGCGATCGTGGCCACGGCCTGCGCCGCGCCGACCACGCAGGGAGGGGCATCGGCCGGACCGGGCGCGAATCCCGTTGCCGGAGGCCGGTTCATCGAAGGGTCATTCTCCGACATCAAGACTCTCCAGCCGGTGCTCGTGGGCGACGTCCCGTCGAGCACGGTGACTTCGCGGATCTACGAGTCGCTCGTGCAGGCCGATCCGAAGACCGGCGAGATCAAGCCGAACCTCGGCAAGTGGACCGTCTCGTCCGACGGGCTCACCTACAGCTGGGAGATCGAGGCCGCGGCGAACTGGTCGGACGGCAAGCCGATCATCGCCCAGGACTTCCTCACCGGCCTCACCCTCGTCGCAAAGAGCAAGAAGACCGTCCGCAAATCGAACTTCAACGACATCGTCGGCTTCAAGGACCTCTCCGATGGGAAGATCACCGACCTCACCGGATTCAAGATCGACCCGGCGAACCCGAAGAAATTCACCGTCACCTTCACCAAGGTGTTCTGTCCCGCGCTCGTCAACGCGTTCGGTGGGAACTACATCCTGCCGACCCAGGTGTTCGGGAAGTACGCCACCAAGGACAGTAAGGACGAGATCGACACCGCGCCCGAGAACACCGAGCCGACGGTCGCGAGCGGTCCGTTCAAGTTCAAGGAATGGAAGAAGGGCGACCAGGTCGTTCTCGACAAGAACCCCAGCTATTGGAAGGGCGCTCCGCTCCTTGACCAGTACATCTTCAAGGTCGTCGCCGACTCGACGGTCCTCGCCGCGCAGCTCAAGACCGGCGAGCTCACCTACGGGACGATCGAGGCGAAGGACTACGACGACGTTTCCAAGGTCGACACGCTGCAGATCAAGGAGTTCCAGGCGCTCTCCTACACCTACATCGGGTGGAACGT
This sequence comes from Candidatus Limnocylindria bacterium, assembly GCA_036565345.1. Lineage (GTDB taxonomy): Bacteria > Chloroflexota > Limnocylindria > P2-11E > P2-11E > UBA4735. The sequence continues at coordinate 968 of DATCNH010000127.1, read as the reverse complement.
GAAGAGCACGACCGCTCCCGCCCTGCAGGACAAGAAGATCCGCCAGGCGCTCGCCTACGGGCTCGACATGGATTCAGTGGTGAAGAACATCCTCTTCGGCCACGGCACCAAGATGGTCTCGCACCACCCAAGCGCCTCGTGGGCCGCCCCGCAGGGGGCGCTCGAGCAATACAAATACGACAAGACCAAGGCCGAGGACCTCATCAAGTCCGCCGGCTACACGAAGACCGACGGCTTCTACCAGAAGGACGGCAAGCCGCTCGCCTTCAGCATCGTCGCGAACTCCGGCAACAAGACCCGCGAGACGCTCCTCCAGATCGCGACGGAGCAGTACAAGGCCATCGGAGTGAAGGTCGACCCCAAGCTCGAGGCGTTCGAGACGATGGTCGATAAGCTCACCACCGGAAACCAGGAGATCCAGGGCTGGATCATCGGGTGGTCGCTCGGCCTCGAGCCGGACCCGTACGGCATCTGGAGCAAGACGAACATCCCGGACCCGGCCACGAAGAAGACCGGATTCAACTTCGGCGCGTTCACCGCTCCGGGATTCGAAGAGTCGATGGAGCAGGGTCGCACCCCGGCGAACGGGGACTGCTCGCAGGCCGCCCGCAAGAAGGCCTACGAGACCTTCAACAAGATCGTGAACGACGAGCAGCCATACAACTTCGGCTTCTCCCCCAACGCGATCGCGGTCGCCCAGAAGACGCTCCAGGAGTTCAAGCCGGACACCTTCGGCACCTACTGGAACATCGAGAAGTGGTGGCTGAAGCCGTAACGACGCAGCCTTAGGACACGCCGGGGCGCCCGCACGCCGGGCGCCCCGGCACGAGACCGCGCCGGTAGCGCGTCAGGGGGGTCAGGGCCATTGCGCAGATATATCGCGCGCCGCCTGCTCTACGCCATCCCCACGCTCCTGGCGATCTCGCTCGCCACGTTCCTGCTGACCCGGCTTTCCCCCGGCGACCCGA
>DATCNH010000126.1:0-5174 GCA_036565345.1 Candidatus Limnocylindria bacterium | reverse complement strand
ACGATCGCGGAGCTGGAGCGCGAGCGGGATATCGTGAAGGATCTCCTCAACGGCTAGGGTCCCCGCGTTCGTCATCGCCATCGCCCTGGGGAACCTCCTGGTCCCGCTCAACTCGACGATGATCGTCGTGGCCCTGCCGCTCATCGCGCGCGACCTCGGCGCCGACCCCGCGGCATCGGCGTGGCTCATCACCTCGTACCTCATCGCGATGGCCGCGGTCCAGCCCATCGCCGGCCGCCTGGGCGACCGCTTCGGCCGCCGGCGCCTCATGCTTGGCGCGCTCGCGTACTTCATCGTCGCGTCGATCGGCGGGGCCCTCGCGCCGAGCCTCCTGGTGCTCGTCCTGTTCCGACTCCAGCAGGCCCTGGCCGCGGCCGCGGTCGTCCCGAACGGCCTCGCGCTGCTGCGCGGATCCGCGGTCGCCGGCCGGGCCGGGATGTTCTTCGGGATCGCCGGGGCGATGACCGGGATCGGCGCCGCCGTCGGGCCGCTCCTCGGCGGCCTCCTCGCCGCGATCGACTGGCGACTCATCTTCCTGGTGAACATCCCGCTCGCCGGCACGGCCCTCCTGCTCGGGTGGCGATCGATCGAGGATGCCCGCCCGGAGCGTCCCGCGGCCAGGCCGGACGTGATCGGGGCGATCGGGATGGGCGTCCTCCTGTCGCTTGCGGCATGGATCCTCACCGGCGCCGGGCGCGGCGTGGATGGGACCACCGTCCTCCTCGGCGTGGTGACGCTGGTGGCGGCGACCGCGTTCATCCGATACGAGCTCCGACATCCCGACCCGGCGCTCCCGCCCCGCTTCTTCACCGTGCGCGCGTTCGCCGGAGCGAATGTGACGATCGCGTTCGCGAATGTCGCGCTCTACGGGTCGCTCATCGGTGTCCCGATCCTCCTCGCCGGAGGGGCAGAGGCGAGCGTGCGGGCCGGCATTGCGCTCTCCGCGCTCTCCGCGGCGCTCATCGTGGGATCGCCGGTGAGCGGGCTCCTCGCCGACCGGCTCGGCGCACGCTGGCCGACCGCGCTCGGCGGCCTGCTCATCACGGTCGGCCTCCTGGTGCCGGTGCTCTCCGGCCGGCCCGACGACTATCTCGTCCTGCTCGTCGGCCTCCCGATCGCCGGAGCCGGAGTCGCCCTCACGTTCCCGGCGACCCGGATCGCCGCGATGGACGCGGTGCCCGCGCGCCACGCCGCCCTCGCCTCGGGCGTGACCTCGTCGAGCCGGTACTTCGGCGGGATGGTCGGCTCGCTGGTCGCCGTCGCGGCCCTCGCGCGACCCGGAGGCGGGGGCACGCTCCTCTTCGGGATTCTCGCCGCCGCCGGCGTGGCGACCGCCGCGGTGGGCTTCGTCCTTCCGCCGGCGGTCGTCAGCCCGTCGGACCCGGTGCCTGCCGCCGGCGGATGACCCCGGCGGTCCCGTCGACCTCGAGCAGCTCGCCCTCCCGGAGGACCGTCAGCGCGACCCCGGTGCCCACGACCGCCGGGACACCGAACTCGCGGGCGACGACCGCGGCGTGCGACAACGATCCGCCGACGTCGGTCACCACGGCCGCGGCCAGCCGGAACAGCGGGACCCAGCTCACGTTCGAGGAGCGGCAGACGAGGACGTCGCCGCGACCGAACCGGGCGAAATCCTCCTGGTGTTGGATGAGCCGGGCCGGCCCCCGTCCGATCCCGGCCGACGCCGGCACGCCCCGGATCACCGGACCGTCCTCCTGGCGAAGCCGATAGCCGAGGTCGAGCCGGGCGTGTCCGGTCGCGGCCGCCGGATCGCGCGGCGCGCCGATCGTCAGCGGCGGGCGGAGGCGCGCGTGGCGACGCGCCTCCACCGCCCGTTCCACAGCCCGGTCCCGGAGGTCGGCTCCCGTCGCGAGCGCGTCGCGGATCTGGGGATGGTGGAAGAGGAAGATGTCGTCGGCGGTCGCAAGCCGGCCGTCGCGAACGAGGCAAGCGCCGAACGCGAGGACCGCGCGCCGGGTGACCGCCTGGGCGTGTCGGTCGATCCAATAGTTGTGCTCCTCGGTGAGCGGGCCGGCGGCCCGGGCCGTCGCGAGGACCTCATCGAAGCGCGCACGATCCTCCGGCCGTGCGTCGAGGATGGCCCTGGTCCGCTCGACCGCGAGCTGCCCTTCGGCAAGCTGCCGCGACACACGTCCCTCCGGATCGTCCGACGCCTCGGCGGCGAGGCTGCGTGCGAGCTCGCCAATGAGGAGCGCGGGCTCGTCGGCCCAGGCCGGCGCGTGCAGATCGTTCGACAGCTGGCCGACGTCGCCATGCTCCTGGAGGAAGGCGTCGAAGGCCGCGAGGACCGTCGTCCCCTCCGCCACTGTGGCGATCCCCTCCCGGGTCCGCGCGGTGCCGTCGGCGACCGGTCCGGCGACCGCCGGCGACCGGCGCAGCAGCTCGAGGAGCGAGTGGAAGTCGCGCTGCTGCCGCTGGAGCGTGACCGCGCGGCCGCTGACGAACGACAGCGCTTCGACCCCGGGGCGCCCGGTGAGCGCCTCGTAGACCTCCGCGAGCTCATCCATGATCGCGTACGCGCCACTGGTGACGATCATGTGGATCGTCCAGATATGGTTCACCCGGCGCCAGAGTTCGCCCCAGATCCCTGCGGCCGCGGCAGCATCCAGCGCGTCGGGTCGGAGCGCGCGCATCCAGGCGAGATCCGCCTGGACCTTCGGCACGTACTCCGCGTCCCACTGCGCTGCGAGCTGGCGGGCCTGCGCCCGCCGCCGGGCGAGGACGGCCGGCACCGCTGCCGCGGCCTCATCCGGAGGCACCAGTGGCTTGAGCGTCACGTAGATCCGGCCGTTGAACGGCTTGAACACCCCGCGGAACGGCGCGCCGAGCGACTCGCTTCGCGCCCTGATCCCAAAGCTCGGCCCCTCGACGATGTAATCGGTCGCGAGCGGCAGCTCGTATTCGCCGAAGTGCGCGTCCTCGCGATCCCAGGTGAGCTCGGCTTCGGCCGGGTCGTCCCATTCGACCGGGAACTCGTCCTCCGCCGGGGCGATCGCAGTGATCGGCCGGGACTGGAGGAGGTACAGCTCTCCTCCGGCGTAGGCACACTCGATGTCCACCGGACCACCGGCCTCGGTCTCGAGCTCGAGGGCGAGCCGCGCGATCGCCCCGACCTGCTCCGCCGAGAGGGCCGGTGCGCTCCGCCGCTCCGGCTCGACCGGGACAAGGGCGGTCCCCTCAGCGGTGCGCACGACCATGACCGCCTTCTCCGCGATCCGGGCGGCGGCGATCGCCAGGTCCCCCTTGCGCACGACGTAGCTGTCCGGCGTCACGCTGCCGGAGGCGAGGCTCTCGCCCAGCCCCCAGCCGGCGTTCACGACGACGACGTCGCGATCGCCGGTCACCGGATCGGCGCTGAACGCGATGGCCGCGCTGTCCGCATCGACCAGCTCCTGCACCAGGACCGGCATGCGGACCGGCCCGTCGATCCCGCGTGCGCCGCGATAGGCCAGCGCACGGTCGGAGCCAGCCGAGCGCCAGCAGACGAGGACCGCCTCGAGCACCGCGTCGACGCCGTGGACCCCGAGAATCGTCTCATGCTGCCCGGCGAACGACGAGTCGCCTCCGTCCTCGCCGATCGCCGACGAGCGCACCGCGACCACCGGATCGGCGTGACCGGTACGGTCCGCGAGCTCGCCGAGGGCTTCGGCGATGAGCCGGCGCAGTCCCTCGCGTGCCGCGGGCTCGCCGTCCTGAGCGGCGGCGAAGCGCTCGAAGACCGCGATATCCAGGCAGAATCCCGCCGGGATCCGGTGGCGGAGGGCCAACCGCCCGAGGGTCGCGGCCTTCGCCCCGACCCGTCTGGCGTCGCGCGAGCCGGGTTCTCCCAGGAACGGCGTGGCGCGTTCGATCACGTCGCCGAGGAGCTGCCGGCTCGCTTGCGCGCGTACGCGCGGGTGTCCGCATTCTCGACGAGCGCCTTCGCCGTCCTGCCGTCGAGCGGGTACGAGGCGATCCCCCAGGAACGTGCGGGCATTCGGAGCGTCGAGCCATCGGGGAGCTCGACCGCCGTCGCGTCGAGCTCGTCCATGAGCCGCCCGACCACCAGCTCGGCGGTCTCCCGCGGGGTCTCGGGCATGACGATCGCGAACTCATCGCCGCCGTAGCGGGCCGGGATGTCCTCGGTCCGCACCCGATGACCGATGACCGAGCCGAGCGTCCGGAGCACCGCATCGCCGGCGAGGTGGCCGTAGGTGTCGTTGACATTCTTCAGCTTGTCGATGTCGAAATAGGCGACCGCGAGCGGCTGCCCGCGGCGCTCCGCGCGGGCGACCTCCTCCTCCAGCCGGTGGTAGAAGTACCCGTAGTTATGGATGCCGGTGAGCGTATCGGTATTCGCCGCATGCTTGAGGCGCTCGTGAAGCTCCGCGACGTCGATCGCCGCGGCGATCTGCGCGGCGACCGCCTGCATGAGCGTGAGATCCCGTTGACCGAATACGCCGGCTGACGGGTGGGACACGAGCAGCACCCCGATGGCCCGACCCGAGGAAAGGAGCGGCACGACCATCTCCGCACGGATCGTGGGATCGCCGACATATCGGGGATCCGATCGCACGTCTTCGACGATCTGCGCCTCGCGGTGCTCGATCGCCCAGCCCGAGATGCCGCGGCCGGCGGCGAGACGGCCCGGCCCGGTCGTCAGCGGACCGGTCGCGGCGCGGACGATGAGATCTCCGGTGCTCTCCTCGCGTAACAGGATGGCGAGGCCCGAGCCGGGGAAGTGGCGCAGGAGGATCGCGAGGATCCGCGACAGCAGCTGCTGCATGTCCAACAGGGTGTGGAACTCGGGCGTGATCTCCGCGAGGATCGCGAGCTCGCGAGCCGCGCCGCCCACCTCGACCTCGATGGCGGCGATCGTGCCGCGGGCCTCGACCATGAGCGCGAACTCGTGGACCACGGCCGGGTCGTACCAGAGTCCCGACCGCGCTCGGAGCTCGGCCACGGCGGCCTCCGGGCCAAGCGCCCGGCGATAGGGCCGCTCGGCGAGCATCGCCTCGTAGCCGATCGCGACGTGAAGGATCCGCGCCTCGATCGCGATCTCCGTTCCGCGCTGGCCGCCCGGATAGCCGCTGCCGTCCCAGCGCTCATTCGCGTGACGGACGATCGGCGCGACATCCTTGAGAAAGGCGATCGACTCGAGGATCCGCGCTCCG
>DATCNH010000125.1:0-46956 GCA_036565345.1 Candidatus Limnocylindria bacterium | reverse complement strand
AGCAGGAACGCGACCGCTCCGATCACGTGCGATGGCACCCAAAGCGGATCGAAGGCGTACTGCGCGGTCTCGCCCCCCGGATGTGTGAAAAGATGAACCGCCAGAAAGATTCCCCCGAGCATCAGCGACGCTCCGCTCCAGTGGATCGCATTGACGGCAGGCTTCGCTTTTCCGATTGCCATATATCACCCTCCTTCCGGCCGGATGATACGCGCGAGGGACGAACCCCCACAGCCAAAGGCGACGAATCTACAGTCAGCGCCAGTCATCAAACGACGATATCGCGAGTTTCCGAATGAATCTGTCCTTCGCGACCCTCAGGTGCCCACGATTCCACGGAGGGTCAGTTGCCCAGTTTGTTCAGCACGGAGCGGGAGGCTGACCGTCATCGCTCCGCCTCGACAGATTCATGTCGCCCCAAGACGCGCTGGGGCTCGGCCACTACCTGAGCGGTCCTTCGTCGCGGTGTGAGGAGCGCGATTCATCGGGACGGCCAAATAGCCGATCACCATTCTCCCAGCCCGCCTTGTACGTAGCCTCAAGCACGGCGACCCATAACAGTGGACCAACGAGAAGGAAGAACGAACCCCAAGCAATTCCGACCCACCCTCCTTCGCCGAAGCCGATCCGGAGAAAGAGAACGCCCATGGCGGCTGAGCCAGCGCCGCCTGAGATTAGGACCAAGGCCGAGACGAGCTGCGGAAGAACGGGACGGTAGAAATGAAGCCAATCCCAGCCCGGTCGCCATCTTGAACGCGATGCGGTAGAGACCCGGGTTCGCTGCGTCATTGGCGGCACGGAGGGCGTTCTCGATCCACGCATCTCCGTAGTGGGGAGCCACCTCGGTGAGGTAGATCGCGGTCTCCAGCGCCTCGATCTGGCAAAAGAACAGACGGCGCTCGCGGTCGGGACGTGACCAGTACTCCAGGAGATCGCGTGTGACGTGTGTGATCCCGAGGCGACCGCCTTGCCTCCACAGGGCGACGCGTTCCGCGGACCTGATTGATGAACTCGTTCGGCTGAATGCGCTCGGCGGTCCAATCTGCGGGGAGTGCCAGTTGCGGCCCACGCTTCTTTGGCGGCGGGATGGGGATGAAGTAGGAACTGATCCGTCTGCTCGCGAACCTGCTCCGGCGGACGCACTACCCGCTCGTTGCGCGCGCGGGACTGCCACGGATCCGGTTCCACGACCTCAGGCACACGGCCGCGACGCTCCTGCTCGAAGCCGGACTCCATCCGCGCGTCGTCGCCGAGCGGCTCGGCCACGCGTCGCCGAGCCTCGTGATGAATGTCTACGGGCACGTCACCGAGCGGATGCAGGGGGAAGCCACCGCCGCGCTCGACCGCATCCTCGGGGCGTGAAACGAGGGCTCGTGGCTACATTCTTGGCTACATTGCAGGTGCTGGCCGCCTGCTCACGCGTCACGGCGTGCGCTTTCCCTAATAAATCTCGGTGAGGGGCGAGGGATTCGAACCCTCGACCAAGGGATTAAAAGTCCCCTGCTCTACCGCTGAGCTAGCCCCCCGGCGCATTTCCCGAACGATTTCGGGTTTTCTCGCCTTCAGGATAGCCGGGTGCACCGGACGGACGGGAGTGTTTTCGTCCCGCGGGGACGGTCGCAGCCACGCGCGTCCGGAGTGGATCCGCTACGCCGAGCGAGACGGACCAAAGGCCGCCAGCGGGATGCGCGCGAGGTATTCAGCGGGCGTCTTGCCCTTCAGCTTCGGGAGCCAGTGGCGATGCACGCTGTAGCGAACGGCGGTGGCGAGCACGAAGCCGCCGACGAACGCGACGCCGATGTTCGTGCTCACGGCGACGACGGCCATACCGGTGGCGATCCACCCCTGCCAGCCAAAGAGGCCCCGGGCCGAGGAGAGCAGCTCGAGCGCGACGAGCAGCAGGAGCGAGCCGAGCAGGGGCATCGGGAACGCGGCGAGCACCGACGAGAGACCGGGGCCGAGGAACAGGCCAAGCCCCAGGGCCACGGTCCCCTCGATGATGTTCTTCCAGAGCGTGCGCGCGCCGTAGAGGTGCTGCGCGGCAAGGCCCCCGGCGCCGTGGCAGAACGGCCCTGCGGAGAGCAGCGCACCGCCCAGGCTCATGAGGCCGGTGCTGATCGCGAGGCGACGCTCGGTCACGGGATGCTCGGGAAAGTAGCGCGCGCTGAGGGCCGCGGTCGCGATGATCGCGTTCGTGAGGGTGAGTGGCATCTGCGTGATTCCTCCCCGGAGCATGCCGGCCAGCGTGTCGGGGAGATCGGGCAGGCCGACGGTCGGCAGCGCCGGGGCAAACACGACCGATAGGTCTTCCCGTGGCATGAGCGCGATCGCCGCGACGATCGTCAGCCCGATCCCGAGCATCCGGTAGCGGAGCGTCACCGCGAGGATGACCAGCGCGACGATCGCGAGGGGAACACTGCGGGCGAGCAGGAGCACGGCCTGCCCGCCGAGCGTGAAGGCCAGACCGAGCTGGACACCCCGCGCGATGAAGGCCGGAATGACGCGCCGCATCCAGGGGAGCAGCGGTGTCGCCGCGACGGCGAGCCAGAGCAGGCCCGTCCCGAGCGCCGCGCCGTACACCTGCGTGGCCGGCCAGCCCTCGGCGATCGCGGCGGCGGCAACGGCCTTCTGGGGCTGGACCGGTATCGGCAGACGGAACGCGAAGCCGGCGACGATCGTGGCGATCCCGAAGGTGATGAAGAATCCCCGCGGGTCGACACCCGAGACGATCACCAGGCCCGCGGCGAGCGGCAGCAGCGTGCCGAGATCGCCGGCCGCGCCGCTCAGATCGCCGAAGTGGGGGCCCCGCACCGGCTGACCCTAACGCCCCGGCGATCCTCCCAGCCGCCGAGGACCCGCCCCGCGCGTCACGAGATGCGGATGTCCGCCAAGAGATCGGCGAGTGTCAGATCCAGCCGCCGGGCGAAATGCGCGAGCGCGGCGAGGGACGGCGCCACCCGGCCGGTCTCCATCTTCCAGACGTACTGGCGCTCGAAGTAGACGACGCCCCGACGATTCGCGCCGAGCTCGGCCATCGTGAGTCCGCGCTCCTCGCGCAGCGCACGGATCCGCCTGCCGACGGCACGCATGAGCTTCGCCTCGCCGGGCACGTCGGGATGGACCCGGACCGGCATCGCTAGGTCGCCGTGGCGACGAAATCGAGCATTGTCCGGATGACCGACTCGCCATACGGCGCGTGGAACATCCCGGCGGAATGCTCCTGGCCGCCATGCATGACGAGCATCTTCGGGCCGGAGGCGACAGCGAAGGTGTGCGCGACGTGGGGGGCGGCGCCATAGCTGTCGGCATCGGCGCAGATGAACAGCTTGCGGCCGGTAATCCGCCGCGCGAGATCGTCGTCGAGCGCCTCCACCGGGGAGGAGAGGCTCACGACGCATTCGATGTCTCCCTCGAAGCTCGCGGCGAGGACGGCATACCCGCCCATTGATGCGCCGACGAGCGCGATCTGGGCGGCACCCTCCTCCCGGAGGTAAGCCTTCGCCGCGGCGACGTCGGCGACCACCGACTCGTAGGTCGTTTTCCCGGTCGACCCGTCGTAGCCGCGGAAGTTCAGCGCCAGCGCGGGGATGCCGCGCTCCACGAACCGCGGCGCGATGTCCCTCCACCCGGTCGCGTCCCAGCTCTGGCCGTGACAGAGCACCACTCCGCGGCGGGCCGGAAGCGTCCCGTAGAGATCGCATTGGAGGACCGTGTCGCCGCTCGACAGCGCGACGGTCGCGGGGTCCGCTCGCGCCGGGCGATCGGTCCCGTTCAGGAAGGCACCGGGTCGAGGAGCGGCTTGCCGTCCAGGAACGCGAGGATGTTGTGGGCCGCGCGCACCGCCATGCCGGTCCGGGTCTGCTCCGAGGCGGAGGCGATGTGCGGGAGCAGGACGACGTTCTCGAGCTCCCGGAGGAGCGGCTCCACCTCGGGCTCACGCTCGAAGACGTCCAGACCCGCGCCGGCGATGACGTGGTCCCGAAGCGCCTCGGCGAGGGCCCGCTCGTCGACGACCGGGCCCCGCGCGGTGTTGATGAGGATCGCCGTCGGCTTCATCTTCCGGAGGGCCGCGGCGTCGATGAGATGACGGGTCTCCGGCAGCAGCGGGGTGTGGAGCGACACGAAGTCCGACTGGGCCAGGAGCTCGTCCATCGTCACGTAGGTGGCGTCGAGCTCGCGCTCAGCGTCCTCGTTCCGCCGCGCGTCGGTGTAGAGGAGCCGCATCTCGAAGCCCTTGGCCCGCCGCGCGACCGCCCGGCCGATCCGGCCCATCCCCACGATCCCGAGCGTCGCGTGGTGCACGTCACGGCCGGTGAAGAGGAACGGCGTCCAGCCCCGGTACTTTCCGGCGCGCAGGTAGCGCTCGGCTTCCCCGAGGCGCCGCGCCGCGGCGAGCAGCAGCGCAAACGCCCCGTCGGCAGTGGTCTCGTCGAGGATCCCCGGGGCGTAGGTCATCGGGATGTTGCGCTCGCGCGCGGCGACCACATCGATGTTGTCGTAGCCGGTCCCCATCGTCGCGATGAACCGGAGCTTCGCGGCACCGCGGATCGCGTCGCCGTTCAGGGGATTCGCCGGCAAGGTGTAGATGATGTCGGCGTCACGGACCAGCTCGACCACCTCCGCCGCGGTCGGGATCGGCGGGTCGTCGGGACCGATCGCGAGCTCCGCCCGGGGGCGGAGCAGCGCGATCGCCTCTGCGGCGATCGGGCGGGTGATCACGATCTTCGTCATGCGGCGAGAATAGCCACTTGTATGGGACGCATCGCGGCGGACGCCGTCGCCGACCACAACCGCCGGATGTGGGACCGTCTTGCCGTCGCCGGGATCGAGTACACCCGGCCACAGGGCACGCCGCCGACGTCCGCCCGTGGGAAGCGCCGGTTCCTCGACCCGCGTGACCGGCTCGCCGGGATCGACCTGCGCGGGCAGCGGGTGCTCTGCCTGGCCGGCGGCGGCGGATGGTCACCGGTCCTCTACGCCGAGCTGGGGGCGGAGACCACGGTGTTCGACATCAGCGCGCGCCAGCTGCGGACGGTCCGCGAGCTCGCCACGTCGCGCGGAGTGAAGGTGAAGATCGCACTGGGCGACATGCGGGACCTTTCGCGGTTCGCCGACGACGCCTTCGACATCGTGAAGCACCATCACTCGCTCGTCTTCGTCCCCGATGCCGAGCGGGTCATCGCCGAGGTCGGCCGGGTGCTCGCGGCGGGCGGCACCTATCTCGCCTCGACGATGCATCCGGTGACGCTCCGGATGTACGAGGGCTGGACCGGTTCGGGCTGGCGCCTGAAACAGGGGTACTTCGAGGATGGCGCGGTGCCGTACAAGGACGCAGTCTGGGAGTCGCGGGGCGTGAAGGTCGAGGCCCGCACCTTCGAGTACGGACACCGGATCGCCGATCTGGTGAACGCGACGGTCGCCGCGGGGATGGTCGTGGACGGGCTCTGGGAATGGTCGCCCGGCGACGGGAGCGGCGGGGCACCCGGGTCGGACGACGAGCTCGAGCGGCAGATGCCGGCGTTCCTCGAATGGCGAGCACGGAAGACCGGCAACGCCGACCCGGCGGCTACGCCTCCGGGTCGCGCCGCGCGCGGGCGTACTGCGACACCGTCGCGGAGAGCTTCCGCGCGGCGACCGGCAGGTTCACCGCCCAACCCACGCCGAGGACCTTCTCGCTGAAGACCACGTCGCGGTCCGGAGCCCAATAGGCGTCGCGAAGAGCACCGAACGACGGGAGGCGGAAGTCGTACGGGACGACGCCCGCGACCTTTCCGTGCCAGACACGGTCCTCCGGCGGCTTGCGCAGCTCCTGATAGAGGGCGCCGAAGAACGCGAGCCAGATCGCGGTGCGGATGAGCCTCGTGAGATCTTTCATCGCTCCAGTATCAATGCAGGTGCCATGCCGCGGTCCCCGAGGAGCCGGAGCTGTGCACCGAACAACCAGGCTGCGGCGTACAGGAGCGCGACGATGACGAGCAGGCCGCGGTAGCCGGTGACGAGCGCGGCGTACTCGAGGATGCCACCAGCGGTCGCTCCGATGAGGTTCGACGCGAAGGCCATGTCGGCGCTCCTGGTGTCGCGGAAGGAGGTCGTGAAGACCAGGTTCGCCACGAACACCGGCGCGAACGCAACGGTTGCGGCCAGCAGGTAGCGAACCGCCGGCGGATCGATGAGCAGGCTCGCGGGGGGCAGCAGGTACGCGACGGCGAGCGCGAGGGCCAGGGCGGCATAGAGCCACGACGGCCGTGGTCGATACCGGGCATTCACCAGGATCGCCAGGAGGACGCTGCAGAGGATCGCGACGAACACGAGCGCGTTCACCACCCAGGTCGTGCCGAACAGGAGACCGAAGGTGGCAAGGCTGCGGGTCTCGAGGAGGAGGAATGCTGCGCCGAGGACGAAGAAGTGCGGGCTGAACGCCGACAGCGGGGTCCTCGATGCCCCTGCTGCAAGGCCGGTGGCGACGAGCGTCGTGAGGATCACGAAGGCGAGGGCGGCGATGTAGTTCGGGTCGATCGCGTGCTCGTGCAAATACAGGAACGGCCAATCGTCGGTCGCCGGGCCGGGCATCCCCGGGTCGGCGGACCGGGCCGTGGCGACCGCCGCGCCGTCGGCAACCTCCGGACGGGCGCCGGAGACGAGCACCGCCGCCGATCCGCTGGCGCCGCCGTAGCTGCGGACGAACGGCGGCGTCCCGAAGACGTGCTCGAGCATCCCGGCGATCTTCTCGAGCAGCCAGGGTTGGCGGTAGTAGTTGTAGAGCACGAATGCCCCACCGGGCGCGAGGTGATCGCGGGCGCTCGCGAACGCTTCCTCGGTGAACAGGTACGACTCGAGCCGGAGATTCGCGCTCGTGCTCACCAGGGTGAGCGAGTCCGGCAGGGCGAAGACGATGAGGTCATAGCGGTCCGGGCTCGTGCGCAAGAACGCCCGCCCGTCGTTCACGTGTGTCCGGACCGCTGGGTCGGCGTACGGCCGGTCGGGATGCCGCGCGACACCGATCTCGAGGATCCGGGGATCGATCTCGACCGCGTCAACTCGCCGGATGCCATGCGCGATCGCGTACGCGACGTCGGTGCCGCTGCCCGCGCCGACGACGAGCGCGCTGCCGAACGTCCGCCCGGGGAACCAGCGGTAGACCTGCTCGTAAAAGCGCTCGCCCGACGCATCCGCGACCCGGTGCAGCTCCTGATGCGGGATGCCGTTCACGAGGATCGTCGTGTTCGCTCCCGGCTGGTCTTGGACCGTGATCCGGTAGTACGGCGACCACAGGTCGCCGCTCTGCGCCCCGCCGACGGTCACGGCGGCGACCGCCACGACCAGAAGGGCGGCGTTGGCCAGCGACCGGCCGGTCGATCGATGTCGCAGCGTCAGTCCGAGGAACAGGACGGCGAGGAGGCCGAACCAGATCGGCGGCGGCAGGCTGAGCGCCGACAGCAGCGCGAAGAGGGCGATCCCGACGATCGATCCCCCGATATCGAGGGCGTAGGCGCGCAGCGGCGGCTGCGATCGAAGCAACCCCCCGAGGGGGAGTGCGAGCGTGGCGAGGAGCGCCATCACGAGCACGAACATGAGCGGCAGCACGATGAAGTTCGCGTCTGCGGAGTGGCTCTCGGCCAAGCCGAAGAAGATCTCGTTGCTCGCCCTGAACTGGACGTCGAGCTTCTCGTGCGCGACCAGGCCGACGACGATGAGTATCAGCCCGGGGAACGGCGACAGTCCAGGCGTGGCGTACCGCCGGCCGACGAGGATGCCGAGCCCGATCCCGAGGAAGCTCGCCATCAGCAGGTAGTTGGCGAAGAAGCCGATGTAGATGACGTTTGCCGGGATCCAGCGCAGGACAAGCAGCTCGGTGAACAACAGGGTCGTGCTGGTCAGGACGAGCTGGACCGAATCGCGCCGGAGCGCGTCGCGCGTCGCGCGAAGCATCGGCAGGATGGGGCTCAGGCGGACGTGGCGAGCGCGGGCGTCGTCCCTGGCTTGCGCACCGGAAGGCCGGACGCGCATTGCGGGCATGCATCAGGCAGGTACGCAGGGATGCTCACCTCCCAGAGGGAGATGAGCGGGACATCGAAGGTCGCATGGCCAGCCGAGCGATCGGCGAGCACGCCGACGCCGACGACCTCTGCACCGGCAGCGCGGACCGCGTCGATCGTCTCCTGGAGCGAGCCGCCGGTGGACATGATGTCGTCGACCACGAGGACCCGCTCCCCGGGATTCATCGTGAAGCCGCGGCGGAACTCGCGGCCGGAGCCCTCGTCCTTCCGCTCTGCGTAGACCGCGCGGACGCCGAGCTGCCGGGCGACCTCGTGGGCGAGGATGATCCCCCCGGTCGTTGGTCCGGCAACGGTCTGGACCGCCAGGCCCCGGGCGGATTCTACGATCGCCGCGCAGAGCCGCTCGGTCTCCTGCGGCCATTGGAGGACCTGGAACTTCTCAAGGTAGCGTGGCGAATGCTTGCCCGACGCGAGGAGGAAATGCCCTTCCAGAAAGGCACCCGCCCGGCTGAAGATGTCCTCGACGACGGTCGGCCCGATCCGCACGTCTCCAGTATGACGACGATCCGTGACCACCCGCGTCGGCCTCGGCGTCGCGGTAGCATCAGGCGATGGCCATCGCCCAGCGGCCGCGGATCTCGCGCCGCGATCTCCTCCGGATCTTCGGCGAAGACCGGCTCGTCGCGGTCATCCGCACCGCCACCGCCGGGCAAGCGGAGACGGCGGCACGCGCGATGGCGGCAGCCGGAGTCCGGCTGGTCGAGATCACCCTCACCGTCCCGGACGCCTTCGAGCTCATCTCCGCCCTCGCCCGAGATGAGGCCCTCGCCGACGCCGGGATCGTGATCGGAGCCGGCACGGTACTCTCGGGCGCCGAGGCCGAGGAGTCGCTCCTCGCCGGGGCGCGCTTCCTGGTGAGTCCGGCGTTCGTCCCGGACATGATCACGGTGGCCAGGGCGCACGACGCGATGACCATGCCGGGAACGATGACCCCCACCGAGATGGTCGCCGCCGCGAACGCCGGCGCGGACTTCATCAAGGTCTATCCACTGGCGACGATCGGCGGTCCTGGCTTCATCACGAACGTCCGCCGGGCGCTCCAGCACCTGCCGCTCGTCGCGACCGGCAACGTCGAATTCGACGAGATCCCGGCCTACTTCGCGGCCGGGGTGGTCGGCTTCGGGATCGGCGGGCCGCTCGTGCGGCCGGACCTGCTCGATCGCGGCGACCGCGACGGCGCGATCGAGAACGCGAGACGCTTCCTTGCCGCGACCCGGACCGCTGCCGCACCGAAGACCTAGTGCCGCGCGACCTTCCCCTGGGGAACGGCGATCTCCTCGTCACGTTCGATGCGAGATATCAGCTTCGCGATATCTACTTCCCCAACGTCGGCCTTGAGAACCACACCGTTGGCGACGTCTGCCGATTCGGGGTCTGGGCCGACGGGCGATTCAGCTGGACCGGCGACGACGGATGGGAGCGCGACCTCCGCTACGCCGAGGAGACGCTCGTCAGCCAGGTGACCCTCGGGAACGTCGGGCTCGGGCTCCGCCTCCATTGCCGCGACGCGGTGGATTTCGACCGAAATCTCTATGTCAAAGAGATCACCGTCGAGGACACGGCCGGCCGCGGCCGCGAGATCCGGCTGTTCCAGCACTTCGACGCGCATCTGTTCGGGAACGATGTCGGTGATTCGGCGTTCTACGATCCGCGGACCCGCGCGGTGGTGCACTACAAGGGCCACCGTTTCTTCCTCATGTCGGGGGTAAACGGCAAGGGCGACACCGGCCTCGAGTCGTTTGCGATCGGCCTCAAAGAGGCGAACGGCCGCGAGGGCACCTGGCGCGATGCCGAGGACGGCGACCTTTCGCGCAACCTCGTGGCGCAGGGCTCGATCGACAGCGTTGGCATGATGACGATGAACGTGCCGCCGAGCGGGACCGGCAAAGCGACGTTCTTCATCGCGGTCGGCGAGCGCTATGAAGACGTGCGCGATCTGGACAAGGTCGTCCGCGAACGCGGTGTCGGGTCGTTCTTGTCGCGGACCGGTGATTACTGGCATCTCTGGGCGAACAAGGATGAATCCGTCGCCGACCATCTTCCCGAGTCGCTCTGCGGCCTCTACAAGCGCTCGCTCCTCATCATCCGGACCCAGACCGATAATCGCGGCGCGATCATCGCGGCGAACGATTCGGACGTGCTCCGCTTCAATCGCGACACCTACTCCTACCTCTGGCCGCGCGATGGCGCGCTCGTCGCCCACGCGCTCGATCTCGCCGGGTACGGCGAGGTGACGCGCCGGTTCTTCGATCTGTGCGGCGAGCTCATGACCCATGACGGGTATCTTCTGCACAAGTACAACCCCGACGGATCGCTCGGATCGTCCTGGCATGCCTGGTCGACCCCCGATGGACGGCTCGAGCTGCCGATCCAGGAGGACGAGACCGGGCTCCCGATCTGGGCGCTCTGGCAGCACTACGAGCATGACCGGGACATCGAGTTCGTCCGGCCGCTGTACCGCAAGCTCATCCGGACCGGTGCGGATTTCATGTCCAGCTACCGCGAGCCCCGCACCAAGCTTCCGGCGCCGTCATTCGACCTCTGGGAAGAGCGGCGCGGCATTCATGCCTGGACGACCGCCGCGGTCTGGGCCGGCCTCGTCGCCGCCTGCAGCTTCGCCGCGGCGTTCGGGCAGCACGAGCTCTCGAAGCGCTACGGCACCGCCGCCGCGGAGATCAAGGCCGCCGCCCTCACCCACCTCTACGACGCCGAGCGCGGACGCTTCGTGCGCACTCTGAACGTGCTGCCCGACGGGACGATCACCAAGGACGCGACCCTGGACATCTCGATGGCCGGGATCTTCCTGTTCGGGATGCTGCCGGCCGACGATCCGCGCGTGGTCGCCACGATGGTGGCGCTCGAGGAGCGCCTCTGGGTCCGCTCCGCGATCGGCGGGGTCGCCCGCTATGAGAACGACCACTACTTCCAGCAGTCGGCCGACATCGCATCGGTCCCCGGGAACCCGTGGTTCGTTGCGACGCTCTGGCTCGCCGAATATCACGTTGCCACGGCACGCACGCTCGCCGATCTCGGGCGAGCCCGCGCCCTGCTCGATTGGTGCGCCACGAAAGCGCTCCCGTCCGGCGTGCTCGCCGAGCAGGTGAGCCCGCTCACCGGGGACCCGCTCTCGGTCTCTCCGCTCACCTGGTCGCACGCCGCCTTTGTGGCCGCGATCCAACACTACGCGCGCCGCTCGATTGCGCTGAAGCAGCGCCTTCGGGACCAGGTGAAGCACTCCGGCGAGGTGATCAGCTGAGGCCGCTCGCCCTGCTTGGGGTGCTCGCCCTGGTCCTGGGGTCGTGCGGCAGCGCGACCGCCGTCGCGCCGGCCGCCGCGGAAGGCGCCTGCGCGAAGGCGACGTTCGTCCTTGCCAATCCGGCGGGGCTCGTGTGCCTGGACGACACGGCGAAGCCCCTCGGCCGGCTCATCGAGCTGCCGCCGCAGTCGGCGCCATCGTTCCCATCGCTCGACCCGACCGGCAAGCAGCTCGTGTACGCGATCACGAAGACCCCGGACCCGAAGACCGGATTCGGGACCGACATCGAAGCGGTGAACATCGACGGCACCGGCCATCGGGTGGTCGTCGCGCATGAGGCGGAGAACGTCTTCTACGACACGCCGCGCTACGACGCGACCGGCACGTACCTGTACTTCCACCGGAATGCCGCCGTGCTGAAGGACGGGAAGTACGTCGGGAACGATTCGACCGTCGAACGGCTCAACGTGCGCACGAACGAGCGGGTCCGGCTGCTGCAGGACGCCGCTGACCCGACCGTCTCCGCCGACGGCAAGACCATCGTGTTCATCCACCTCACCAACGGCCAGGGCGACGGTATCTGGAGCTCCGATGGGGAGGGTCGCGGCGCGAAGCCCCTCCTGCGGGATTCGTTCTTCTACCTGCAGACGCCGCGGTTCTCGCCGGTGGGCGACGAGCTGGTGTTCTGCGGCGCCGGCCACAACGCCGCGCCGGTCATCACCGGCGGCGCGAGCCGCGGGCCCGGCCGGGCGCCACGCCTCGCCCACCTGGCCCACTTGGCCCATCTGGGGATCCCATCCGAGCTTTTCAGCGTGCGGCGCGATGGCACCGCGCTGCGGTCGCTGGCGCAGAGCGGCGACGACACCGTGCCGGCCTGGTCGAAAGACGGGTCGCGCATCGCGTACATCTCGACCGGCGCGTTCTTCGTCCTCACCGTGAAGGACGGGACGGTGCGCACGCTCGCCTCAGGTCAGGATTTCTTCTTCGGCGATCTGGCCTGGCTGAAGTAGCCCTGTCGGCGCTCAGGCGCTCGGGGGCAGCGGGTAGCCCACGAGCGCGGGCTCGCCGCGGAGCTTCGCGTACCCCGGCTTGATGCGGTCGTAGATGATCCGCACCCGCTCGTCGTATCCGACGAATGCGCTCTTCATGGCGTTGATCGTCAAACGTTCGACATCGCCGAGGGTGAGGCCGAACGCCGCCGACAGCCGCCAGAGCTCCTCGGATAGGGTCACCCCGCTCATGAGCCGGTTGTCGGTGTTCACCGTGACCCGGAACTTTTGCTCGAGCAATTGGCGGATCGGGTGCTCAGCGAGTGACGCGACGGCGCCGGTATCGACGTTGCTCGAGGGGCAGACTTCGAGCGGGATCCGCTTGTCCCGGATGTAGGTGGCGAGCGGGCCGAGCTTCACCACCCGGCCCTCGGCGATGGCCATGTCCTCGACCAGCCGGACGCCATGACCGATCCGGTGCGCACCGCAGTACTGGAGCGCCTGCCAGATCGACGGCGGGCCGAACGCCTCCCCGGCGTGAATGGTGATCGAGAAATTCTCCCGGCGGCAGTACTGGAACGCCTCAAGATGGGCCTTGGGCGGATAGCCGGATTCCTCACCGGCGATGTCGAAGCCGACGACGCCGCGCTCGCGATACGCGACGGCGAGCTCGGCCATCTCGAGCGAGTCGGTCCGGTCGCGCATCGCGCACACGATCTGCCGGAGGACGATCGCGTGGTCGCGCTCCGCGCGGCCGAACCCGCGCATGACCGCGTCCACGACCTGCTCGAGATTCAGGCCGCCGCGGGTCGAGAACACCGGGGCGTAGCGGACCTCGGCGTAGACCACACCGTCCCGGGCGAGATCCTCGCCCGATTCATACGCCACGCGCTCGACCGCCTCCGGAGTCTGCATGACCGCAACGGTGTGCTCGAAGCCGCGCAGGTAGAGGGCCAGCGACCCGCCGGCCGCGGCGCTCGAATGGAACCAGCGGCCGAGGGCGTCGGGGTCCGCGGTGGGCAGGCCGCCGTAGCCCTGCTCGCGGGCGAGCTCGACGATCGTCAGCGGGCGTAGCCCGCCGTCCAGGTGCTCATGGAGCAGCACCTTCGGCGCGTGGACGAGCAGGTCGAGCGGGAGCACCGCCGGTTATGCTCCCTGCTCAGCCGCCGAGGAGCGGCGGCCGGGCGGCGCGGCCCCCTGCTCGCCCGGTATCCCGGTCAATCGTCCTGGAACTTCTGCGCGTTCGCCATGTGGGGCCAGACCCGCGCCATCGAGATCGACAGCAGCTGCTTGGTGTGGTTCCGGTCGTGGTGCACCCACTCGTGGAGCAGGTCGGGGACGAACAGCTCGCCGACCGTCGCATGGACGCCGGAGCGCCGCGGCGTCGAGCTTCTTCACCATGCCGACGCTCTCGCGGCGAAGCGTGACGAACTCGTCGACCAGCGCGCGCGACTCCTTGTCGCAGTCATGGCGCTCCACCTCCGTGGCGGCCTGATCCCAGGGTTCGAAGGTCGGGCGGTGCTCGTCGATCATCGCGCGGATCCGGCCGGCGAATCCGCGCCGCTCGGCCTCGATGAGATGACCGACGACCTCACGGGCACACCACTCACCCCCGGCCGGATGCCAGCCGCCGTCCTCACCCAGGGCGGCGAGCTCCCCGACGACGAGCATCTGGCTCGCATGCAGCAGCTCCGCGACGCGCGCAGGCTCGAACGCCTGCAGTTCGCCGGACGACGGTGCCTGGCTCATGGGCCCTCCTCCCGCACCGCTTCGGCGGGGTGCGTTCCGGCAACGATGCGCCATCCGGAGCGGGTCGGCATCCCGAACACGATGTCGTCCGGCCGGACCGGCACTCGGTTCAGCTCCCGCCCGGTCGCGGCGCGGATCGCCGCGACGATCGCCGGGGTGCTCGAGATCGTCGGCGGCTCCCCGACCCCCTTCGCGCCGTACGGGGCGTCGGGATGCGGGTGCTCGATGAGATCGGTGACGACCGGTGGCATATCGAGGAACGTCGGCAGGAGGTAGTCGGTGAACGAGGCGTTCTTCACCGCGCCGTCCTTCAGGATGATCTCCTCCATGACCGCGAGGCCGAGCCCCTGGGCGATCCCGCCCTCGAGCTGGCCGACGACCGCGACGGGATTGATCGCCTTCCCCACGTCCTGCGCCGTCGCCACCTGGACGACCTTCACCAGGCCGGTGCCGAGGTCGACGTCCACGGTCGCGCGGTGCGCGGCGAACAGGAACGCGACGTGGCCGTGGTTCTGGGTGCCCGCGGCGAGCGGCTCGGTGTCCCGATGGCGGTAGGTGATCCGGTGCTCGACCGGCGTGTCGAGTAGCTCGTCCCAGCGGTCGCGGGCGACCCCGCGGTCGCGTGCCCGCAGGTCGAGCTCGGCGTTCACCAGGTCGCACGCCGCCTTCACCGCGGCGCCGGCCATCCAGGTCTGCCGCGATGCCGAGCTCGATCCGGCCGAGCCGATCCGCGTATCGGCGTTCAGGACCACCACGCGCTCGAGCCCCAGCTCGGTCCGGGCGACCTGCAGCTGCACGGTCACGACCCCCTGCCCCACCTCCGCTGCGGCGGTGTGCACGGAGGCGATCGGGCCATCCGCGTCACGCTCGAGTCGGACCCGCGCGTCACACGAATCGTCGAAGCCGTGCGAGTAGCAGACGTTCTTGAAGCCGGCGGCGAAGCCCACGCCGCGCACCACGCCCTCCCCGAGGGTGAGGTTCCCCGCCCCACCGGGCCGCTCGAGGACCGACGCGCGGTCCTCGGGCGGGTCTGGGAGCGGCAACGCCGCCGTACGGCGGATGATCTCGCTCACCGGCTCGGTGCCGACGACCGGCTGGCTCGTGATGATGTCGTCTCCGTCCGCGAGCGCGTTCTTCATCCGGAACGCGACGGGATCCAGGCCGAGCTTGGCGGCGAGCTTGTCCATCTGGGCCTCGTACGCGAAGCAGGTCTGGACCGCGCCGAATCCGCGCATCGCACCGGCCGGCGGATTGTTGGTGTACGCGCCGACGCTCCAGACCTCGGCGTTCGGCACGCGGTAGGGTCCGGCGGCGAAGCAGGCGGCGTTCGCGACCACCGCCGGGCTCGAGGAAGCGTACCCGCCGCCGTCGAGGACGATCGTCGCCTGCACCGACACGAGCGTGCCATCGCGCATCGCACCGTGCCGGTAGAAGAGCCATGCCGGATGGCGATGCACGTGGCCGTAGAACGACTCCTCGCGGCCGTAGGTCATCCGCACCGGCCGCTTGGTGGCGAGCGCGAGCAGGCAGGTGTGCACCTGGAGGGTCACATCCTCGCGCGCGCCGAACGCGCCGCCCACCCCGGCCATCACCAGGCGCACCTTCTCCTCTGGCAACCCGAGGCAGGGGGCGATCTGGCGAAGATCCTCATGCAGCCACTGGGTCGCGATGTGCAGCGTCACGCCGCCGTCGTCATCGGGGATCGCGAGGCCGCCCTCCGGCCCGAGGGCGGCTTGGTCCTGCATCCCGACCTCGTACTCCCCCTCGATCACCACGTCGGCCACGGCCGCCGGATCGCCGTGGATGAGGTGCACCGCGTCGATGAGGTTCCCCTTGTCGTGGATCGGCGCTGCGTCCGCCCGGAGCGCGGCGATCGGATCGGTGATCGGTGCCAGGACCTCGTAGGTCACCACGATGTGCTGCAGCGCGTCGCGCGCGGTCCGCTCATCGTCCGCCGCCACCAGCGCGACAGGGTCGCCGATGAAACGGACCTTCTTCCGGGCAAGCGGATGCTGGTCGCTCTTCATGAGCCCGAACAGCTCCGCCGTGGGAAGGTCGTCGTGGGTCAGGACCGCGCGGACCCCGGGGAACGCGCGCGCCTTGGACGTATCGATGGCCAAGATACGGGCGTGGGCGTGCGGGCTGCGCAGCGTCGCCCCGTGGAGCATGCCGTCCCGCCAGAGATCGCTTGCGTACTCGAAGGCGCCGCGCACCTTCGGCGCGCCGTCGGGCCGAACGATCGATTCGCCGACGCCGCCGCCGACGCGCGGCCGGGTCAGGGTCATCGGCGCCGTCCCCTCGACGCGGCGTGCACCGCCCCGAGGATCTTCCCGTAGCCGGTGCAGCGGCAGATGTTCCCGGCGAGGGCCTCGCGGATCTCCGCGTCGGTCGGCTCGGGATTCCGTGCGAGCAGGGCCTTCGTCGCGACGATGAACCCGGGGGTGCAGAAGCCGCACTGCACCGCCCCGGCGTCGAGGAACGCCTGCTGGATCGGGTGGAGCGCCTCGGACGAAGACAGGGCCTCGACCGTCTCCACGGTCCTGTCAGTGCAGGCGGCCGCCAGCACGAGACAGCTGCAGACGATCGCGCCGTCGAGGAGGACGGAGCACGAGCCGCACTCACCCTGCTCGCAGGCGTTCTTGCTGCCCGGGAGGGCAAGCTCCTCGCGCAAGAACGTGAGCAGCGACTCGCCGTCGCGCGCCTGCGCGCCGCGCGGCTCGCCGTTCACGATGAGCGACACCTGCATCAGGCCGCCCGAAGCAGCGGGACGACGCGGGCGAGCGCGCGCGCCCCGAGGACCCCGAGCACATGCCGGCGGTACGCCGCGGTGCCGCGGACGTCGTCGATCGGCCGTGCGGCGGCGGCGACCTTCGCGCCGAACTCGGCGCAGGCGCTCTCACCCGGGCTGAACGGCGCCCACCCACGCTCGTCCAGGAGGCCGGCGGCGAAGGCCTCGGCCGCCGGAGCCCGCAGGATCGTCGGCCCGCAGGAGCCAAGCCCGATGCCCACCCGTTCGTGGGCACGGTCGACGACCAGCGCGAGGCCGGCGACGGCGATGACCATCGCGTTGCGCGTGCCGACCTTCATGAATACCTGGGCCGGCCCGGCATCGCGCCATTCGATCGCCGTGACCAGCTCGTCGGCCGCGCGGACGTTCTTTTTCGGACCGGTCATGAACTCGACGAACGGCACGACCCGAGCGCCTCGGACGGAGCGCAGGTGGACCGTCGCGTCCAGCGCGGCGAGGACCGGCAGCGAGTCGCCGGCCGGCGAAGAGGTGGCGACATTGCCGCCGATCGTCGCGGCGTTGCGGATCTGCGGCGACCCGACCGTCCGGGCGGCCTCGCGCAGCGCGACGGAGCCGCAGTCGCGCTCCAGGATCGTGGTGAAGGTCACGCCCGCGCCGAGGCGCACCGTGCCGTTCAAGGAAACATCGCGAAGCGCGGCGACCCGATCGATCGCAATCACCGACCCCGGCCGTCTGCGTCCGAAATTGATCTCGACCATCAGATCCGTCCCGCCGTTCAGGATGGCCGCCTCCGGATCGGCGGCGAGCAGGTCCAGCGCTCCGTCGAGATCGCGCGCGACATCCACCTTCACTGGTGGTGGACTATAGAGAGCGTGGGTCGCCGTACGATCAACGAGGTCCTCGCCGATGCGCAGGCGCGGCTGCCCCGATTGTCCGCGGCGGAAGCCGCAGCGGCGATGAGCGATGGCGCGACCCTCGTGGATACGCGCTCGAACGATCTTCGGCTGCGGGACGGATCGATCCCGGGGGCGATCCAAGTGCCGCTCAGCGTCCTCGAATGGCGCGTCGACGGCTCATCCGGCCATCCCAGCCCGGCGCTCGCCGGCCGGACCGACCGTCTCATCCTCATCTGCGAGCACGGCTACTCGTCGAGCCTCGCCGCGCTGCGGCTGCGGGAGCTCGGATTCGCGGCGACGACCGACGTGGTCGGCGGCTTCCGCGCCTGGGTCGACGCCGGCCTGCCGGTGCAGCGGGTGGACCCGCGGCCGAGCGTGTTCGGCGCGGCGACGGTCATCGTCCGCGACGGACGGGTCCTGCTCGTCCGCCACACCTACGCCGAGCTGAACTGGGAGATCCCCGGCGGCGGCGCCGATCCCGGGGAGTCCGCGGACGAGGCTGCGCGGCGCGAGGCGCGCGAGGAGACCGGCGTGACGCTCGCCGAGCTGCGCCTCACCGGGGTGTATTGGGAGCCGCAGGGGGCGTTCGGCTGGCACCATTTCGTGTTCCGCGCCGGCCTCGCGCCGGGGTCGGCGGAGCCGCGCCCAGCGGACGCCGGGGAGATCGGCGAGTGCGGCTGGTTCACCGCGGACGCGCTCCCCCGCCCGCTCAGCGACTTCACCGCGCGCCGGATCCTGGATGCGCTTTCAGGTCGTCCGGCCGGTGTCTTCGTGGTACCCGAGCGGCGGTGGCTGCCCTGACGACCGCCCGGCCTATCGCGGACCGAAGACCGCCTGCAGCGCGCCGACCACCCCGGGGACCCAGACCAGCACGAACGAGATGAGCACGGCGATCGCGATCGCGCGGAAGAGCGGGCTCCGGCTTCGGCTCGGCGGACCGACGTCCGCGAGGACATCGCGGGCCGCGACGGCCTGCTCGGCCGGGACGGAGATGCGGAACCCGCCCGGCCCAAAGCCGAGTCCGGAGGGTGCGATCTGGCGGGGCACGCCGGACTGCGACTCGTAGCGGACCCGAGCCGGGATCCCCTCGGCCCGCAGCCGGCTGGCGATGATCTCCGCGTCCAGCTCGCTGTCGGTCGTGGCGATGACCTGCTCGGCGGTCATCACAGCCCCGCCCGCGCGACGAGACCGGGGAGCGCTTCGGCCGCGCGAGCCCGGACCTCCCCGGCATCGAGGGCGAGCGCGATCCCGTCCCGCACGACCACGCGGCCGTCGACGATGACGTCACGGACAGCGCGCGCGCCGCCGCCGAACACGATCCGGGTCGCCGGATCGCCCGCCGGCCCGGCGAGCCGGGCCGCATCCAGGATGACGAGGTCGGCCTTCTTGCCCGGCTCGAGCGTGCCGATCTGGTCGGCCAGGCCGAGCGCGCGGGCGCCGTCCCGGGTACCGATGACGAGCGCCTCGGCGGCGGTCAGCGCCTGCGGTCCGTGCAGGGAGCGTGCGAGGAGTGCCGCGAGCCGCAGCTCGTCGAAGCCGTCAAGCCGGTTGTTGCAGGCCGCGCCGTCGGTGCCGATGCCAACCGTGATACCGGCCTCCCGCAGCCGGCGCACGTCGGCAATCCCGGAGCCGAGCTTCAGGTTGGACGACGGGCAATGGGTGACGCCGGCGCCGCGCTCCCGCAACAGCGCGACCTCGGCGGCATCGAGGTTCACGCCATGCGCCAGGACCGCGCGCTCGTTCACCAGACCCACGGCGTCGAGATACGCCGCGGGGGCCATCCCGGTCTCGCGCTCGACCAGCTGGCGCTCCCCGAGGTTCTCGTTCGAATGGGTGTGGATGAGCGCGCCCTGCTCGCGGGACAGGGCACTCACCGCCTCGAGGAGCTCCCGAGTGCAGGACAGCGCGAATCGGGGCGCGAACGCATAGTCCAGCCGGCCGTTTCCCGCGCCGTTCCAGCGCTTCGCGAGCGTCAGGCTCGCGTCGAGGGACCCTCGGGTCGTCTCCTGGAGGCCCGGCGGGACGCCGGCACCCCCGTCCATCATCGCCTGGCCGAAGCGCGCGCGGATGCCGGAGGCGACCAGCTCCTCGGCGACGACGTCGCCGCCGTGCGTCGTGCCCATGTCAAGGATCGTCGTCGTGCCGGTGGTGAGGAGATCGAGGAGCCCGAGCCGAGCGGTCGCGCGGAGTGAGGCCTCGTCGTGGGCTGCCTCGAGCGGCCAGATCCGCGAGCGCAGCCACTCCAGAAGCGCCAGGTCCTCGGCCAGGCCGCGGAAGATCGTCTGCACCAGGTGAACATGCGTCTGCACGAGACCGGGCATGACGTAGCAGCCGGCGGCGTCGATGATCTCGTCGTCGTGCTCGCCCGGCGCCGGGGCGACGATGCGATCCCCGGAGATGGCAAGGTCGCCGATCGCGGGGACATCGCCTTCACGCATCGTCACGAGGGTGCCGCCGGTGATCCTCACGCCCGCACCGCGGGAACGAACCGTCCGTGCCCTGGAGCGGACGGGAAGGCAGCGTCGACGAACACCGTCGTACCGCGCACGATCGTGCGGACGACCGCGCCGTGGAAGACGCGCCCGGCGTACGGCGTGCGCCCGGAGCGGGTCTGCACCGCGGCGGGATCGAGGGTCCAGGTCCGTTCGGCGTCGATGAGCGTGACATCGGCATCGGAGCCCACCGCGAGCGTGCCCTTGCGTGGCCAGAGGCCGAACCGCTGCGCCGGCTTCGCGGACAGGCGCCAGGCGAGGAACCCGAGGACCGCCGGCAGGTCAAGTCCGTCGCTTCTCTTGCGCGCCTCGGTGAGGAGCGCGGGAAGGAGCGACTGCGCGCCGGAGACCCCGCCCCACGCGGCGAAGATGTCGTCACGGCCGCGGTCCTTGTCGGCCCCGGGGCAGGGCGAATGATCCGAGGCGACCAGGTCGATCCGTCCGCCGAGAAGCGCGGCCCACAGGAGCTCGCGGTTCGCGCGGTCACGGATGGGCGGTGCGCACTTGAGCAGCGGCCCTTCGCGGGCGACATCGTTCTCGTCGAAGACGAGGTAGTGCGGGCAGGTCTCGACCGACACGTCGGTGCCGGCATCGCGAGCCAGGCCGACCGCGCCGAGCGCCTCGGCCGCCGACAGATGCACGATGTGCAGCCGTGCGCCGGCCTCACGCGCGGCTGCACAGGCGCGGGTCACCGCGCGGACCTCCGCTTGCGCCGGCCGCGAGGCCGCCCAGGAAAGCGGATCGCGGTGGCCGGCCTCGCGCACCCGGGCGGTCGCCGTGGCGACGAGCCCGTCGTCTTCGGCATGGACCGCGACGAGCAGTCCGGCCGCGGCCGCGGCACGGAACGCCGGCACGAGCGCCGCATCGTCGAGGGCCGCGAACTCGGGAACACCGCTCTCGCAGAGAAATGCCTTGCAGCCGACGGCCCCGCGCGCGGCAAGCTCCGCGAGCGGTACGGGATCGGCGCCGGTGAGCCCACCCCAGAGCGCGAAGTCCACGATCGATCCGCGCTCGCCGGCGGACCGTTTGCGATCGAATGACGCACCGTCGAGGACCGGCGGGAGCGAATTCAGCGGCATGTCGATCACCGTCGTCGTCCCCCCGGCCGCCGCCGCCCGGCTTCCGTGCTCCCAACCCTCCCAGTCGGTGCGCCCCGGTTCGTTGAAGTGGACATGCGCGTCCACGATCCCGGGGAGCGCGTACAGCCCGGCGGCGTCGATCTCGGCGCGCGCGGTGCCGGCACCGGGCTCGGCGAGCGCGGTGACCCGGCCGCCGCTGATCAGGAGGTCGCGCGGGACCGCGCCATTCGCGATGACCGTCGCGCCGCGGATGGCGAGGTCGTCCACGCCGGGCGGGCTCAGACCTCTTCGATCGTGAAGTCTTGCGCGCCTTCCCACAGCGTGAGCCGTCCCACCGTCGCCAGGTGCTCTCTGCCTTCGAAGACCGTCGCGAAGTGGTTCCCGGCGAGCTGCCCGACCTTGCTCGCGAACAGCGTCGAGCCGTACGGGAGGAGGATCTCGGTCTCGGAGATGCCGCCGGGGTAGATGAGCAGCTGTCCCGGCGCGGGATGGCTGGTGTGATTCTCGTACGCGAGGCCGCTCGGGCCACCGATCTTCGTGTCTCCCATCGGGACCCAGGTCGACTCGCCGCTCCAGCGGCAGTGGACGAGCTTGCTCCGGAACGGAAGCATCGCGCGGATGGCGCGGCAGGTCTCCGGGGCGAGCTCCTCCTCGAAGTGCGCACGGAACGTATGCGGGCCGGCGACGATGCGAAGCGTGCCCATGGCGCGGCTAGGATAGCCGCGCTGTGGCTTCGGCTTCGCTTTCGACCCACGTCCTCGACACCGGTACCGGGCGGCCGGCGGCCGGGATCCAGGTGCGCCTGTATCGCGGGGACGAGCTCGTCGCCCACGCCGACACCGCCGCAGACGGCCGGATCGGCGATCTTGGCCGAGACCTCGACCCCGGCCTGTACCGCATCGTCTTCACGATGGCCGGCGCATTCTTCAGCTCGGCGGCGTTCGAGATCCGCCTCCACGACGGTCACTATCACGTGCCGCTGCTGCTCTCTCCATACAGCTGTGTCACCTACCGCGGCAGCTGAGGCTTTCGAGCGCGTGCCGCTCCTTGCCGAGCGGCTCGGGGACGCCGACGGACCACCGGCCGGGGTCGTCGCGCGCGCGCGCACCCTCATCGCGGCGCTGGGCGACACCGAGCGGGTCGCCATCTTGAACGCGCATCCGCGGATCGGCGCGACCGCCGGACTGTCGCCGCGCGCCGCCGCCGAGCAGCGCGCCGACGAGCCGGAGGACCCCGCGGTGCGCTCCCAGCTCGCGCGCTTCAACGCGGCCTACGAGGCGAAGTTCGGTTTCCGATTCGTCGTCTTCGTGAATGGCCGGAGCCGGGCCGACCTCGTGCCGATCTTGGAGCGACGGCTGGAACGATCGCGCGAAGAGGAGCTCGCGACCGGGATCGAGGAGTTCCTCGCGATCGCGGAGGACCGGTTGAGCAGGGACCGGCCGGGGGCCGGAGGGGTACGGCGCTGATGGAACGCGACATCGAGTACGGCAAGGCCGAGGTGACCTTCTACCGCACCTACGGGACGCCACTGGAGGTGCCGAAGATCCCGGAGTCGTCGTTCACCGGACGGACGAACCGCCTGTTCGCCGCGTCGGTCGACGTCGACGTCTACGGTGCGAACTTCCTCCCGGCCTACACCGAGGGCGACAACTCGAATGTCGTCGCGACCGACACGATGAAGAACTTCATCTACGCCATGGCCCTGGACTACGAGGGCGCGACGCTCGAAGGCTTCGGGGCGTTCCTGGCCCGGCGGTTCCTCACCACCTACCCGCAGATGGAAGCGCTGCGGATCGCGGTGCGGGAGCAGCCGTTCACCCCCGCCGGCACGGTGCTCTTCGGCCGCTCCCATGACGATCGCGCCCACGTTGCGCTCCACGCCGGCCGGGTCGAGGCGGGTGAGGGTCGCCCCGCCAACACCGGCGCCGTCCTGATCACCGCCGTGGAGAGCGGCCGGCACGGGCTCCAGCTGATCAAGCTCACCGGCAGCTCGTTCACGCGCTTCTTGCGCGATGAGTTCACGACGCTCCCCGAGACCGTGGACCGCCCGCTGTACATCCATCTCGACGTGCACTGGAAGTACGGCGATCCGGCCGCGGGTCTGGGCGAGGATCTCGCGCGCTACATCCACGCCGAGCAGGTGCGCGACTTCGTGCACGCGATCTTCGACGGCTTCAACAGCCGCTCGATCCAGCACCTCGTGGACGAGATCGGGCAGCGGATGCTCGAGCGGTTCCCGCAGCTCTCAGAGGTGCGCTTCGACGCTCAGAACCGGACCTGGGAGACGGTGCAGGTGTCCGAGCGGGATCCGCGGGTGAAGGTCTACACCGACCCGCACGGCACGTATGGAAAGATCGGCCTGGTGCTCCGGCGGTAGACGAACGTGGCGGAGCGAGGAGGTGTTCGCCCGGCGCCTCAGCCCCAAAGGTCGACTTGCGGCAGCCCATGAACTCCCAGGGTCTCGTTCGGCTCGGCGATGTGATAGACGTCATCGCTGAAGACCCGCTGGATGCCGCGCCGCGAATGTGCACCCATGATCCGGGCCACTCAGGGTGACGGATCTCCTCACCGAGCATCTCTAGCGTCCATCGGTCCAGGCAGCTCTCGACGATGACGAACGTCGAGTCGAGCGCCTCGACCAGCGCATCGGCGCTGAGGACGTGCTCGAGGTCATCGTCGCCAGGGCAGTCGTACGCAGCGTTCGTGAACCTCGTCGTCTGCGCACCGGGCTCGCCGGCGAAGTCGCAGAGCCAGAACACGCGTTGACAGGCGGTGTCGCCGATGCTCGCCCACAGCGGCCACCGCTCGGGCGAACGCAGTGCCAGCTGCTCGCCGGTCATCGTCGCGACAACATCGCGGAGGCGGCGGTTGATCTTGGGCCACGTGCTGTAGGCCGGTCGGATCGTCGTCACAGTGTTCCGACCTCCTGCCGATCGGTGATCTGATGTGCGCAACGTTCTCTTACCTGCGGATCAGCTACCCGAAAAGTGCGTTACCCATTGCTCCTGCGCAGCATCGCGACCAAGCGTGCTCGTGGTCAACGGCGGCCGAGAAGTGACCCGCCTTCGGCGGTCGAAAGTGTCCCACAGTGTCCCAACCCGCGCTGCGCTCCAACGGGTCGAGCTTCGACTCGGCCGGCGGCCGGGCGTAGTCCGGTCTGTAGATTAGATCGCGTGCAGCCGTGCCCCGAGCCGAGTGAAGTCGCGCACATCCAGCGTCGCGACCGTCTCGTCCTTTCGCTCCGCGCGTCCAGCCAGGAGGGCGTCAACGAATGGGACATTGAGCGCGGCCATCCGCTGGAGCG
Organism: Candidatus Limnocylindria bacterium; assembly: GCA_036565345.1. GTDB lineage: Bacteria > Chloroflexota > Limnocylindria > P2-11E > P2-11E > UBA4735. The sequence continues at coordinate 22,385 of DATCNH010000125.1, read as the reverse complement.
CGTAAAGACACAGCTCCGGCTCGTCCGGAGCGATCCCCGGCTGGCTCAGCAACCCCGTCAGGACGTCCCCGATCTCGGCACGGGAATACCCGAACGCCCTGCTGCCGAGGACGAAGACGAGCTCGCAGACGATCTCGGTCGCGACGCGCAGCTGCGGTCCACCCTCACGCGCAGCGGCAACGAGCCTGTCCGCGCGCGCGGCAAGCGCCGCGGGCTCGCCGCTGAGGTGCCGCAACAGCACGTTGGTGTCGACCCAGGTCGCGGTCATTGTCGGCCGGTGGGCTTCGCCCGACGCGTGGTGTAACGCTCGGCAAGCTCGTCCGCGGCCCGTTCCCGGAGCTCATCCATCGACAGGCTTCGCCCGCCGCGCGGCGGCATCGAGCCCGCGAGGTCGTCCCTCCGCGGCAGCGGGATCAATCGCCCGTCAGCGAACGCCACCTGATCGCCCGGCTTCAGGCCCAGCTGCCGACGCACCGCGACCGGGACGGTGATCTGGCCCTTGCTGGTGATGGTGGCCCGGCTGAGTGGAGGCGGTGAGGGGGCCTTCTTGGGCATACGTTCCTCCTTACCTAAGCGATAGTCAATTACTCTCAGATAATTGTAAGGCTCACGCCGGACAGCGCCAACGGCAGCGGGCTGGTGCGGCGGACGCCTTCTCCGGAGAGTGAGATCGGCTACGCCCTGCGGGCGCGGATCTAGCTCAGGCCCCCCAGTCCGACGAGCGCTCGAGCGTGTTCGAGCTCGCCGATGTGGCGGATCCCGTGCTGATAGATCCAGGCTTCGGCGAGATCCCCGCGGCGGAGCGCGCCGGCGGGGACCAGGAGCTCGAGGAACGAGCGCTCCAGTCCGTCGGGACGCAGGCCATCGAACATCGGCGTCTCCAGGTCCCGCGGCGCAAGCGCGTGTAGGAGCGCCTCGGTCCGCTCGAACACCGCGGTCTGGTACGCGCGCCAAGCGTCCATGTCGCCGATCCGGACCGCGGAGGCCGTGGCCATCGGGGACCCGCGGACCGGGACGTCGCCCTTGAAACCGATCCGGGCGACGTGTGCGTCCCAGCGCATCCCGGACTGGTCGAAGACCCGCGAGGCGTTGGCGTCCTCGCCGCGCACGTAGTGGACGAGGGTGAAGGCGATCGGAAGGACCGCCGCGCGCTCGACGTGGTTCACCTGCGCCACGGTGAGGTCGGTGACCCCGCGGGCCCACATCCGGTGCATCGCGCCGACCCGCGCGATGAGACCCTCGCGCCAGGTCGTCACCGCCGGACGATGCGCCAGGCCAGCGGGAGCGCGAGGCCCGCGGCGACGAGCTTGAGGAGATCGCCGGGGATGAACGGATACAGCCCGGCGTCCAGGGGTGACACGGCGAGCGGGAACCGGGCGAGCCAGAGCACCCCGCAGGCGTAGATCGCGACCTCGGCGGTGATCATCGCCAGGAGCGCGGTCCCGAACCGCCGGTCGAAGCCGCGGTCGACGCACCAGGCGAGCACGAATGCCGCGAGGACGAATCCGGCGAGGTAGCCACCGGTCGGGCCGACCAGGCGAGCAGCGCCGAATGCTCCGCCGGCGAACACCGGCAGGCCGAGGGCGCCCTCGCCGATGTACAGGACGACGCTCGCGATGCCGAGGCGGCCGAGCGCGCTCGCCACCAGGAGCACAGCGAAGGTCTGTCCGGTCACCGGCACCGGACTGAACGGCAACGGCACCGCGACCTGCGCGCCGAGCGCGATGAGCGCCGAGCCGGCGGCGGCGAGCGCCACCTGCCAAAGCAGCGATCCTGGCCAGGCGGCGAGGGCCAGCGGGCGCGGGTTGGCGAGCATCGGGTGGAGTTTACGAGGACGTGCGGTGCATAGCGTGCGCCCCGCGGCGGCAAGCGCGTCCATGGCGCTCCGGCGGGCCCCTCTGCGGAGGGAACCCCCGGCGGGCGCCACAAACGCGCCTGCCGCCTTCAGGGGACGTTCGCCCTTCTCACGCGGTCAGTCTGTTCGGTCGGCGCACGGGTCGAGTGGGTCAGCCGTTCAAGGGACGTCCTCGTCCTCGTCTTCTGCGCTGACCATCACGGCGGCGGGTGGCGGTAGCGCGGTGCCGATGATGTCGCGGATCGAGCTGAGGCCGTTCGCCCGCACATATGCAGCGAGGCCTTCGAGCACGCGGATCGGGGCGAGCGGATCGGCGAACGTGGCGGTGCCCACCTGCACGGCGGACGCGCCGGCCATCAGGAACTCGAGGGCGTCGTTCGCGCTGGTCACGCCCCCGGCGCCGATGATCGGGATCCGCAGGCGCCGGGCGACCTGATAGGTGATGTGGACCGCGATCGGGCGGATCGCCGGTCCGGAGAGGCCACCGCTGCCGCTCCCGAGGATCGGGCGGCGCTTGGCCGTGTCGATCCGCATCCCGAGGACGGTGTTGATCGCGGTGACCGCGTCGGCGCCGGCCTGCTCGACCGCGAGCGCCACCGCCACGACATCGGGGGCATTGGGAGTGAGCTTCACGATGACCGGGAGGTCGGTCTCCTGCTTCACCGCCGCGGTGACCTCCGCCGCCAGGTCCGGGTCGGAGCCGAAGAGCATCCCGCCCTTCACGTTCGGGCAGGAGATGTTCAGCTCGTAGGCGACCACGCCCGGCGTGCCCGCCATCTCGCTCACGACGGTGACGTAATCCTCGACGCTGTAGCCGGCCACGTTCACGATGACCGGTACGCCCAGCGCGGCCCACTGCCGCCCGTAGGTCCGCGCGACCGCCGCGGCGCCCGGATTCTCGAGGCCGATCGAGTTCAGGATCCCCGACGGCGTCTCGGCGATCCGGTACTGCCGGTTCCCCGGCCGCGCGAGCACGGTGGTGCCCTTGTTCACGAACGCCCCGAGCCGTGACACATCGAAGAGCTCCGCGTACTCGATGCCCTGCCCGAACGTTCCCGACGCGGTGAGCACCGGATTGCGCAACCGCAGCCCGCGGGCCGCGTCCACCGCGAGATCGACACCGGATTCGGGGTACGCGTCGGGAACGCCTGCGCCATCGCGTGACGGAGAGGACGCCCTCGATTGGGAAGCGGAGCCGAAGGCCGTTTGGAAGGCGGCGGATGCGTTTGTCGCGCCTGGCGGGGGTTCCTTCCGCAGAGGGGCCCGCCGGGGAGCGACGGACGCATCCGCCGCCGCACCGCGCACGGGCAGATCAAGCTCTGCCGCCGCGGTGGCCCCCCGTAGCTTCAGCTCCAGCTCGGTCGGCGTCCGTGCGTCGACGTCCGGCTCGCCGGTGGACGCCTCGACGACCGAGGCGCCGTCGAGATCGGCGAGCTCGACGGTCTCGTCCAGCTCCTCCCCGTCCGCCGCGTCCTCGAGCGACTGCTCGAGGGCGCGGGACACGTCGACAGGCCGCTCCATACTCTTACGCGGCCGGCGCCAGGGCATCAGGAGAATCCGATCGTCGCCGGCTCGCCCGCCTCGAACCGCACGTCGCCCAGGCCGAACACCGGCCCCTCGCGGCAGACACGGGCATTCCCGCGGTCGGTGACGATGACGCAGGCGCGACACACGCCCATCGCGCAGCCCATGTGCTGCTCGACCGCGATCTGGGCATCGAGAAGCGCCTGCCGGCCGCTGAACACCGCGCTCGCGCGCGCCGCCTCGGCGCGGAGCCGGCCGAGCGCGGCGAGCATCGGCCAGGGGCCGCAGGCGCAGAGCTGGTCGGCCCACTCGAGAAGGCGCGGGAGCGCGTCGGTCACCCGGCCGCGGATGCCAAACGAGCCGTCGTCGGTCGTCGTCACGTACTCGACCCCCGGCGGGAGGAGCCGCGAGGGCCAGAGGTACTGCACGGTACGGCCACCCATGACGAGGGTGACGTTGCGTCGGACCGCCTCCTGCTCGGCGAGGACGCGCATCGGCGCGATCCCGGTGGCCCCGGCCACCAGGAGCAGGTTCTTCGTCGAGCGTGCGACGACGAATGATGTCCCGAGCGGCCCCAGGAGGTCGAGGATGTCGCCGGACCGGCGCCCGGTGATCCATTCACCACCCGGCCCGAGCGGCTTCACGATGAGCTCGATCTCCCCGGCCTCGCGATCGATCGCGTTGAACGAGTACGGGCGGCGGAGGAGCGGCTCGAAGCCGGTGCCGGCGCGGACGTGGACGAACTGTCCGGCGCTCGCCCGCGCGGCGATCTCCGGGGCGGCGATGCGGACGACGATCCCGAGGTCGCCGATCGCGGCGGTGTCGATGACCTTCCCGTCCTCGAGGATCACGTCCCGTCTCCGGCGCGCCGGGCGGTCATCGCCGGAGGCCCGCGGGCTCCGCGCGGTAGACCCCGGGCTCCGCGCGGTAGACCGAGAGCGGCTCGACGCTGTACTCGACCGCGCTTGCCCGGAGCGCGGTGACGACCGCGAGCGCGGTGTCGAGCGAGGTGAGGCAGGGAACGCGCCCCTCGACGGCGGCGCGGCGGATGAGGAAGCCGTCGCGATCGACGGTCTTCCCGAGGGTCGGGGTGTTCACCACCGCGGCGCAGGCGCCGGAGCGGATGACGTCGAGGATCGCCGTGTCCCCGTCAGCGAGCTTCGGCACCTCGGTGACGTCGATGCCGAGCGAGCGGACGAGCGCGGCCGTGCCTGCGGTCGCGACGAGGTCGTAGCCGAGCCAATGGAAGCCCTCGATGATCGGCACGACCTCGGCCTTGTCCTTGTCCGCCACGGTGATGAGCACCTTTCCCTGCGGCATCGGCGCGAGGCCGGCGGCGACGAGCGCCTTCCAGAGCGCCGGAGCGAAGGTCCGGTCGATGCCCATGACCTCGCCGGTACTCTTCATCTCCGGGCCGAGGTAGGTATCGACATCGAGAAGCTTCGCCATCGAGAACACCGGCGCCTTGAGCGCGATGAGATCGCCCGACGGCCAGAGGCCATCGGCGCGGGCATAGCCGAGGGCCGCGAGCGTGCCGCCCGCAGCGATCGCGACCGCGAGCTTCACCAGCGGCACGCCGCTCACCTTGGTGAGGAACGGCACCGTCCGGCTCGCGCGCGGGTTCACCTCGAGGACCCAAATGTGCGGGCCGTCGTCCTTCGTGCGGCCGGGCCCGGCTTTGCCGGCCCCGGCCGAGCCCCATTCAATGATGAATTGGATGTTCAGCAGGCCATGGACCGGGAGGGCCTCGGCGATCTTCCGGGTGAGGGCGACGATCTCGTCCCGTTCGGCCACGGCGAGGTTCTGCGCCGGGTAGACCGCGAACGAGTCGCCGGAATGCACCCCGGCGCGCTCGATGTGCTCCATGATCCCGGCGACGAGCGTGTCGGTGCCGTCGCTCACCGCGTCGACCTCGACCTCGCGGCCCCGAAGATACTTATCCACCAGCACGCGGCCGATGCCGGCCTCGAGCGCGGTCGCGAAATACCGCTCGAGATCGTCGGGACCGTACGCGATCTCCATCCCGCGCCCCCCGAGGACGTAGGACGGGCGGACGAGGACCGGGTAGCCGACCTGCTCAGCGATCTCCCAGGCCTCGGGGAACGACTCGGCGGTCCCGCCCGGGGGCTGCGGGATCCCGAGGGCCGTCGCGAACTCGTGGAACCGCCGGCGGTCCTCGGCCAATCCGATCGCGTCGGCACTCGTCCCGGCGACGCGCCCGCCGATCTGGTCGAGCTTGTCCGCGAGGTTGAGCGCGGTCTGCCCGCCGAACTGGACCAGGACCGGGACGTCGCCGCCCTCGTTGCCCAGGATGCTCGCCACCGACTCCTCGTCGAGCGGCTCGAAGTACAGCCGGGTGGACGCGTCGAAGTCGGTCGAGACCGTTTCGGGATTGCTGTTCACCATGATCGAGCTCTGCCCGAGCTCCCGCAGGGCCGTCGCGCTTTGCACGCAGCAGCAGTCGAACTCGATCCCCTGGCCGATCCGGATCGGCCCCGAGCCGAGAATGACCGTCTTCGGCCCCGCGATCGGGAGCGCCTCGTTCTCCTGCTCGTAGGTCGAGTAGAAGTAGGGGGTCACCGCCTCGAACTCCGCGGCGCAGGTGTCGACCATCTTGTAGACCGGCACGATCCCCCACTGGGTGCGCAGGCGGCGCACGTCGGCCGGCAGGATCCCGGAGAGCGATCCGATGTCGGCATCGGAGAAGCCCATCCGCTTCGCCCGGCGGATGAGCGTCGGAGTGGGCGTCGCGCCCTGAAGCTCCTCCTCGGCGAAGCGGACGATCTTCTGCATCCTTCGCAGGAACCAGCGATCGATGTATGTGGCGGCATGGACCGCGTCGACGCTCGCGCCGCGACGGAGCGCGGCCAAGAGCCGCCAGAGGCGGTCGTCGGTGGGTTCGCCGGACAGGAACCGCGCGACGAAGATCTCCGGATCGGCGATGTCCACCCAGGCCGGCGCCTCCCAGAGGAGCCCCTGGCCCTTCACCTCGAGCGAGCGCAGCGCCTTCTGGAGCGCGGCCTCGAAGCCGCGATCGATCGCCATGACTTCGCCGGTCGCCTTCATCTGCGTACCGAGGCGGCGATCGGCCGTTGCGAACTTGTCGAACGGCCAGCGTGGGATCTTTACCACGACGTAGTCGAGGGTGGGCTCGAAGGCGGCGGTCGTCTTCCGGGTCACCGCGTTCGGGATCTCCCAGAGGCGCTTGCCGATCGCGATCTTCGCCGCGACGCGGGCGATCGGGTAGCCGGTCGCCTTGCTGGCGAGGGCCGAGGACCGCGAGACCCGCGGGTTCACCTCGATGACGTAATAGCCGGGGTTCGCACCCCCCGACGAGGGTGCGGTCGGGCGCGCTTCGGGATCGGGGCCGCGGTCGGGGTCCACCGCGAACTGCACGTTGCAGCCGCCCTCGATGCCGAGCGCGCGGATGATCTTCAGCGCCGACGAGCGGAGCTGCTGGTACTCCTTGTCCGAGAGCGTCTGGGACGGTGCCACGACGATGGAGTCGCCGGTGTGCACGCCCATCGGATCGATGTTCTCCATGTTGCAGACGGTGATGCAGGTGTCGGCACCGTCGCGCATCACCTCCCACTCCAGCTCTTTCCAGCCGACCAGCGAGCGCTCCACCAGGACCTGCCCGATCGGCGAGGCGGCGATGCCCCGCGCGCACCGGTCCCGCAGCTCCGCGTCGTCGTGGGCGAAGCCGCCTCCGGTCCCGCCGAGGGTGTAGGCCGGCCGGATGACGACCGGGTAGCCGATCGTGTGCGCGAACGCGATCGCGTCCTCGACGTTGTGCGCGGTGACCGACTCCGGGACCGGCTCGCCGATCTCGATCAGCAGCTGCTTGAACGCCTCGCGGTCCTCGGCGGTCTTGATGGCGGCGAGCGGCGTCCCAAGGAGCTTCACGCCGTACGTCTCAAGGATGCCGGCGTCGGCGAGGGCGACCGCGAGGTTCAGCCCGGTCTGCCCGCCGAGTGTCGCGAGGAGGCCATCCGGCCGCTCCTTCGCGATGATCCGCTCGAGGACCTCGACCGTGAGCGGCTCGATGTAGGTGATGTCCGCGACGCCCGGGTCGGTCATGATCGTCGCCGGGTTGGAGTTCACCAGGACGGTGGTGACGCCCTCCTCGCGGAGCGACCGGCAGGCCTGCGTGCCCGCGTAGTCGAACTCGGCGGCCTGACCGATGAGGATCGGGCCGGAGCCGATGAGGAGGACCTTCACAGGTCGATCCAGCCGCCGCCGACGTCGACCACGTTACCTCCGACGTGCACCGCGGCGATCCGCGACCCGCGCATGGTGAGCCGCGTGTCGAGGATGCTGCGCCGGCCGATCTCGAAGCCCTGCTCCGTCCGCATCCTCACCTCCGGCGCCTGGCTCAAGATCCCGTGCGCCACGCAGTAGGCAGCGAGCGGACCCTGCGCGCCACCGGTCGCCGGATCCTCATCGATGCCGAGGGCCTCACGCGCGAACAAGCGAGCATGGATCGTCGAGGTGAGCTCAACCGTCTCCGTCGTGAACGTGTAGAGCGCCGTCTTCACCGGGCTCCGCTGCATCTGGATCCGGCGTACCGCGTCAAGATCACGCAGGTGGACGAAGGTGAACGGCACACCGCTCGACACCTCTTGGACCGGCGAGCTCGCGACGATGTCGTCGATGGTCAGTGATAGGGACTCGGCGATGGCGCCGACGTCCTCGACGACCGGCCCGAAGCGCGGCAGCGGCTGCTCCATCTCGACGAAGCCGCCCTTCACGCTGACGCCGATCGTGCCGACGCCGAGCTCGAGCCTGAGTGTCCCGTCGCTGCCGCCGCTCAGCACCCATGTCGTCCCAAGGGTCGGGTGACCGGCGAACGGCAGCTCCGTTGCGGGAGTGAAGATCCGCACCTTGTGATCGCCGTCCTTCTCCTTCGGCAGGACGAACGTCGTCTCGGCGATCAGGAGCTCCTTGGCGACCGCCTGCATCGTGTCCCCATCGAGGCCACGCCCATCACCGAACACCGCGAGCTGGTTGCCGGCGAATTTCGTGTCGGTGAACACGTCCACGAGCGCGTACTCATGCCGCGTCATGCCCGCCGGCTCACGGCGTCCCGCACGTCATCCATGAACCGATCGAACACCGGCTCGTTGTCCCGCGGGCCCGGCGCGCCCTCGGGGTGGTACTGGTAGGTGCGGATCGGGAGCGTCGTGTGGGCGAGCCCTTCGACCGAACGGTCGTTCAGGTTCCGCGCGCTCACGATGAAATTCGACGCGGCGGGGATCGAAGCCTCGTCGACGCAGAACTCGTGGTTCTGGCTGGTGATGACGACGCGTCCGGTGCGGGTGTCCTGGACCGGGTGGTTGCTCCCGTGATGGCCGAACGGGAGGCGCGACGTCGAGGCGCCGATCGCGCGCGCGACGAGCTGGTGGCCGAGGCAGATCCCGAGCACCGGCACCGCGCGCGACGAGCCCCGCGAGCGCGCCATCTCGAGGAGGATCTTCACGTTCGCCGCGACCTGCGGGATTGCCGCCGGATCGCCCGGGCCGTTGGTGATGACGATCCCGTCGGGAGACCAGGAGAGCAGATCGCGCGGACTCGTCTCGACCGGAAAGACCTTCACCGTCGCGCCGCGCTGGACCAGGCTGCGGACCTGGTTCTCCTTCACCCCGGTGTCGATGAGCGCGACCTTCGGCCCGGAGCCGACCTGGCGGAGCATGCCGCTGGCCTCCTGCACCAGCGGCCGCGCGGCGAGTGGCGCGGCGGTGCGCGCCTTCGCCACGGCCTCGTGCCCGATCTCGGGGTCGAGGGCGTTGTGCGGCGCGACCTGGATGATCGCGCCCCGCAGCGTGCCCGACGAGCGCAGGCGCCGCGCGAGCGCGCGGGTATCGACACCGGCGAGACCGGGGACGCCGTTCGCGCGCATGTACGCGTCCAGCTCGTCGGTGCCCTCGCGGCAGGTGGGAGACAGCTCGCGGACGATGAGCGCCTCAGCCCAGGGCTGACGCGATTCCGCGGCGCGCGCGAACACGCCGTAGCTGCCGATGAGCGGGTAGGTCATCACCACGAGCTGGCCGTTGTACGAGGCGTCCGAGAGGACCTCCTGGTAACCGGTCATCGCGGTGTTGAACACGACCTCGCCGATCGCCGCGGAGGCGTCGCCGAAGGCCTCACCCCACCAGACCGAGCCGTCTTCCAGGCCGAGGACCGCCGCTCTGCTCATCGGTGCATAACTATACAGTTCTGATGCATAAAGATGCAATTGGCGCTCACGGACCAGCACGCCACGCTCGAGGACCGCGCTCCGGCGCCGGGTCAACCGGCTACCGCGTGCTGATGGCGGACCGATCCGTCCACGCTGACGGTGACGACGCGCCCGGTCAGCGGGCGCCCGAGCAGCGGGGTGTTCTTCCCAAGTGAGACGAGCGTGTCGACGCTGGGCGTCCAGGTCAGGCGTGGGTCGATGACCACCAGGTCGTCCGCCGGCATCGGGATCCCGAGCACTCCGGCCGGACCGGTGGTGAGCGCTTCGACGACGCGCTCCCAGGTCCCCCACCCGGCGGCCACCCCGGCGAGGAGCAGCGGCACCGCGGTCTCGAAGGCCGAGATCCCGAACGCGGCGTCCTGGTATTCGACGTCCTTGCGCACCGCGGCGTGCGGCGCATGATCGGTGGCGATCGCGTCGATCGTGCCGTCCATCAGGCCATCCCAGCAGGCCTTCACGTCGGCGGCGGTGCGCAGCGGAGGGTTCACCTTCGTCGCGGTGTCGTATGGCTGCGCCTCGGGTCCAGGCGCCTCCCAGGCGAACGCCCGGCTCCCGGCAACCCAGGCGTCGGTGAGCGCGAGGTGGTGCGGGGTCACTTCGGCGGTCACCGCAAGCCCCTCGGCCTTCGCCCTGCGGAGCAGCCCGACCGCGCCCGCGGTGGAGACGTGCGCGAGGTGGAGATGCCCGCCGGTGAGCTTGGCCAGGGCGAGATCGCGCGCGATCGCGACCTCCTCGGCCGCGGCCGGCACGCCGGGGAGACCGAGCCGCGCGGACACGACGCCCTCGTGCATCACGCCGCCGGCCGACAGGGCTTCGTCCTGCGCGTGCTCGCTGATCGGCCGACCGGTGATGCGCGCGTACTCGAGCGCGCTGCGGAAGAGCCGCGCATCGCTCACCGGCGCGCCGTCATCGGAGAACGCGACCGCACCGGCCGCGGCGAGCTCGACCAGATCGGCGAGCTCGTGCCCCTTGCGGCCGCGGGTGATCGCGGCGATGGGCAGGACCCGGGCCGCCCGGGCGGCCACGCCACGCGCGATGACTTCGGCCACCAGCCCGGGGGTGTCGATCGCGGGCTCGGTATTGGGCATCGCGCAGATCGTGGTGAAGCCTCCGGCGAGCGCGGCGCGCGCGCCGGTCGCGATCGTCTCCGAGTCTTCGAAGCCAGGCTCGCGGAGATGCGCATGGAGATCGATGAAGCCCGGCGCCACCAGGAGGCCGCGGGCCTCGGCCTCGCGGCGGACGCGCGCGGTCTCGCTCCCGGTCATGCCGCGTCTCCGGTGCCGCCGAGGAGATAGAGGAGCGCCATCCGGACCGCGACGCCGTTCGTCACCTGCCGCTCGATGAGCGAGCGGGCGCCGTGCGCGACCGATGCGGCGATCTCCACTCCCTCGTTCATCGGTCCGGGGTGAAGCACCGGCGCCTCGGGCCGCATGAGCCGGACGCGCTCCTCGGAGAGCCCCCAGACGCGCGCGTACTCGCGCAGCGACGGCAGCAGGCCCGCGGTCTGCCGCTCCTTCTGCAGCCGCAGCGCGATCACCGCGTCCGCCCCGGCGAGTGCCCGGTCGACGTTCGGCTCGTACTCGGTCCCCGCGGGAAGCATGCCGCAGCGCCAGGCTGAGGGGAGGAGCGTCGCCGGACCGGAGAGCGTGATCCGCGCGCCGAGCGGGACGAGGGTGTCGATGTCCGACCGCGCGACGCGGCTGTGGAGGATGTCTCCGAGGATGACGATCCGCTTGCCCTCGAGCGTGCCGAGCGCGGTTCGCAGGGTGTACGCGTCGAGAAGGCCCTGGGTCGGGTGGGCGTGCCATCCATCCCCGGCATTGATCACCGCGGCATCGGAGTGGGCGGCGATGTAGTACGGCGCGCCGGACGCGCTGTGCCGCATGACGACGATGTCGCCGCCGAGGGCGGTGAGGGTGCGCACGGTGTCGAGGAGCGACTCGCCCTTCTCCACCGACGAGCCGCTCGCGCCGATGTTCACGACGTCGGCCGAAAGCGCCTTCGCCGCGAGCTCGAAGGAGACCCGGGTCCGGGTGGACGCCTCGGCGAAAAAGAGGATCACCGTCTTCCCGCGGAGCGCGGGCGCGCGGCGGATCGGCCGCGAGAGGACCTCGAGCATCGCGCCGGTCGAGTCGAGGACCTCCTCGATCTCGGCGCGCGACCAGTCGTCGGTCGCCAGGACGTGGCGACGCCCCCAGGTCATGCCGGCACCGCCGCGGCAACGAGCTCGACCGTGTCGCTCCCGCCGGTCTCCACCAGGTCCACGCGAACATCGTCCCCCAGGGCGGTGGCGATGTTCTTCCCGACGAAGTCCGCGCGGATCGGGAGCTCGCGGTGGCCGCGGTCGATGAGGACCGCGAGGCGGATCGCGCGCGGGCGGCCGTAATCGACGAGCGCGTCCATCGCCGCGCGGATCGTCCGCCCGGTGAAGAGCACGTCGTCGACGAGCACCACCGTCCGGTCGTCGACGCCGAACGGGAGGTTGGACTCGCGCACCACCGGTGCGTACCCGATCCGGGTGAGATCGTCGCGGTAGAGCGTGATATCGAGCGATCCGAGCGGGACATCGACGCCCTGGTGCGTGCGCAGGGCGGCGTGGAGCCGCGCCGCGATGAGGTCACCGCGCGCGCGGATACCCACGAGGGCGAGGGTGGAAAGATCGGGATCGCGCTCGGCGATCTCGTGCGCGATCCGGGTGATCGCGCGGCGCAGGTCATCGGCAGCGAGCAACGTCGGCATTCGCACTTCCTTGTCGGCCTCACAGGACCGCTCTTAAAGGTCGGCGCACGCGTTAACTTGAGTGGAGTATATGCGTCCGCTCATCGGGATCCTGTGCGTCGTCCTGTTCGGGGCCATCGCCGTCCTCGCGACGGCCGGTCGCAGCGGCGCCCTCGCGGTGCCGGCGCCCGCGCCGACCGCCGCGCCAGCGCCGTCGATGAGCCCGAGTCCCCGGCCGAGCCCGACGCCGAGCCCGCTCCTCGACCCCGAGATGCTTCCCACGCACGTCCGGCTCCTCCGCGGCTTCCACTACCCGGTCGCGGGGACTGACATCCCCGCAGGCGAGAGCTACCTCCCCAACTCGCCCCGCGAGTACCGCGCCGGCTACCACGAGGGGATCGATTTCCCGGCGCCGGCGGGCACCCCGGTCCTCGCCGCAAAGGACGGCCACATCGTCCGCATCGACCACAACTTCACCGACTGGTCGGCTCTGGAACGGAACGGCACGCTCGCTGACGCGCAGGCACTTGGCTACACGCCGGAGCAGACCCTCGACCGGATCCGTGGCCGCCAGGTCTGGATCGATCATGGCGACGGCATCGTCACCCGTTACGCCCATCTCGAATCGGTCGGCAGGATGCAGGTGGGCTCGTTCGTGGAGGCGGGCACGGTCATCGGTGCGGTCGGCAGCTCGGGCCTGCCCGAGGGCGGACCGCATCTCCATTTCGAGATCCGCATCGGGGACGGCTTCTACGGCGATGGTCTGCCCGGGCCGCAGCTCCGATACGCCCTCGCGGCGGCCTTCCGCTAGGCGGCGTTCGGGCCACGCGGGCTAGAACACCGAGTCTGGGATGACGAAGAGCAGCGCGAACGAGATCGCGTTCACCACGCCGTGGGCCAGGGCATTCGTCCAGAGGCTGTGTCGCCGGTCATAGAGGATCGCGAGGCCGAGGCCCAGGACGAACACCGGGATCCAGGACCCGACGTCATGACCCACCGTGAAGATCGCGCTCGAAATGCCCGCGGCGTAAGCGAGCCGCATCCGCTGGCGGAGCAGGGTGAAGATGACCGCGCGGAAGAAGAGCTCCTCGACGAACGGCACGATGACCGCGCCGGACACCATGTCCAGGACGAACGCTTCGAGCCCCCGGTGTGCCGAGACCGCGACGACGAGGGTCTGTGGATGCGCGCCGAGGGCCAACGCCTGGGCATTGGCGATCGCGATCGAGAGCCCCCAGAGCGCCGCCCCGACCCCCAGTGCCAGGCGGGGGTGCGGCGGGACCCGCAGGCCGACATCGGCGAGCCCGAGGCGCGGCCAGACCCGCATGAGGAGCAGCAGGCAGGCACCCAGGGTGAGGTCCTGCGCGACGGTGAGGACGAACAGCTGGCGCGGTCCGAGGCCGGCGAGGCGGCCGATGTCGATGCCGGAGAGCGCGATGGCCGCGATCGCCGCGATGTTCGCGAGGACGTAGGCGATGAGCGCCACTGCGGCGACAGGCCAGAACGGCCAGCGCGTTGGGGGAGCGGGTGGTGTGGCGGGCGCCGGCCCGGCTAGCGCAGCCCGGTCCGGCGGGCGCGGAGCGCGGCCTCGAGGACGACCTCGCTCCATTCCGATGCGAGCGGGCGTGGCGAGCGGATGAAGGCGCCGATCTCGTCGATGTCCTGCGGCAGCTCGTAGGACCAGGGCACATGCCGCACGTCGCACATGTAGACGTACGAGGTCGCGGCCTTCGGGATGGTCGACCGGATGGCGCCGAGCAGATCGAGGCGACCGGCAACGAGCCGCGCCGAGTCCCAGAGCTCGCGACGGGCGACCTCGAGGATCGTCTCCCCGGAGCGGCGCGTGCTCGTTGGGAGCTGCCAGCCGTTCGCCTGGTCCCTGCGGATCCACACCGTGAGATCCCCATAGAACGGGACGACGACGGCGAGCTGGGCCGATGCGGGCGGGTACTCGCGGAAAGCGGTATCCCGACGCGAGACGAAGGTCACATCGGCCATTGCCGGGAAGTTAGCCATGGCCGGAGTGACCGTCAATAGCGCAGTCGTGTCCGTTCCTGAACCAGCAGGGCCACCCGGCGCGCGACCAGACGCACGAGCGCCGGGCGCGCGGCCGTTACCGACGCGCGGCCGCCTCGCGGTACAGATCCGCGTACCGCGCGGCTGAGACCGCCCAGGAGTGGTCCTCGCGCATCGCACGCTCCCGGAGCGCGGTCCAGCCATCGCCGCGGGCGAAGGCACGCAGGGCGCGCGCGAGCGCTCCCGAGAACGCCGCGCGATCGTACTGCGCGAAGGTGAAGCCGTTCCCCCGCCGCGGATCGGCGTCCAGGTCCCGCACCGTGTCGGCCAGGCCGCCGACGGCGCGCACGACCGGGATGGTGCCATAGCGGAGGGCGATGAGCTGGCCAAGACCGCAGGGCTCGAACCGCGACGGCATGAGGAAGAGGTCAGCACCGCCGTAGATCCGCTGGGCCTGCGCGGCGTCGAACCCGAGCGTGAGGGCGAGGCGGTGGGCGTAGCGCTCGGCGAGGCGGCGCCAGCGCTCCTCGTACGCCGGATCACCGGTGCCGAGCACGACGAGCTGCGCGCCGCCCTCGAGGAGGTCGGGGGCCACGGCGGTGAGCAGGTCGATCCCCTTCTGCTCGACCAGCCGGCCAACCACGCCCAGGAGCGGGATCGTCGGATCGTCGGCGAGCGCGAGCTCGCGCTGGAGCGCCGCCTTGCAGGCGGCCTTTCCGCGCTGGTCCCCCGCCGAATAGGTCGCCGCGAGGTGCCGGTCGGCCTCGGGATCGAACACCGCGGTGTCGATCCCATTCAGGATACCGCGCACATCGGGACCTCGGCCGCGCAACAGGCCGTCGAGGCCCTCACCCTGCGCGGGGGTGCGGATCTCGTCCGCGTAGCGCTCGCTCACCGTGGAGACGATCCCGGCCGCGGCGATGGCGCGGGCCATCGGGTTGCACTCGCCCGGTGCCTCCACCGTGAGCGGCGTCCGCGCGAGGCCGATCCGGTCGAGGACCGCGGCGTCGGTGCGGCCCTGGTAGGCGAGGTTGTGGATCGTGAACACCGTGCCGCTGCGGTGCGTCCGCGCCACCAGCGGCACCAGCAGTCCAGTGTGCCAATCGTGCGCGTGGACGACGTCGGGCGGATCGTCGACCAGGTCCGCCGCGACCGCGGCGCAAAAGAAGGCGTAGCGGTCGGCGTCGTCAGGAGCGCCGTAGACGACGTCCCGCGCAAGGAGCTCGTCATTCTCCACGAACACGATCCGGGCGCCGTCTCGCCGGAGCTCGCGGTATCCGGCCCCGGTCTGTCGCCCGCCAAAGGCGAACGCGCGGCCGCGCGCCTCCCCCGCCCCCAGGAAGCTGGGGTCGATCGAGCCGTGGCGTGGCAGGTAGACGATCAGCTCGTGGCCCAGGGCGGCGAGCGCCTGCGGCAGCGACCCCGCGACGTCGGCCAGACCGCCGACCTTGACGTACGGGGCGACCTCGGCGGCGGCGAAGGCGATGCGCACCGGCAGATTGTTAAGCGTCGGTAAGAAGCGCGCCGAACGGCGGGATCCGCCCGCACGGGCCATAGATTCGGGAGTGGCGGAACGTTCATGCTGAAGAGACCGGCGCTCGCACGACGCCGGAAAGGGAGCGGATGATGGACCTGAAGAAACTGGGGCTCGGAACGGGCGCCGCGATCCTCACGAGCGGGCTCGTCGGTGGCGCGGCATTCGCCGCGTTGGCCCCGCAGGCGACGACCACGGCCGCCACGGCACGCCAGGGCAGCGTCGGCGGCGACCTCGATCGTTCGAGCCGGGGCGACCGATCGGGCCACCTGAAGGCGATCCTCGACAAGCTCGTCGCGGCAGGCAAGATCACCGCAGCCCAGGAGGCTGACATCCTCGCGGCGGTGAATGACGCCGCGAGTGCCAAGGCGCGGCCCGATCACGCGAGCCGGATGGCGGTCCTCCACGGCCTGGTGAAGACCGCGACCACGTATCTCGGCCTCGACCCGAAGGGTCTCGCGACCCAGCTGCACGCCGGCAAGAGCCTCGGCGAGATCGCTGCGAACACGCCGAACAAGGACCGTGACGGCCTGGTGCGGGCGCTGACCGACGCGGCGACGGCGAAGATCGATGCCGCGGTCGCGGCGAACACGATCACCGCAGACCAGGCAACGAAGCTCAAGGCCGGGCTCGCGGCCCATGTCGCGAAGCTGGTGGACCACAAGGCCGGACCGCGTCCGGCGAAGCCGGCGAAGCCGTAGCGTTCGCGCGCTCCTCCTCGACACGCCGCGTCGGCCCCGTCGTCTCGGGACCGGCGCGGCGTATCGAATGGGTCTCGTTCTTCACGCTCGGTCCCCGCTCCCGCCATAACTTCACCGCCCACCGCTCCGTTGAAGAGGCGGCAGGCACGCATGCGGGGAGCAGCGAATGGGGAATCCGCTCACGAGCGCGTTCGATCGGAAGGCGGCGGCTATAGTCGGCGCGCCCGGCACGATTCGCCGGCCTACGGAGCTTGCTGTGGATCGCGTGCTCGACCAGCGGTACCGCATCCTCGAGCCGATCGGCGCCGGCGGTTCATCGCAGGTCTACCTGGCGCAGGACAGCGCGCTCGGCCGCCAGGTCGCGGTGAAGGTCCTCGACCCGGCCGCAGCCGGCGACGCGACCCTCCGCCGGCTTTTCGTGAAGGAAGCGCGCGCGCTCGCGCAGCTCTCGCACCCGAACATCGTCGCTGTCTTCGACGTCGGCGAGGTCGACGGGCTGCCGTTCATCGTCATGGAGTTCATCGCGGGCACCTCACTCAAGCAACGCATCGAACGGTCCGGCGCCCTTCCGGTCGGCGACGCCATCCGCTTCACCGACGAGATCGCCACAGGCCTGTCGTTCGCACATTCCCGCGGGATCGTGCACGCCGACCTGAAGCCGTCGAACATCATGCTCGACAAGGACGATCACGCGAAGATCTGTGACTTTGGCATCGCCCGCACTCCGCAGGAGGACGCCGATTCGCCGCAGCTCTTCGCCACCGCGCTGTATGTCGCGCCGGAGCGCGTCGAGGGCCGGCCAGCGTCGGTCACGAGCGACATCTACGGACTTGGCCTCGTGCTGTACGAAATGCTGGTCGGCAAGCCGCCGTTCACCAGCGCGAACGCCGCGGTGCTGCTTCGCGATCACGTCGTCCGTCCACCGGTACCGCCGAGTCACCTCCGGCCAAGCCTGCCGAAGGAGCTCGACGCGATCGTGCTGAAAGCCCTCGCAAAGGACCCTGGCCTGCGCTATCAGCGCGCGAGCGAGCTGGGCACGGTCCTCCAGCGGCTCGGCCGCAGCGAGAGCGCGGCGTTGACCGCACCGCTCACCGATGGAACGCAGGACGACGACGATGACGGCGACGGCGTGATGACGGTGCCGATCCGCGGGTTCGTGCCCCGCGCCGAGCAGAGCCCCGTCGTCGCGCTGCTCTCCGCGCACGGCCAGCCCATCCGGCGCGGGCTGTACGGGACCCTCGCGGCCCTACCGCTCTTCGCCCTCTTCATCCTGAGTGGCTTCGGAGCGCTGCCGGGTCTCCTCGCCGGCGGGTTCGTGGTCGCGGTCGCGCTCCTCGGCCAGCTCGGTATCGGGATCACGATCGCGTGGATCGTGGAGACCGTGCTGATCTTCCTGTTCGTCCCTGGTCTGGCCCTGCTCTTCTTGGTGATGGGCCTTTGGCTTTGGCTGCGTGACGTGTCGAGCGAGCGCACCGCGCTCGCCATGGCGATGCCGGTGACCGCGCCGTTCGGGCTTGCGCCCGCCTTGATCCTCGCCGCAGCGGCGATCCACGGACTCGGCGGGGTCGTCACCGTGGGCTGGGGCGCGGTGATGACGGTGATCTTCGCCGTGGCCTCCGGCCGGCAGGCCTTGGGCACCTTCGCCCAGACCGGCCTGGCCCTCGAGCCCGAATCGCTCTTCGATCCGGCGCGCGCCGCGGACATGAAGAACGCCCTCGCGAACATGCTCGACGGAGGCGCCAGCGACCGGTTCGGTCCCCTCCTGGGGCAGCTGGACCCGACACGCCTATTCGGACAGCTCGTCGGCGTCGCCTCGCGCTTCAGCGGGGCGGACGTCACTGCGCTCGCCACGATCATCGCTTGGGTCGTCGCCGCCCTGGTCGTCTGGACCGCGACGCGCGTGCTCCGTTCGGCGTTCGACACCGTCCTGCGCCGTCCCAAGCGCTGGTTCGGACTCTATGTCTTCGCGACGGCCAGCGGGGTCCTCGCCGGGGCCGCGGTCCTCTACATGCTCTTCGTCACCTGGATGCCGCTCGCGTCGTCGCCCGGGCGGCCCGCCGACGGGCTGCTCTTCGTCTCCGCGCTGACCGGGGCGCTGATCGCGATCGCGATGGGCGTCGTCATCAGCGCGACCGAGCGTCCCGACGAGGAGCCGGAGGAGCTCCCGGCGATGGCCGGGCGGCACCGCCCGGTCCGGTAGGGCCTACGCCGGCGGCGGTGTGATCGGCCGGCGGCGCCGCGGCCGCCACTGGCGCCGCCGATCGCGGACCCGCTGGAGATCGAAGCGCCGGCCACGCCAGGCGAACACCGCGGTCCCCACGAACACCCAGATGAGACCCGCGATCGGCACCGCGAACAGCGCGCCGACGACGCCGCCGACCTCGAACCCCGCGAGGAGCGCGAGGATCGCGGCCACCGGGTGCAGCCCCACCGCCCGGCCGACGACCCGTGGCACGAGGACATTCGACTCGATCTGCTGGATCACGAGGAACGAGATCGCCGTCCAGAGCAGCGTCGGTCCGCCGAGCGGGGCGGCCAGCAAGAGCGCGGGGAGTGCCCCGGCGAACGGTCCGATCATCGGGACGAGCTCGACCAGGCCGGCGAAGGCCCCGAGGAAGAGCGCGAACGGCACGCCGATGATCGTCAGCGCGAGCGACACCATCGCGAACAGCGAGAGCGCGACGATGATCTGCCCGCGGACGTACGCGCCAAAGACACGGGCCATCTCCACGAAGATCCGCCGCACCGGACCGCGGTGCCGGGTCTGCAGCGCGCGAAGCACGATCACCCGGAACCGGCGCGCGTCGAGCAGGAGATAGAAGGTGAGCACGAGCACGAGCACCAAGTCGATGACCAGCGTGAGAAAGGCCACGACCGCGCCGGACGAGCGTTCGGCGAGCGCTGGGCCGTTCTTCTCCATGAACTCGCGGACGCGGTCCTGGATGCCGGTCGGGAGCACGATGTCCCCGATGACCAGAGCCCGCTTCCCCTGCAGCGCGTCCCCGTATGCGGTGATCTGGTCCGCGAGGTTCTGTCCCTGATCGGCAAGCGGTCGGACGACGAGCGCGACCAGGCCGGCGAAGACCACGAGGATCCCGGCGAAGGCGAGCGCGACCGCCGCGCTCCGTGGCATCCGGTCCTCGAGCCGCGCGACGAGCGGCGCGATCGAGAAGGTGAGCGCGGCCGCGAAGCCAAAGACGACGATGAGATGGGCGAGGGGGACGAGCGCATCGAGGAGCGCCCGCGCGGTGGCGACGAACACGAGGACCGCGACACAGGCCATCGCGAAGTAGCTCGGCCACCAGTCCAGAAGCGCGGGGATCCCGGCCCGGCGCGGCGACCAGCGGGAGAGGTCGCTCTCCTGGAGGCTCTCGACGATGTCCTTGTCGCCGCCGGGGGGCGTGGTGACCGCGACGGGCGTGGGGGGACGCGGGGTCTTCTCGGCCATGGCGCCTGGCAGGGCAGGTGGCGTGCCACGTGCGAGGCTATCGGCTGGGGCTACGCGGTACTCCTTCGTTCCATCGACTTGCCGGTCAATGGCGCGAGGATGCGCGTGGCCCCGCTTCTTTGCAGGATCGGAGTGTCTACCTTGAATGTGGGCACTACGATCTGGACCGAAAGTTTCGGAGCGGGTGGCGGGAATCGAACCCGCGATCCAAAGTTGGGAACCTTGTTTGTTACCACTACAACACACCCGCGACGACGATCAGAGTTTATCGCGGCGCAGGGACTTGCTCCATCGGAACTGGACCGCTGTCCGCCGGCGGTGGCAATTCGCGCAGCGGACATCGCACTTCTCGATCTCCGCCGACACGCGCGGCCAGCGACGCGACACCATCATGTTCGCCACATCCCTGATCTTCAGAGCCGGGTCGCGGTGGTCGAATTCCAGCACGACCGGATCGGCACGTCCGCAGTCCACGCAGGGATGCGCCTTCAGGTAGCGCATGATCTCACGTCGATTCTCCTCGCGCCGGCTCCGGACCTGAGCGATCGCGCGTCGGATGTAATCCGGCTTGTTCGCCAGGTAGTGGCTACGACGGTACGCGGCGTGGCAGCTTCGACAGTAGAAATTGAGCGTCCCGCGGCTCTGGCGGCAGAACGAAAAGCAGGCGGCCGGCTTCTGGAACCGGCAGCGGGAGCACTGCAGCATTCCCTCAGCATGAGTACGCACTGGGCAGATCCTCCACGCGGTAAGAGCCGAATTGCGCCGCCGTCCTGACGCGATGGCAGTTCGCGCACCGGACCACGCATTTCTCAATCTCGCGTTCGATGGCGGGAGTGGCTTGCCGGGAAAGCATCTTGCCGACTGTCCACAGCTTGGTGCTCGGGTCGACGTGGTCGAAGTCGAGGACGACCGGGTCACTCTCACCGCAGTCCACGCATGGGTGCGTCAAGAGATGGTCGTAAACCAGATCGCGATTGGCATCGCGGTGTCGCACCCGGGCGACGATGTTCTTCGCGAGGTAGTCCGAACGATGTTGCCGGTAGTGCGCCTTTCCGTAGTCGCTCCGGCAGGGAACGCAGTAGGAGCGTCGGGTGCCGCGCACGTTGTCCTTGATCGGGAACGCGTCGAGCGGCTTCTCGGTGTGGCAGCGGGCGCAGACGCGGGTGAGCGGGAGCATTGGGCCACCTTGGAGATCCGGGTCGGTCCTTCCTCCGCGCCGTGACCTCTATCGCACGTATGTTCTAACCGAAGGGTGGCACAAAGTCAAGCAAATACGTCAAAAAGTGGCGGGAAGCCAGGGCACCTCAGGTCGGATGAGTGTGGCGGCCGACGGCCGCGGGCCTCGAGGCTCCGCGAGCTCTAGAGACCTTTCGAGGTGTCGCATTTGCCGAGGTCGCCCGAGTCGAGGCCGATGGTGAACCACTTCTTGCGCTGGTCGGACGATCCGTGGGTCCACCGCTCGGGCGTCACCCGGCCCGAGGTCTCCTTCTGGATCCGGTCATCGCCCACCGCGGCGGCGGCGTCGAGGGCGTCGGCGATCTCGACATCGGTCGGCGCCTTGAGGAAGCCGGTCGCGGCGGCGTGGCTCGCCCAGACGCCGGCGAGGCAGTCGGCCTGGAGCTCGGTACGCACCGACGCGCCCTGCGCACCGGCCTGGCTTCCGCCGCTGCCGAGGAGCCCGAGGATGTTCTGGACGTGATGACCGTACTCGTGTGCGACGACGTAGCCCTGGGCGAACGGGCCGCCCTTCGCACCAAAGCGTGTGCGCAGCTCGTCGAAGAACGCGAGGTCGAGGTAGACCTTCTCGTCGGTCGGGCAGTAGAACGGGCCGGTCGCGGTCGAGGCGGTGCCGCAGCCGGCCTGGGTGTAGCCGGTGAAGATCACCGTCTGCGCCTTCCGGTAGGTCTTGCCGCGCCGGGGAAGCTCCTCGCCCCAGTACTTCTGGATGCTGTCCACGAAGCCGACGATCCGGCAGTCTTCGCGCTGGTTCGCGTCGGCGCCGGTCCGGCACTCGGCGACCGACGGCCCGGTCCTCCCACCGGTGCCGACCGCCGCCGGATCGGTCGTGATGAGGCCGGTGTCGAGCGGGTTCACCCCGAGCAGGACCGCGGCGATGAGCAGAATGAGCCCCAGCCCCCCGCCACCGACGACGAGCCCGCCAGAGCCGAAGCCTCCGCGGCCGCGCTGGTCGTCGACCTGCGAGGGGTCAAGCTGCGATCCGGGGTTGAACGACATCGCCTCCGTCGACGCAAGACCTGGGCCAGCCCGCCATTCAGCTCAAGTCCAGCTTGCTCCGGCACCGCTCGACCGCGCTGCGGCGTCCGGACGCGCCGGTACCGCTCCGGCGCTCC
>DATCNH010000124.1:0-14678 GCA_036565345.1 Candidatus Limnocylindria bacterium | reverse complement strand
AACGCGATCAAATACTCGCCGCACGGCGGGCCGATCGTCGTCAGCTGCGGCGTCGATCACGACGGCGTCGCGCTCGCGGTCGTCGACCGCGGGATCGGGATCCCCGAGGATCAGCTGGACTCGGTCTTCGACCCGTACACCCGCGTCGAGGCGTCCGCGACGAAGGACGTCCAGGGGACCGGCCTCGGCCTGCCGATCGTCCGCGAGATCGTGCGGCTGCACGGCGGCCGGGTCTGGGCCGAGCCGGTGCCCGGCGGCGGTACCGCGTTCCGCGTCCGCCTGCCGTTGCCCGGACGGGAGTCGCCGCCGGACGATCGATCTCCCCGGGCGACCGCAGCCGCCGTACCGTAGGCTCCTCCGGACCGCACCGATCCGGGATGCGCCGGTGGCGGCAGGGACCGCGGTGGACGAGGGATCCGTGTGACCATGAGCTCGCGTGACGTCGTGATCATTGGTGGCGGCATCAGCGGCACCGCGGCCGCGTACGAGCTGGCGCGCTCTGGCGCAACGGTCACCCTTATCGAGAAGGGCGGCCTCGCAAGCATGGCCTCGGGCTGGACGCTCGCGGGGGTGCGGCAATCCGGGCGGCACCCCGTCGAGCTGCCCCTCGCGACCGCCGCGGTGCGTCGCTGGGAGCAGCTGGCGAGCGAGCTGGTCGGCGACGTCGGCTACCGCCAGGAGGGGAATCTGCGTCTGGCGCGAACGCCGGAAGAAGTGCCGATCATCGCCGAGCTGGTGCGCGAGCAGCGCGCCCACGGCCTCGAGGTGGACTTCCTCGATGGCAACCAGGCGGTGCGGGCCGTCGCACCCGCGCTCGCCGAGACGATCGTCGCGGCGTCGTACTGCCCCTCCGACGGCCACGCGGATCCGGTCGCGACGGTGCGGGCCTTCGCCGCCGCCGCGCAAAGGCACGGCGCGACCGTTCGCACCGAGACGACGGTCACCGGCCTGAGTGTCGTGGCTGGACGGGTGCGAGGTGTCCAGACCGACGCCGGAGCGATCGCGGCCGACGCGGTGGTCATCGCTGCCGGTGTCCACTCGGACGAGCTCTGCGCGCTCGCGGGCCTCGAACTCCCGATCACCGTGCGCCTGACCGGCGTTGTGCAGACCACGCCGGTGCCGCCGCTGCTTCGCCAGGTGCTCGGTGTGGCGAATGCCGACTTCGCCGGACGCCAGCAGGTCGATGGCCGGCTGCGGATGTCGGGCTTGGCGGGAGCGTGGCACTGGCCGAATGGCCGCCGGAAGCTCGGCAGCGAGGATGTACTCCCCCCGGCGCACAACGTCGCGGCGATCATCGCGCGAGGGATCGCGGTCCTGCCCGCCCTTGCCGAGGCCCGCGTCGCGCGCGTTTGGGCCGGTCTGCTCGACATGACGCCCGACGGCCTCCCGGTCCTCGAGCGCGTGCCGGAGATCGAGGGGTTGGTCATCGCCGCGGGATTTTCCGGGCATGGGTTCTGTCTCGGCCCGGTGACCGGCCGGATCATCTGCGAGCTCGTCATGCAGGGCCGGTCGTCGCTGCCGATCGAGGGGTTTCGCCGCGGGCGGTTCGCCGGCATGAACGGGGCCGCGAAGGCCGAGCTGCATGGCTAGGATCACGCGCAGGGGGCAGGCGTTCGGAGCGGAAGGGGAGAAGTCATGAAGGCCAAGCTCGCGTCAATGCTCGCGATCTCGATGACCCTGGTCCTGGTGATGACCGCGTGCACGGCCGCGGGGCCGACCAACTCCGCGTCGCAGTCGGGGCGCACCGGGGGGACCCTCCGCTTGGGCCAGAGCGCCGCCGACCTCGGCACCCTGGATCCGCACTTCGCCAGCGGTACGCAGGATCGGAGCCTCGTCGACATGGTCTTCAACGCGCTCATCCGCTTCAAGCCGGGCGACGGGACGCAGTTCGAGCCTGACCTCGCCACCGCCCTGCCGGAGCCCAAGACCGAGGGTGGCAAGCAGACCTGGACGTTCGCGCTGCGAAAGGGCGTGATGTGCCAGCCGACCGAGGGTGTGCCGAGCTACGAGCTGACGAGCGACGACATCGTGTACTCGCTCCAGAAATCAGCCGATAAGAGTCGCTCCGCCTACGCCGGCGACTACAGCGGGATGAAGTTCGAAGCGGTCGATCCGGCCACGGTCAAGGTGACCCTGGACGCGGCCCTCTCCAAGGCACTGCTCTACCCGAAGCTCGCCAACTACTCCGGCGGCTACATCATGTGCCGCAAGGCCGCCGAGAAGCTCGGCGCGGATGGCCTGAAGACGCACCCGGTGGGCACCGGGCCATTCACCTTCAAGAGCTACAGCCCGAAGGAGAAGGTCGAGCTGGTCGCCAACGAGGCGTACTTCCGCGGCAAGCCGCAGCTCGACGGCGTCCAGTTCCTCTACATGCCCGACCTCTCCAGCCGTGAGCTCGGTCTGCTCGGTGGGCAGCTCGATGTGGCCAACGGCACCGCGGACAACGCCTGGGTGCAGAAGATGGAAGCCAATCCCGACGCAAAGGTCGACATCTTCGGCGTGGGCGAGGTCGTGACGATCTTCTTCAACAGCCGGATCGCGCCGCTCGACAAGCTCCCGGTCCGTCAGGCGATCGCCTATGCGCTCGATCGGGCCGAGTTCCAGGCCCTCACCGGCTCGCGGGTGAGCGAGCAGGTGTTCTCGCCGGTCCCCGCCCAGTTCATGCCTGGCGGCCTCACCCAGCAGGAGGCCGCGGCCAAGGGGGTCGAGTACAAGACCGATCGTGAGAAGGCTAAGAGGCTGCTCGCCGACGCGGGATTCCCGAATGGCTTCACGCTGAGCATGGTCACCTCGGAGCTGCCGTCCTATCGCGTGGTCTATGAGTCGATGCAGGCGCAGCTCGCGAAGGTGGGCATCAAGATCGAGCTCAAGGTCGTCGACCACACGAGCATGCACAGCACGATCCGTCAGGACACCAATCCGATCGTCGTCTACGTGGCCTTCCGGCCGAACGCCGACGTCTACCTGACCCAGTTCTTCCACTCCGATGCGATCGTCGTCACCGGGAAGAAGCCGAACACGAACTTCTCCCACTACGCGAGCATCGACACCCTCATCGACCAGGCGCGATCGGAGCCTGACACGGCCAAGCAGACGGCCCTGTGGAAGGAGACCCAGACGAAGATCCTTCAGGACATGGCGGCGTACCCGGTGATGTTCACTAATCAGGTCTACGCCCGCCGCAAGACCGTGGACTACGGCCACGAGCTGAAGTCCGTGCTCGCGCTCTATCCGGGCATCGACGAGACCACCCGACTCACGAAGAAGTAGCGCAACGTGATCCGCTACATCGCGCAGCGGGTCCTGTTGACGATCCCGGTGTTCTTGAGCGTGCTGACGATCGTCTTCGTCGTCGTGCGGGTGCTCCCGGGTGACCCGGCGACGGCGGCGCTCGGCGACTATGCCTCCAAGGAGGCGGTCGATGCGCTGCGCGATCGCCTTCGGCTCAACGATCCGCTGCCGATCCAGTATCTCCGCTTCCTCGCCGACCTCCTGCGTGGTGACCTGGGGACCTCGATGATCAACAGCGCGCCGATCGGCGATCAGATCGCGCACAACCTGCCCTACACCCTGGAGCTGACGCTCGCCGCCCTCTTTGTTGGAGTGACGATCGGGATCCCCGTCGGCGTCTACATGGCGACCAAACGCAACCGGCTACCGGACTACATCGGCCGCGTCGCCTCGTTGGTCGGGCTCTCGGTCCCGGCCTTCTACCTCGGGATCCTCCTCATCCTGCTGGTCGGGGTCCAGCTGAAGTGGCTCCCCGCGATCGGTGGCGGCGATCTGACCGACGTGGGTGACAGCCTGAGCCATCTCCTCCTTCCGGCGTTGACCCTGGGGCTCGTCATGACCGCCTCGGTCGCCAGATTGGCGCGCTCGGCGATGCTCAACGTGCTCACTCAGGACTATGTCCGGACCGCGCGGTCCAAGGGGATCCGCGAGCGCTCGGTCATCGCCCGGCACGCGCTGCGCTCCGCACTGATCCCGATCGTCGCGCTCACCGGGATCTGGGGCGTCGCCCTCATCGGCGACTCGGTCACGACGGAGCTCGTCTTCTCGCGGCCGGGCCTGGGCAAGCTCATGGTCGGGGCGATGCTCCAGCGTGACTACACCACCCTGCAGTCGACCATGGTGATCTACGCGTTGTTCGTGGTCGGCATCAACCTGGTGACCGATCTGGCTTACGGCTTTGTCGATCCGCGGGTCAAGACGAAGAGCTGACGGTGAACGCCTTGGCACGCGCACGCGATGCCTCGGTCGCGCCGACCGCATCGCGCAGCCAGCGACGCCGGATGTGGGACACGTTCGTCGGCAATCGCGCGGCGGTGATCGGCCTGGCGCTCGCGGTGGTCATCACCCTGCTGTCGATCTTCGCTCCGTTGATCGCGTCCCAGGACCCGTTGGCGCAGAACGGGGCCGCCCGACTCACCCCGCCTGACGACGTCTATCGCCTGGGCCGCGACGCCTTCGGCCGCGACGTGTTGGCACGGATCCTCTACGCGGGCCGGGTCTCGCTGGTCATCGGGATCGCGTCGGTCGCCCTCGGCGGCACCATCGGGACGCTCATCGGCCTGGTCGCGGGGTACAGCGGCGGCAAGCTCGAGGGCCTGCTCATGCGCGCGGTGGACGTGCTCATGGCCTTTCCGAGCCTGCTGCTCGGCTTGACCGTCCTCGCGGTGCTCGGCCCCGGCTTGGAGAAGGTGATTCTCGCGATCGGGCTCCTCCTGTCGCCGCCGTTCGCGCGCGTCGTGCATGGCGCGACCCTATCGTTGAAGGAGCAGGAGTTCCTCAGCGCGGCGCGCGCCGTCGGCGCCGGCCATATCCGGCTTATGCGGGTGCACATCCTGCCCAACATGGTCGGCGAGATCGCGGTCCTGGTGAGCGTCTTGACCGCATCGGCGATTCGGGTGGAAGCGAGCCTGAGCTTCATCGGCCTCGGGATCTCGCCGCCCACTCCGACCTGGGGCAACATGATCCGGGACGGCACGACCCATCTCATCAACGCGCCTTGGCTCTCGGTCTTCCCAGGCCTCGCGATCCTGCTCACGGTGCTGGCGTTCAACCTGCTCGGCGACGGACTGCGCGACGTCCTGGATCCCAAGCTGCAGCGCTGACCGGCTGGCCGACGATGGTCGGGTGCTAGCGCAACAGCACATGCAGCCCGACGTACCCGGCGTAGCAGAGGACCAGCACGGCGCCCTCCGGCCGGCCCACCCGGCCACGCGCCAGGAACGCCGTGGCGATCCAGGTCACCGCAATGAGGACCGGCCAGTCGAGCGTGCGGACCTGCGCCGGGACCGTGACCGGCGTGACCGCTGCGAGCAGTCCGAGGTTGAACAGCACGAAGTACAGGAGCGTTCCGAGGAGATTCGCCGCGCTCACCTCGGGATGTCCGCGCCGGGCCGGGATCGCCTGGCGGAACACCTCTTCGATCTCGATCGCCGCGGGGGTCAGGACCATCCCGACGAGCAGCGCCGGGAGGCCGAGCGTGCCGATGATCCGCTCGGCGCCCTCGGCGACGAGCTCGCCGCCGATCGCCAGGCCGGCCAGGCCGAGAACGGTGAGCCCGATCATCGCCGGCCAGGTCGGCCGCTTTGCGGGCGCGTCCTCCGTCGCCGGACCGATGCGGAAGCCGCGCCTGCGGGTGTGCCAGACGATGTAGCCCATGGCGGCGGCGAACGCCGCCAGCAGCAGCACGCCCGCGGCGCGGTCGGTCCGCTCCCCGGCGATCGCCACCCCGCCGAGCAATGGAGCTGCAGCGATGATCGCGAGGAACGTGCGCGGTAGGCGCACCTCCAGTGGCGCGATGATCCCGCCGAGCCCCAGAGCAACGGTCATCAGAAAGATCGCACCGCCGAACACCGTTCCCAGCGCGACCGAGCTCACGTCGCGCGATCCGGCGGCGAGCCCGACCGCGATGTTCTCGGCCTCGAGGCCGGAGAGCAACGCACCCATGACGAAGGTCGAGAGCGTGGTGAGCGCGGCCAGGCCGACCAGGCCGTCGAGCAGCTTGTCGGTCGCCCAGATCGCAAGGCCCGCGCCGGCGGCAAAGAGGCCGAACGCGACGAGTGCCGCACCGGTGTCCACGCCCGCAGTATCGCCCGGGTGGCGTGTCCCGCACCTCCCATCGGCCGCGGACGCCCGATGGCTTAGGGCCGGCGGCTCACCAGGCGACCAGCTTCCAGACCTCAGGCTCGGTCGTTCCCGCCTCGCCGATCTCCGAGAAGAGGCGCACCGCGCGCTTCAGGTGGCGCATCGCCTGATCCTCGCGGCCCTGCGCGCGGAGGATGTCGGCGAGGTTGTTGTGCAGTGCGGCGGTCCGATGGCGGTCGCCGATCGCCGCGCACGCCGCGAGCGCCTGCTCGGTGAGCGCGGACGCCCGCTCGAGCTCGCCCGCCTCTTTCAACGCCAGCGCGAGATTGTTCAACGCCGCCACCTGCGCCTCGCGATCGCCGAGGTCCTGGGCCAAGGCCACGCTCGTCTCGAGGTGCGTCCGCGCGGCACGACCGGTCGCGAGGATCCCGAGGATGTTGTGCGCCTGCGCGAGGGCGCGTGTGTCGTGCGAGCGCTCGGCGAGCCCAAGCGCCTCGGCCGCGAGACGTTTCGCCCGCTGGCCGTCGCCAGACCGATGCGCGGCGAGGCTCCAGTCGGCGAGGATCCGCGCCTGCGCGCCGACACCGGTGGCCGCCTTGCGTGCCGCGGCGTAGTGGCGCTCGGCGTTCGTCCAGTCCCCGCGCCGATGGTGGACCTGCGCCAGCTTGTGCTCGAGGCCGCCGCGCAGCTTCGCCGGAGCCTTCGCGATCGCGGTCTCGTAGCTCCCGATCGCCCGAAGATAGTCGCCGTGGAGCGTGTGCAGCTCGGCGAGCGCCGAAGCCGTGGCGACCTCCGGCGGCGCATCGGGATCGTCGAGCGTCCCCGCTTCGATCGCATCATGAAGGCTGCGCGTCTCCTCCGCCGGCGCGACGCCGAGCTCGCGGTCGAGCAGCCGCGCGCAGTCCCGGTATTGAAGGAGGGCCGCCGAGCGGTCGCCGGACGCCGCGTACAGCCGCATGAGCTCGCGGTGGGCCGGCTCGTGCAGCGGATCGATCGCCAGCCGCCGCCTCGCGTATCCGAGTGCCGCTGCGAGATCCCTGGCCCGCTCCGCGCCGGCGGCGAGCCCCGTGAGCACCTCGGCGTAGGTGCTTCGGAGCGCGTCGGCCTGATCGGCTTGCCAATCGTCGAACGCCGGGCTGTCGCGGAGCGAGAAGCCGGCGAGGAGATCGCCACGGTAGAGCTTGGCCGCATCGCTGAGGCGCCCATCGGCGATCGCCGTGCGGAACTCGGCGACGTCGATCCGCGCGTGGGACCGCTCGAGATCGATGGTCTCGCCGTCGGCCTCGAGCCACCGGTCACCGAGGGCGGTCCGTAGGACGGAGAGCGTGCGCCGCAGCGCCCCGCGGGCCTTCTGCTCGTCGGCGTCCGGCCAAAGCAGCGCGGCAAGCGTCGCGCGCCGCTGTGGCTGCTCTGAAACAGCCAGGTAGGCAAGCAGTGCGGTCGCCTTGCGGGTGTCGGTCGCGATGGGCGTGCGCCCGACCGCGATCAGCGGTGCGCCAAGCAACAGGACGCGAAGCTCGGGCATGATCCTCCTGCGATCGCTGCGCCGTCGTAACGCTTTCCGGACGGCGGTCGGTCAGAGTGTCTGGAAATGAGTATGGCCGTGATCATGAGGTGGCTGTCGCGAGCGCTTGGATGCGCTTGACGAGCCGTCTCGCCGGAGCGACGGTCGCGCTGCTGGGGATCGGGCTGCTGCTCATCGATGTCGCCATGATCGAATTCTTCGGTCCGCTCATCGTCATCCCGGTCGCCCTGGCCCCGCTCTCGCTCGTCGGCGGACTGCTCATCGCGCGGATCCCGCGCAATCCGGTCGGCTGGCTGCTCGGCCTGTCCGGGCTCCTCTTCGCCGTCCTGTTCGCCACCGGCGCATATGGCTGGTCGGCGCTCGTCGCCCACCCCGGCGGTCGTCCTGGGGGTGAGATCGCCGCCCTCGTCTCGACCGCCGCCTTCCCGCCGGCGCTCGGGACCCTGGTGCTCCTCCTGCTGTTCTTCCCGTCCGGGCGGGGCCTCGGCGGGCGGTGGACCTGGCTCGAGCGTGGGATGATCCTGATCCTCATCGCCATCACCGTGACCGGGATGCTGAAGGACGCGCCCCTCCAGCTCCCGACGAACTTTGCCGAAGGTGGCGGACCGAGCGGGAGGTCGATCCCGAATCCCTTTGCGCTCCACGGCCCGCTCGCCGGGATCATCGCGGCCCTTGCTCCCCTCGGTGACTCGGCCAGCATCCCGATCGTGCTTCTGGGGCCGCTGTCCCTCTTCGTCCGATATCGGCGCTCGAACGCCGTGGAGCGCGAGCAGATCAAGTGGCTGGCCTACAGCGGCACGCTCTCGCTCGGTCTGTTGGTGGCGAGCAACTTCGCCCCGCCGGGCCTGGCGGACTGGGTCTGGGGCGCCGGCGCGACGACGCTCGGGTTGTTCCCGGTCGCCATCGCCGTGGCGATCTTCCGGTATCGGCTCTATGACATCGACGTCCTCATCCGCCGGACGCTCGTGTACGCGGGCCTGTCGGGGGTGCTCCTCGCAGCGTACGTCGGTGCCGTTGGGCTCTTTGAGACGCTCCTCGCACCGGTGACCGGCGGCAACGGCGTCGCGGTCGCGATCTCGACCCTCGCGGTGGTCGCGCTGTTCCAGCCGGTGCGCTGCCGGATCGGCGCGGCCGTCGATCGCCGGTTCTACCGCCGGAAGTACGATGCCGAGCGGACCCTCGACGTCTTCTCCGCCCGGCTCCGGGACCAGGTGGACCTCGGGACGCTCAAGCGCGGGCTGATCGACGCGGTGGGTGAGACCGTTCAGCCGGCGCAGGCGTCGGTCTGGCTTCGCGGCGCGGACGGGCCGCCGCGATGAGGCGGCTGGCGTGGCTGCCCTTCGGGCTCGCCATCCTCATCGCAGCGGCCGCCCTCTGGTTGGAGTCGATCGACGGGCGGGGCGCTAACTCCACCGATACGGTCCTCATTCCGATCGTCCTCCTCTATGCCCTGGTCGGGGCGCTCGTCGCCACACGCGAGCCACGCAATGCCGTCGGCTGGCTGCTGAGCGCCTTCTCGCTCGCGATGGTCGCGAGCGCCCTCACCTATCGCTATGCGATCGCGGCCTCCGACGGATACGGCATCGGGGGCGGCGAGGTCGCCGCCTCGTTGGGCTGGCTTTGGCTCGTCGCGCTCGCGGTCCCGGTGTTCCTCGCCCATCTCCTGCCGAGCGGCCGGCCACTCTCTCCGGCCTGGGGGCGGCTGCTGGTGGTGACGGCCGTCGCGTTCCTCGCCGTTCTGCTCGTCTTCGGCCTCGGATCGCCCGGCGTGTCCACCGGGGAGGGTGCGCCGCTCATCCCGAACCCGCTGTTCGTTCCGGCGATGGCGGCGGTCTTCGAGTTCGTGAACAACGCCTACGGGATCTACGTCGCGCTCTTCATCGGCGGCGCGGCCGCGCTCATCGTGCGCACCCGCCGCTCGCGCGGCGCCGAGCGTCAGCAGCTCAAGTGGATCGTGGCCGGCGTCGTGTCGATGATCGTGCTTTTCATCGCCTCGAACTCCGTCGGCGCCCCGCTGACCGATGTGCTGTTCGCCCTGGCCCTGCTGCCGCTGCCGGTCTCGATCGGCGTGGCGATCCTGCGCTACCGCCTCTACGACATCGACATCCTCATCAACCGCGCGCTCGTCTACGGCCCGACGACCGCGGTGATCGCACTGGCCTTCTTCGGCCTCGTGCTCCTGGTGCAGACCGTCTTGAGCCCGTTCACCCAGGGGAACGAGCTTGCCGTGGCCGTCTCCACGCTGGTGAGCCTGGCCCTCTTCCAGCCGCTCCGCCGCCGGCTCCAGGCCGCGGTCGACCGGCGCTTCTATCGCTTGTGCTACGACGCCGCGCGGACGCTTGACGCCTTCAGCGCCCGGCTGCGCGACGAGGTCGACCTCGATGCCGTGCGCGCCGATCTGGTGTCGGCGGCTAAACAGACCGTGCAGCCGACCCAGGCCAGCGTCTGGATCCGCGGTGAAGGCCAGTGAGCTACCGCGCCGTCGGGATCGTGGCTGCCGCCGTCCAGCTCGCGCTCATGAGTGCCTACGTCTGGCTGGAAACGGTCTACGGCGGCGGGTTCCTCTCCGGGCTCGTGGGCTTTGTCGGCATCCTGGTATTCCCTGCGGTGGGCGTGCTCATCCTGAGCCGGCATCCTCACCACCTCGTCGGCATCCTGTTCTGCCTCAGTCAGCTGGGCTGGGCGGTGAACAACGTGGCCGGGAGCTACGTCCGCGCCGGCAGTCTGCCCAACGCCTGGCTCGCGGTGTGGTTGTACATCTGGCCGGGCATCCTCAGCGGGGCGGCGCTCATCGTCCTGCTGCTCCTGTTTCCCGACGGGCAGTACCTCAGTCCGCGCTGGAAGCGTCTCGCGCAGGTCGCGCTGACGGTGGCCGTCGTGACGAGCCTCGCGTCCGCCATCGCGCCCGGACCGGTCGATCCAAGCATCGGGATCACGGTCGATAATCCGCTCGGCGTCGTCGGTCCCCTGGGCGACGTCGCCGCGGTGCTTGGCGGCCTCGGATACCCCTTGTTCATTCCGATGTTCCTGCTCGCGGCCGTCGCCATGGTGCGTCGCTATCGCCGTTCGGGGACGCTCGAGCGGGAACAGCTGAAATGGCTGGCGAGCAGCGTCGTGCTGTCCGTGCTGCTCAGCGTCGGCGCGTTGGTGGTGTTGAGCCTGTACCCGAGCACGGGCGTGGCACCGCTGTGGGCGCAGATCGTCAACGCGGCGGCGATCTTGAGCATCAGCCTTGTCCCGGTCGCCGCCGCGGTCGCGATCCTGCGCTATCGCCTCTACGACATCGATATCCTGATCAACCGCGCGCTCGTCTACGGCCCGACCACCGCGGTGATCGCGCTCGCATTCTTCGGCGTCGTGCTCCTCGTGCAGACCGTCCTGAGCCCGTTCACCCAGGGCAACGAGCTCGCCGTCGCGGTCTCCACGTTGGCGAGCCTGGCACTCTTCCAGCCGCTCCGCCGCCGGATCCAGGCCGCCGTCGACCGGCGCTTCTACCGCTCGCGCTACGACGCCGCGCGGACCCTCGACGCCTTCAGCGCCCGGCTGCGCGACGAGGTCGACCTGGACGCGGTCCGCGCCGACCTGATCGACGCGGTCCAGCAGACGGTCCAGCCGACCCATGCGAGCGTGTGGCTGCGGGGCACGCGGCCATGAGGCTCGGGTCTGCCATCGCCCTCTCGACGATCGCACTGCTCGCGTGGGCGGTCATCCTGCGGCCGTTCCGTCCGCCGTCTGCCCCGATGAGCGCATCCGACGGGACGGCTCGCCGGCCGACGGTGGCGGTGGTTCGCCACGCTGACCGTCGTCGTCGGGACGGTGCTGATCGCCGCGCTGGCATTCCGGTCGTGGATGACCACATAGTCGTGCGCGCCAACGCGTGGCTCCGGGAGCACGCGAGATGACGCCCGGGCTCCGTCATGAAGACGCGAGGATCCGAGGACTCCTGGCCGCCCGCCTCCTGTGGCTTGTGCTGTACCCATCGGCGCTCGGCCTGCTCATCGCCTCGATGATCTCGCGGTTCACCGAGCTCATGGCCGTGGATGCGGGCGCGGGAAGCCTCCTGCGGCCTGTCGGTGGTCCGTACGGCCTCGCGCTCTTCGCGCTCGAACTTTTGATCCTCATCCAATACGTGGCCAACACGGTGCTCATGGCCTGGCGTCGGTACGACGACTGGGTCGCGCTCTACACCTCGGTCGGTGGCCTCTTGTTCCTCGCCTTCCTGTTCCCGGCTTCTGAGGCCCTGATCGCCGCAGAGCCCCTGTGGGCTGGTGCGGTCGTGGCGGCGCAGTGGCTGGGCGCCGCGATGCCGGTGCCTTACCTCCTGTTCTTCCCGGACGGCCGTTTTGTGCCTCGACGCTCGGCGGTCCTCGCCTTCAGCTGGCCGGTCGTCTGGGTCGCGAGTGCGGTCCTGCTCGCGGGCGGATCGGGGATGCTCACGCTCCCGGCTTCCAGGCTGGCGGTCTGGCTCGCCTGGATCACTGCGGGACTGGCTGCTCAGCTCTACCGCATCTGGAAGGTCTCCGGACCGGTCCAGCGCCAGCAGACGAAGTGGCTGCTGGCCAGCAACTGGGTGCTCTTCATCGGGATCCTGTTCGTGCTACCGGCACGTTTCCTCGCAGACGTGGACCTTCCGCCCCTGCTGCGGCCGGCGGTGGCGCTGCCGGTCCTCCTGATCTCGACGGCGTGCTTCGGTACGGCATTCTCGCTGGCGATCCTCCGGTATCGCCTATGGGACATCGACATCGTCGTGCGCCGCACCGTCGTGTATGGCGCGGTCTCCGCGACACTGGTCGCCACGTACTTCGGGACGGTGATCCTCTTGCACGCGTTGCTGCGGCCCTTCACCTCGGGCAGCGACCTCGCCGTCGCCGGTTCGACGTTGCTCGTCGTCGCGCTCTTCCAACCGGTCCGCTCCCGCATCCGCGACGCGGTCGACCGTCACTTCTACCGCTCCCGCTATGACGCTGTCCGCACGCTCGACGCCTTCGGCGCGCGGCTGCGCGATGACGTCGACCTCGACTCGGTGCGCGCGGACCTGCTCGATGTCGTGAACGACACCATCCGCCCCGCGCACGCCAGCGTGTGGCTGCGCGAGAGGACCGCCCCGGTGGATCGGTCCGCCGCGAGCTGAGCGGCTCCCTACCCGATGGAGCCGATGCTCCGAGCCGTGGTACTGGCGCCAGCGCCAGCCCTCATCTCTGCGGACGAACACGCCGGTCACCCGGTACGGGCGCTCATCCACCACCTTCGCTTGCCTTGGGTGGTCTGGCCACCCGCCGGGCGTGACTGTAGGGCGCGGCGATCAGGGTCGTAAGGGCTGACCGTTCGTAACGGTTTCAGGACGGTCGCGGCGGAGGATGGCCGCGGGCCAACGGCCCCAAAGGGCCGTCCGAGCCTGGGAGGGAACCGTCATGAGCTACCGCACTGTGGCCATACTCAGCGCCGTCGTCTCGGTGATCTACGGCCTGGCTGCGCTCGTCGCGCCCGCCGCGCTCGCCTCGATCTTTGGCGTCACCTTCGACGAGATCGCACGCTACGAGGCGCGGCTCCTCGGCGGGGCGTACCTCGGCTACGGGATCGTGAACTATCTGACGAAGGACACCGCGGACGGTCGGACTCAGCGGGCGGTCGCCGCCGGCAATGCCTTCGGGTGGGTCGTGAGCCTCGTCTTGTCGACGATCGGCCAGCTCCAGGGCCTGTCCAATGAGCTGGGGTGGACGACCATCGCGCTCCAGCTCGTGTTCACGGTGCTCTGGGGCTGGACGTATGTGATCGCCGGGGAGCGTGATCCCGGGACGCAGCGAGCCTCGGTCCGCTGATTTCTATAGACCATGAATCTCGTCGAGGCCGAGGCCCTGTCGACGCTCCAGCTCAAGGGCTTCCACAAACCGATGGTCGCCTACAACGTCGTCGGCCTGCGATCGAACGATCGCCCAGCCGTGGTCGGTGCGGCGCAGCCGCAGGAGCCGACGGCATGACCGCGACACGCAGCGGAGTCGTCGCGCGGACCGGAGCCGCGGGAGTGAGTCGGCTCACTGTTGTCGCGATCCTCATCGCACTGGTCGCGGCGATCGCCAACGCGGCCGACTTCCTCATGCTCGCCTACTTCGGGCCACTCATCGTCCTGCCGCTCGTGCTCGGCACCTTCGCCGGCGTCGGCCTCATCGTCGCGCTCCGCCGCCCCGGCCGGCCGATCGGCTGGTTGTTCCTCGGCGCCGGCGCGCTCTTCGCGGTGGACATGGCCGCCCGCGCATACGCCTGGCAGGCCTTCGCCGCACCTCTGGGCAGCCTGCCCGGCCGCGAGGTGGCGACCTGGCTCAGCTCCTTCCTCTCCTTCCCGGCGCTCGGTGCGATCCTCGTCGCGCTCGTGCTCTTTCCCACCGACCGCCTGCCGTCGCGCCGGTGGGCACCGATCCTCCTGGCGATCGTGGTCATGTCCACGGCGACCACGCTCGCGCGCGCCCTCGCCCCTCGTCCACTCCGTGTGCCGTACGCGTTGACCGCTTCGCCGGCCGAACGTCTCGAGGTGGCGACGATTCCCAACCCATTTGGCATCGGCGGTGCCGCCGGCGACGCGATCCTCACGCTGCTGCCGTTGACCGACGCATTCGCGCTCCCCAGCTTCCTCCTGGCCCTGCTCGCGCTGCTCGCGCGCTTCGCGCGGTCGACCGGGACCGAGCGCCTCCAGCTGAAGTGGTTCGCCTACGCGGCGAGTGTGTCCCTCGGGTCTGCGGTCAGTAGCGTCGCGCTTCCGAAGGGCACGGCGTCGGACATCGCATGGGCGCTGAGCCTCCTGTCGAGCGGGTTCATCCCCATCGCGATCGGCATCGCCGTCCTCCGCTACCGCCTGTACGACATCGACGTCCTCATCCGCCGGACGCTCATCTACGCCGCGGTCTCGCTCACCCTGGCGGCGACGTACTTTGCCGGGGTCGTGCTCCTCCAGACCGTCCTTCGGCCGCTCATCGGCGGATCCGAGGTCCCGGTGGCCCTCTCCACCCTCGCCGTCGTCGCGCTGTTCGCCCCGCTCCGCCGGCGGATCCAGCAGGTCGTGGACCGC
>DATCNH010000123.1:0-15013 GCA_036565345.1 Candidatus Limnocylindria bacterium | reverse complement strand
ATCTCGCGATCGCCCGCCAATCGGTCGACAATGCGCAGAAGAGCCTGGCCCAGACGCAGAAGACCACCCAGAACGACGTCGTCACCGCGCAGCAATCGCTGTCGAAGGCGCAGACGAACTACGTCGCGGCGAAGAACGCCTCCACCCTCCTCGGCCAGGCGATTCCCGCCGACATCCGGACCTACCAGTCGGGCATCGGTGTCGCGCAGGCGCAGCTTGTCGTGGCCCAGACCGACCTCGGAACCCTCACCCAGACGAGCGATGTGCGCAGCGCGCAGAACTCCCTGAACCTCGCCCAGGCCGCCCTCGCGAACGCGACGAGCTACTCGAACGGCGTCCTCGCCGGCGCGCTCTCCGACTACGGGACTGCCATCAGCGCGCTCGCGAACGCCTACGGCGTCTTCGACACGATGGTCGCGGCCGGCACCGACCCCTCGAGCGCGAACGCGGCCTACCAGCTGGCCCAGACCGCGTACACCACGGCGGCGTCCCGCCTGAGCAACGCGATCGATGCGCCGAACGGGCAGCTCGCGTCGGCGCAGACGAATGTCACCCCGGCGCAGAATTCCCTGAACGGCACCGCAAGCAAGAGCGACACGAGCCTCGATCAATCGCGAAACGACATCCAGGGGCTGCAGAACACCCTCACCGCCGACCAGCAGCTGGCGAGCGCGACGAAGGCGAAGATCGCCCAGGCCGGCACGGCGGTGGGAACGATCACCGACGCGATCACCGGGACGCTCGTCGCCAGCCTCCAGGGCCTCGCCGCGACCCAGGAGCGGACGACCTCGACGCTCCAGGGCGCGCAGAGCTCGCTGCAATCGGCGCAGCTGTCGCTGCAGAAGACCGCGGCGAGCGTGAAATCGTTCGACATCGCAGCGTCGTACGCGAGCGTCCTCTCGCAACAGGCGAATCTCGAGTCCGCCCAGAACAATCTCGCGAACGCCA
Organism: Candidatus Limnocylindria bacterium; assembly: GCA_036565345.1. GTDB lineage: Bacteria > Chloroflexota > Limnocylindria > P2-11E > P2-11E > UBA4735. Next base: position 14,065 of record DATCNH010000123.1, on the reverse strand, counting down.
CCCTCAAGGCACCGGCGGCAGGAGTCGTCGCGTCGGTGAGCAGCCAGATCGGTGAGTTCGTGACCGGCGGCGGCACCGCGAATCCGTTCATCCTGCTGGCCGACACCGCTGGCGTCGCCTTGCACGGGACGATCGGAGAAGCCGACGTCGCAAAACTCCAGCTCGGCCAGGTGGCCACGATCACGGTCGACGCGGTCGGCACCGCGCGGATGACCGGCAAGGTCTCCGCGCTCGATCCGCTGGCGACGATCGCGCAGGGGGTGCCGGTCTATGGCGTGGATGTCCTCATCGACATCCCGAACCCGCAGATCCGGCCGGGCATGAGCGGCACGGCGGCGATCATCATTGCGAGCCGGCAGAACGTGCTCACCGTCCCGAACCTCGCGGTCCGCACGACGAACGGCCGGCGCTACGTCCAGCTCCTGAAGGACGGACAGCCGGTCGACACCGACGTGACCTTCGGCATCAGCAACGAGACCATCACCGAGGTCGTCACCGGATTGCAGGAGGGTGACACCGTCGTCCTGCCCCAACCGCGCGCGGCCTCCTCCGGCGCGGCCGGGGGCGGCGTGCGGATCGGCGGCGGCCCGGGGGCCGGCCGGTGACCGAAGCGGTCCTGCGGCTGCGGGGCATCACGAAGACCTACCGCATGGGGAAAGACAACATCGTCCACGCCCTGCGGGGCACCGACCTGGACGTACACCCCGGCGAGTTCGTGGCGCTCATGGGCCCGTCCGGATCGGGGAAGTCGACGATGATGAACATCCTCGGCTGCCTCGACGTCCCGGACTCGGGGAGCTACGTCCTCGCCGGCCAGACCGTCGGGACGCTGAACGACGACCAGCTCGCGGCGATCCGCAACCGGCACATCGGCTTCGTGTTCCAGACGTTTAACCTGCTTCCCCGCCTGAACGCGCTCGAGAACGTCGAGCTGCCGCTTATCTACGGCGGAGACCGCCATGCCCGGCGTGACCGCGCGAAGCGCGCGCTCGAGGCCGTCGGCCTGGGCGAGCGCATCCGGCACAAGCCGAACGAGCTCTCCGGCGGGCAGCAGCAGCGGGTCGCGATCGCCCGCGCCCTGCTGAACGATCCAGCGCTCATCCTCGCCGACGAGCCGACCGGGAACCTCGACTCGCGCTCCACCGCCGAGATCCTGGCGATCTTCCAGCGCCTCAATGACGCCGGAAAGACGGTGGTGATGGTCACGCACGAGCCCGACGTCGCCGAGCACTGCAAGCGCATCGTCCGGATGCGCGACGGGGTCGTCTCCGGAGACGAGCTCGTCAGAGCTCCGCGCCGGGCCGATGCCGAGCTTGCGACCGCCGGGGCCGCGGGATCGGTCGACCTGCACCCCGCGGCGGCGGCCGGCGGATGAAGATCCTCGACTCGTTCCGCTCGGCGCTCCAGTCGATCGTGGTGAACAAGCTGCGCTCGTCGCTCACGATGCTCGGCGTCATCATCGGTGTCGCCGCGGTCATCGCGATGGTCGCCGTGGGGAACGGCGCCTCGGCCCAGGTGCAGAGCACGGTCCTCTCCCTCGGCTCGAACCTCGTCACCGTCACCCCCGGTGCCCAGACCGATGCCGGCCTTCGCGGCGCGGGGGCGCAGGCCCAGAGCCTCACCCTCGACGACATGAAGGCGATCCAGGACCAGCTCGGCCCGACGATCAAGGCGGTCGAGGCGGAGCAGAACGCCGGCCGGTGGCAGGTCGTCGCCGGAACGACGAACTGGAGCACGAACGTCGTGGGCGTGACCGAGGAGTACCCCACGGTGCGGGACTGGACCCTCCGGAGCGGGGAGTTCTTCAGTGAGTCGGACCTGCGGGTGAACGCCCAGGTCGCGATCCTCGGGTCCATCACCGCCGAGAACCTCTTTGGCGACGCCGATCCGGTCGGCCAGACGATCCAGCTCCGCCAGGCGTTCGGCGGTGCGAACGCGCGAGCCCGGATCGTGAACTTCCGGGTCGTCGGGCTCCTGGAGGCCAAGGGCTCGACCTTCGGCTTCAGCCGCGACGAGCAGATCCTCGTACCGACGACGACCGCGCAACGCGTCCTCACCGGCCGCACGAACACGGTGAACGCGATCATCGTGAAGGCGGCGTCGAGCGACGAGATGGCCAACACGACCGAGGACGTGCGGACCGTCCTGCTCGCGCGGCACAAGATCAACGATCCGGCCTCCGCCGACTTCACGGTGACGAACCAGAACGACACGCTCGCCGCGCTCGGCTCGATCACCGCAACATTCACGATCCTGCTCGCCGCGATCGGCGGCATCTCGCTCCTCGTGGGCGGGATCGGGATCATGAACATCATGCTCGTCTCGGTGAACGAGCGGACCCGTGAGATCGGGATCCGCAAGGCCGTCGGGGCAAGGCGCCGCGACATCCTCGCCCAGTTCCTCATCGAGGCGATCGGGCTCACCGGCCTCGGCGGCGTGCTGGGAATCCTGCTCGGCTGGGGCATCACCGAGGTGGTGAAGCGGATCCCCCAGGCCGCGGGGCTGCTCGTGATCATCACCCCCGGGACGGTCATCGTCGCGGTCGGGGTGTCGGTCGCGATCGGCGTCATCTTCGGCCTCTATCCGGCGATGCGGGCCGCACGCCTGCATCCGATCCAGGCGCTCCGCTACGAATAAGGGGGGAATCTCATGCGCTCTCGACCATTCCAGATCATCACCGGCGCCGTCGTGGCGCTCGTGCTCTTCGGCGCCGGCTTCTTCGCCGGCACGAGCCGCGCCCAGGCGAGCACCGCGAGCAGCCCGAGGGCGAGCGCCGCGGTGACCGCCGGCGGCCGTGGACCGCTCGGCGGCGCGGCCGGAGGGGCTGCGAGCCGCGGCATCGTGAACGGCCAGATCCTTTCGGTGAACACCGACTCGATCACCGTCCAGGTGCGCACCGGCGGCCAACAGGGCGCGTCGCCCACGGCGACGTCGCAGCTCATCCTCGTCGGCCCGACGACTCGCGTCGTGAAGACGGCCGAGACCGACGTGAAGCTCTCCGATCTCAAGGCCGGCGACCAGATCACCGTGGCCGGCACGCCCGACGCGACGACCGGCTCGGTATCGGCGCAGGCGATCGTGCTCGGTGGGAACAACGTGCTCGGCGATCTGCTGGGCGGTGCGGGCGGTGCGCGCCGCGGCGGGAGCCCGAGCCCAACCGCCACGCCGGCGCGGTAGCGGTCCGCCCGGCGCGATTCACATCGCGTCGGGCGCGCTCACCCCGATGAGGCCGAGGGTCTGCCGCAGGGCGACCTGCACCGCCTCGACCAGCCGCAGCCGCGCCTTCGAGCGCGCCGGGTCATCCCCCACGACGCGGTTGCCCTTGTAGAACGCGTGGAACGTGCCGGCCAGCTCAAGGGCGTAGCCGGTGAGCAGGTGGACGTTGTGCTTGGCCGTGATCTCGGCGACAAGCACGGGGAACCGGAGGACGAGCCGGATGAGGTCCTGTTCGGCCGGATCGGTGAGCAACCCCGTGTTCGCGCCATCGGCGGTGAGCCCGCGCTCAGCGGCCGTGCGAAAGATGCTCGAGATCCGCGCGTGCGCGTACTGCACGTAGTAGACGGGATTGTCATTGGACTGCTGGACCGCAAGCTCGAAGTCGAAATCGAGATTGCGGTCGGCGCTCGCCTGAAGGAAGAACCAGCGGGCGACGTCCACGCCGACCGCGTCGATGACGTCGTCCAGCAGGAGGAACTGGGCGAGGCGCTTGCCCATCTTCAGCAGCACGCCCTCATGCAGGAAGCGGACGTACTGGTAGAGCACGACGTCCCAGCGGTCGGCCAGGCCGAGCGCCGCGAGGGCGGTGCGCATCCGGCGGAGATGGCCATGGGTGTTGGCGCCCCAGATGTCGATCTTCCGGTCGAAGCCGCGACCCACGAGGCAGAGCCGGTGATACGCGATATCCACGCCGAAGTACGTCGGCAGGCCGTTGCTCCGCACGACGACGCTCTCGATGTCCTCCCCGAGCTCGCGCGAGCGCAGCCACAGGGCGCCGTCGCGCTCTTCGATGTGCCCCCCTTTGCGCAGCGCGGCGAGCGTGTCCGCGAATTCCCCGGACCGCATGAGCTCGGATTCGAAGTACCACTCGTCGAAATGGATGCCGAACCGCTCGGTCGTGGTCACGAAGCCGTCGACGAACCAGCGCTGCGCCTTCCTCGTGAAGAGCGCGGTCTGCTCATCGAAGCTCAGGGACTCATGGGCCGACCCGTCCTCGGTCCGGATGCGCTTCGCCACCTCCACGATGTAATCGGCGGGGTAGCCATCATCCGGGAACGCGATGCTCGTGTCCCCACCGAGCTCCCGGTAGCGCACCGCGACGCTTTGTCCCAGGAGCTCGACCCGGCCGCCGGCGTCGTTCACATAGAACTCCCGGGTGACCGCCGCCCCGTTGAAGGCCATGACGTTCGCAAGCACATCGCCGATCGGACCGCCACGCGCGTTCGCGATGGTCATCGGACCGGTCGGGTTGGCGGAGACATACTCCACCTGGATCCGCTGTCCGGCCAGATCGGCGGTCCGGCCGAAGTCCATGCCTGCGGACACGATGACGTCGACCTGGCGCGCGAGCCAGGCCGGCTGGAGCCGGATGTTGATGAAACCGGGTGCGGCCACCTCGACCGTCGCGATCGCGTCACCTGAGGCGACCCGGCCGGCGATGGCCTGCGCGATCCGAAGCGGAGGAAGCCGCAGCGGCCGGGCGAGACGCATCGCGATGCTGCTCGCGTAGTCGCCGTGGCTCGGGTTGGCCGGACGCTCCACCTCGACCGCCGCCGAACGCCCCGGATCGCCCCAACCTTCGGCATCCGCGGCGGCCAGGACCGCCGCAGTGATCGCGTCGGCAACGAGGTTCCGGCCGGTCGGGAGGCTCACCCCGCTGAGTCTGCCGGAAGCCTACCGGCGATGTCGCCGCGCGGCTCGTGGCCGCGGAAGAACGCCTGGATGAGCAGGGCCGCGACCGCGTACGCGGCGATGAGGATCACCAGGTTCGCGGTGTAGCCGGACGGACCGAGCTCGGCCCGGACCAGCCCGGAGAGCGCGGCGCCGCCGGCGTTGGCGCCGTTCCAGGCGATCGCGAACAGGACGACCACGCCGGCACGCTCGGCCGGCGCGAACGAGGACTGCTGGAGCGCCGTCACCGCCGGGCTGGCCCCGTACATGAGCGCCGCCCGGATGCCGAGCGCGACCCCCGCGACGAGCGGCTCACCGGTGACCGCGGCGACGAGCGCGAACGGCAGCGAGCCGAACACCGAAGCGACCGCGGCCTTCGTCGTCCCGAGCCAGGGAACGAGAAAGCGGCCGGACAGCAGCGCCCCGGCGCTTCCGGCAACGGCAAGGGCGCCGAGGGCGACGCCGACGCCGGCGATGGAGAGGCCGAACCGGTCGGCGAAGAACAGGTTCTGGAACGGCAGGAAGCTTCCGGCGCCGAAGCCGAAGGCGACCTCGACGGCGGCGAACCGGAGCAGCAGCTGGCGGCGATGCGGCGGGTCGAGGCGGCCCGCTGCGATGGGTGCGGTCCGCACGAACAGGATCGGGATGGCCGACACGATCGCGAGCACGCCGCCGATCGCAATGACCGCGCGGATCGTGAGCGCATCCTCGGGCGCGCGGCCGATGAGCGCACCGACCGGCGAGGCGAGCGCGCCGGCGACACTGATCGCGACGAAGCTCGCAAGCGCGCCGAGCGCGACCTGGCGACCGAACATCCGCGGGCGGTCCAACCCGATCGTCGCGTCGGCGACGAGCGCCGTGCCGGATGACGCCACGACGATCCCACCGGCGCCGAGCAGCGTCGCCGAGATGAACAGCGGGGCGAGGGTGCCCTGGGTGAGGATCCCGACGATCCCGACACCGGTGACCGTCCCGCCGATGAAGATCGCCGAGCGCCGCGGGATCCGCTGGGACAGGAACGTGGCCGGAAGCGCGCCGGCGACCACGCCGAGCGCCTGGGCCGCGCTCAGCAGGCCAATCGCGCGAGCGTCGAGGCCGAGGGCACGATAGAGGAAGTTCAGGTAGAAGAGGGCGATCCCGAGGCCGAGACCGGCGAGGCCGCTCGCCAGGACGTACAGGATCGCATCCGTCCGGCGAAGCGCCGGCGGCGGGCTAAGCCCTTCCGAGAGTGACGTCGACGCTCTGCTGCTTCCCATCCCGGATGATGGTGAGCTGCACCTTGGCCCCGGCCCGGAGATGAAGCAGGATCGATTGGACCGGATGCTCCGCATCGATCTGGGCTTCGTTCACCTTCGTGATGACATCGCCCTTCCGCAGCCCGGACTGTTCGGCCGGCGATCCCCGGAGGATCTCGGTGATGATGATCCCGGTGGTCTGCGCCGGCAGCCCGAGGCTGACCGCCGCACGCGAGCTCACCGGCTGGTAGCGGATGCCGATGATCCCGCGCTCGATCTTGCCGTTCTTGATGATCTCGTCGCTGATCTCGCGGATCGTGTTGCTCGAGACGGCGAACCCGAGGCCCTGCGCGGTCGCGTCCTGGCCGCGATTCACCAGCGTGTTCATGCCAACGACCTGCTTCGCACCGGCCCAGATGAGCGGCCCACCCGAGTTGCCCTCATTGATCGCTGCGTCGGTCTGGAGGAGATCCTCGAGGAAGGTCGTGTCGCTCTCTTGCACCCGCCGGCCCTTCGCGGACACGATCCCGCTGGTGACGGTGTTCTGGAACTCGCCGAGGGGACTGCCGATCGCCACGACGGTCGCTCCGACCGGCACCTGATCGCTGTTCGCAAGGGTCCCGGCGCGCAGATCCTTGCGGCCGGTCACCTGGAGCACCGCGACGTCGGTCTGGGGGTCGCGGCCGACGAGCGTCGCCTTGGTGGTGGAGTTGTCGCTGAAGACGACGTCGAACGACGCCCCTGCCTGGCCGTCCCGGACGTTCTCCACGACGTGGTTGTTCGTGACGACGTAGCCCCGCACCGCGTCGATGACGAAGCCCGACCCGCTGGACTGCGCCTGCCCGCCGGGCAGGCGATTGATCACCGTCACGACGCTCGGCAGCAGGTCCTTCACCACGTCGACGACGACGTCGCCGGTCGTGGGCTGGACGTTCACCGGCTGCGAGGGAGCCAGGGGAGCGGCCGAGCCACCGCCGTCGGATGCCGCGGACTGCCGCAGGGCGACGTATCCGCCGGCGGCCCCGCCGCCGATCGCGCCGAGCACAAGGCCGATGAGCAGGACCGCGGTGAGCCCGGGGCCGCCCGGGTTGCCCGGGTTGCCGCGTCGGGGCGGCTGGACGCCGGGGTATCCGGGCTCGGGCCGCATCGGGACCTCGGTCATCCCCATGCTCGTGTTACCGCTTGGGACGCCCCGGAGTTTCGGCCGGCCCGGCCGCGATGGCCACCGGGGCGGCCCGCTTCCGGCGTGGCGCCGACTTGGGAAGATCAGGCTCGATCATCTGGCCGACCGCGGTGGCCCGGATCTCGAGGTCGACGTGCGCGTCGGGCTCGATGGTGACGGTCCACGAGCAGCTGATCTCGGTCTGCTGATAGATGCGCTCGAAGCCGTCCTCGGAATTGGAGACCGCGTAGATCGGCTTCGTCGAAGCCTCCGCCGGCGGATCGATGGCGAAGGTGATGTCGAAGTGGCGCTGCTCGGCATGCACGCTGATCTCGGACACGTTCTTCGCGTCGAGCGGCTTGCCGGGTGCGGTCTTCTTGGCACCGAGGCCGATCGTGTCGCCCGGGATCGCTTCACCCACCATGCCGACGTTCGAGGCGCTGGTGAAGGTCAGCGTGATCGGGTCCTCGCCATCGTTGCGCAGCCGATAGCGGACGCCCGCGGCGAGACCCTCGTCGGCGATGCGGATGTCTTTGCGGATCCCGAAGCCCGGCAGGCTCGCGAGCGCGCGCGGCGGCGGCTCGAGGATGAGGCTCACCGTGCGCGCTTCGCGCTGCGGGGTGAGCTGGTAGCTCAGACCATGGAGCACGACCGCGTCGCCCCGGCCGACCTTGAAGCTGTCCTGGAAGAACGCACGGCGGCCGATGTCGTACTCGAGGAGCTTGGTGAGGCCGCGCTCCTTCGCGCGGATGGTCTCGTGGATCGACTTGGCGTCCTTCTCGTTCACCTTGCCGACCTTCACCTTGCCGGCCTTCTCGGCCCGGCGCAGGTGGTCGTGCTCCGCCTCGGGGCGGCGCGCGAGGGTGTCGATGAGGTTCGTCGCCGACGCGTAGACGTCCCATTCGATGACCGAACCACCCTGGACGTGGACGAAGACCGACCCGGCGTTCCCGCGGAAGAGGTACTCGTCATTGCCGTCGACGTCGTAGTCACGCTGCTCGCCGGCGGCCACGCGGCGCTCGGCGAGGATGCGCTCGGCCTTCAGCAGCGAGTGGTAGGCGTCGGCACGAAGATGCGGCAGATAGAGCCCGCCGAAGACGCCGTGCCAGTAGACGTCGTTCGTCTGCGAGCGCCAGAGGTTCTGCTGGGCCTGACGGACCTCAGGCGACGCGTCGAGGATGCTGCGCCGCGCGAGCTCCTCGGAGACGATGAGCATCCGCTTATGCAGCGCGTTCGACTCGGGATACTTGGCGAAGAAGTTCCGCCACGGGGCCATCGCGACGAGCGCCGACTGATCGTCCTTCAAGGCGTTGCGAGCCTGGCTGAACCGGCGGGCCGCGGCCTGATCGAGCGCCCACTCCCCCATCTCGGGATAGGAGCCGCCCGGGAGGTACACCCGGCGCGACGGCTTGTTGAAGATCCAGGCGTCCTCGAGCGTGGTGGTCTCGAGGAAGTCGGACGTCGCCAGGGCGGTGAAGAACTGTTCGAGCCAGCCGTCCTTGTGGACCCGCTGGAACGTTCCCGGCCAGGCCCCGAACTTCTCGCCGTCGTCGGCGTAGACGACCAGCTTGGCGCCGGCGGCGTGGCGCTCGCGGAGCTCCTTGATCGTCGCGCTCACGTCGCGGAATGGGATGAGATAGCGAAGGCGCATGTTGCCGGGGTAGAGGACGAGCGGGAATCCCTGATCCTCGGTGATGAACGACTCACCGAGCTCATCGCGGCGCAGGCCGGCCTGGAGGAAGTGCTCTTCGTCGAGGGTCGTGTAGGCGACCCCGGCCTCGGCGAGCAGTGAGGGCAGGTGCGGCTCCCACACCCGTTCGGTCAGCCAGGCCCCGAGCGGACGCCGCCCGAACATCCCGGCCACCCGGTCGGTGAGCGCGCGGATCTGCCCGACCGCGTCGCGGCGCGGGATCCCGACCAGGATCGGCTCGTGGTAGCCGCCGGTGAGGAGCTCGATCTGGCCCCGCTTCACCAGATCGGCAAGGTCGCCGATGACATCCGGGCGGTTGCCCTCCAGCCAATCGAGGAGCGGGCCGGAGAAGTGGAGCGTCGCCTTGACTTCGGGGTGCCGATAGAGCGCGGCGACGAGCGGCGCGTAGGCGCGCTCGGCCACGTCGGAGAACACGTTGGGAAAGTTGCCTGCCGGCTGGTGTTGGTGGAACACCAGAGCCAAACGCAGGCGATCAGACGCCATCTGAGAGGCAGTTTAACACGTCGAGCCTCGACCGTACGCTCTCCGTACGAACTCAGCGCGGGTTGTTCTCAATCTCGACATTTCGGTGGTCCTGCGTCACTCTGGCGGCGTGATCGGCCGGCTCTTCCTGTTCGGGGCGCTCTCGCTCTCGATCGCGATCGTCATCGCCGGGGCCTGCGCGCCGCAGGGTCTGACCGGCCCGACGGCCACGCCGCTCGGTATCGCGAGCCCCAACCGGTCCGCCGCACCGGCCACGCCTCCGGCGACGGTGGCCCCGAGCCCATCGGCCTCGCCCACCGCCAACCCGACCGCGGCCGGCCCGTGCCCGACGGTGAACGGCGGCACTGCCGGCGCCCAGGCCCAGCTCGTGGGCCTGCGGGTGGCACACCAGCCTGGGTTCGACCGGATCGTGTTCGAATTCGGCCCGAGCACCGCCCCGGGACCGTTCGCGATGCCCACCTATGTCATCGAGCCGGCAAGCTCGTTCACCGCCGTGAGCGGACAGCCGGTCACCCTCGACGGGAATGCGTTCCTCTCCGCACGATTCCGGAACGCCTCGACCGTCAGCCCGTCGACCGGGCAGCCGACCTATCCCGGCGCGACCGACATCCGCCCCGGCCTCCCCCTGGTACGGCAGGTAAAGCTGGTGGAGGACTTCGAGCGGGTGCTGGCCTGGGGCCTCGGCCTGGACCATCCGGCCTGCCCGGCGGTGTCGGAGCTCGGCAGCCCGCTGCGCCTGGTCTTGGACCTTCCGACCCCACCCTGAGATACTTGACGCTCCACACCGAACATGAGGGGAGCGGTCCACCATGGCTGACGCACAAAAGCTCGAGATCCGCCCGCGAACGGTGCTGGGCAAGCACGTCGGCGCGCTGCGCCGTGCCGGTCGTCTCCCCGGGGTCATCTTCGGCGGGCACGCCGATTCGACGCCGGTCGACACCGACGCCCACGCCTTCGAGCTCGCCTTCCGCCGCTGGGGCACCACCACACTCCTCTCCCTGACCGGTCTCCAGTCCGACGTCTCGGCCCTGGTGAACGGGGTCTCCCGCGACCCGCGCACCGGCAAGCTGCTCCACGTCGACTTCGTCAGGGTCTCGCTCACCGAGAAGACCCACGCCGACGTGCCGCTGCACTTCGGCGGCGAATCGCCGGCGGTGAAGACCCATGGCGCGATCCTCGTCCATGGCCTGGAGCACGTGCGGGTCGAGGCCTTCCCCCAGGACATGCCGCATCGTCTCGAGGTCGACATCTCGAAGATCGAGCAGATCGACGACACCGTCCACGTGCGCGACCTCGTCGTCGACGCGAGCAAGGTCGTCATCCTCAACGAGCCGGACGAGATGATCGCCAAGGCGGTCGCCGCCCGGGTCGAGGAGGAAGCCCCCGCTGCGGCCGTCGCCGCCGAGAGCGAGCCCGCCGAGGACGAGGCCGAGGAGACGCCGGCAGCCGGCGCCACGAAGGGTGCCGCGCCGGCGAAGGCCGCCGCCGGCAAGGGCGACAAGGGCGAGGCGAAGGGCTAGCGGGGCGAGACCGACCCCGGCCCGAGCATCGCGATCCGCGCATCCGGGAAGACCGCGTCAGTGCGCTCGATCCCTCGCAGCTCGCCCTCGTCCGAGGGCCGCCCCTGGGCGGCGAGCGCGACGCAGCGACGCAGCCGTTCGGCGTGCGACCGGAACCGCTCGGCACCGTAGGCCACGGCCTGCCCGGTGGTGACGAGGAACGGCCAATCGCTTGACTCAAGGAGCAGCAGCTCCCGCAGCGCCTGATCGGCGGCACGAGCGCGAAGCCCGTCCTCCGGCGGATCGGCCGCGAGCGCCCGGACCGCCGCGGCCGCCGCACCGATCCCGTCCCACATCCAGGCGGTGTCCGGGTTCTGCCAGGTCGAGTGATCGTTGTGCGCTCCCCACGAGCCCTCGGCCAGCGGGATGCGCTCCTGCGGCGGATCGGCCGCCAGCCGCTCCGCGGCGGTCACGGTGAGCGGGCCGAGGTCGCGGAGCACGCGGTCGAGCCAGTCGATGCCCTCGAACCACCAATGGCCAAAAAGCTCGCTGTCGAACGTCGTCGCGAGCAAGCCGGACCGGCCGGCCACGGCACGATGGGCGTCGAGCGTGCGACGGACCCCTGCGGCGAAATGCGCCGCATGGGACCGCACCCGCGCCGCGGCCTCGGCGACGCGGTACGGGGCCTTGGCCCCCAGCTCGACCGTGGGGGCGGTGACGCGCCAGTACCGGAGCCCGGAGCGATCGTCCTTGCGGTGGAACTCCCGGTACGCCGGATCGCCCGGGTAGCCGGTCGCCGCCGACCAGACCTGGCCCGACAGCGCCGGGTGGCGCGCGATGGCCGCGACCGAGGAGTCCGCCACCAGATACGGTCGCAAGAGATCGGCCGCCGTCGGCGCGGTGCCGGCGGCATCAAGCTGGTCGGCCGGCAGCCGCTCCTGCGGCGCGATGCCGCCACCGGACCGGATCGGCCAGGACGTCCCGAAGCGACGCGGCGTCGGCGTGACGTCGCGGCCGAGGAACAGGTCGGCATCGGTGAAGAAATGGGTGAACCCCTGCGCCTCGAGCACGCGCTCGAGGCCGGGCCGGTAGGCGCATTCCGGGAGCCAGATCCCGGTCGGTGCCAGGCCGGTGAGGCGTTCCGTCGCACTGCGGCCGAGGGCGAGCTGCGCCGCGACCGATCGGTCGTCGAGGAGCGGCAGATACCCATGGGTCGCCGCCGAGGTGAGGATCTCGACCTGGCCGGTGCGCGCGAGATCGGCGAACGCGCCGACGATGTCGCCCGAGAACCGCAGCCGGTAGGCGTCCCGCAGGCGCGCGTACGAGGCGCGGTAGAGCTCGGCCAGCGCCGCGCGATCGGCGTTCGCGGTCGCCAGGTCCCAGGCATCGAGCTCGGCGCGGCGGATCTGATCGTCCACGTATTCCACGAAGCGGTCGTCGATGTCCGGGTCCGCGAGCTGCTCGAGCAGCGTCGGGGTGAGCCCGATCGTCACGCGGTAGCGGATCCCCTCGTCCCGCAGGTCGTGAAGCACGACAAGGAGGGGGAGGTAGGTCCCGAGGATCGCCTCATGGATCCACTCCTCACCGTGTGGCCACCGGCCGGCGCCGCGCACGTACGGAAGGTGCGAGTGGAGGGCGAGGGCGAAGGCGTCCGTCACCACGCGAGCCTATCCGCCCCGGCTCATCGCATCGGCGTCACCGAGACCGCCGGTGGGACGTACGCGAGGTCGCGCCGCGGCACCACCGCGCGACCGTCCTCGACAACGAGCCGGCCGGAGCGGTACACCCGCCGCACCCGACGGAGCGCGCGGATGTCCGCCAGCGGGTCTCCGTCAACCAATAGCAGGTCCGCCGCCTTTCCGACGGCGATCGTGCCGGTCTCGTCGCCGATCCCCAGCGCTCGCGCCGCCGTGCCGGTCCCCGCGGCGAGCACGACGGCCGCGGGAAGCTCTCCCTCGAGGACGCTGAGCTCGAGGACCAGGGCGAAGTCCTCGAAGAACGTGAGCGGCGTTCCGGCATCGCTGCCGAAGTAGAACGGCACGCCCGCTCTCCACATCGGCACCATCGTCGGTACGCGGATCTCGCGCACCGCACGAAGACGGGTGCGGAGCTCGGACCATCCCTCCTGCCGTCCTTCGACGAGCCGGTAGGACACCGCGGGGGTGAAATCGACGAACGTGCCGGCCCTGACCATCCGCTCGACGAGGGCCGGGTCGTAGTCGCGGCCGCGCTCCCCGAGCCACGAGCAATGCTCGAGCGAGTCGACACCCGCGTCCACGGCGTTGGCGATCCCGGCCCGCGCGTGCGCATGGGCGGTGACCCTCCGACCGCCGCGGTGGGCCTCGGCCACGATGACCGCAAGCTCCGCCGCGGTGTATTGCGGCCGCTCGGGCCGTGAGTCGCCACTCAGGTTCCCGCCGGTCGCCATGACCTTCACGCTGTCCACCCCGCCGCGCAGGAGCTCCTGGGCGACCCGCCGCAGCGTGGGCGCGTCGTCCGCGACGAGACCGAAGCGATGCCCATGCCCGCCGGTCCGCGTGATCACCGGGCCGCTGGCCAGGATCCGCGGTCCGGGCAGCGTGCCGCGCGCGATCGCGTCGCGGACCGCGATCGGCAGACCGCCGCGGCCGCCGCAGTCACGGGCGGTGGTCACGCCGCCGCCGAGGAGCTGCGCGGCCGCGACACTCGCGCGCAGGAGCAGGGTCGCGTCGTCGTCGTCCTGCGCCCGATCCCACTCCGCGAGGTTGCTCACATCCGGCTGGAGGAGGAGGTGGACGTGACCATCGATGAGCCCGGGCAGCAGGGTGAGCCCGTGGCCATCGACCTGGTCGATGCCGGTGTCGGACGCCGCGGCGCGCGTGCCGGCAACGACCGCGATCCTCCCGTCCTCGACCTCGACCGTCATGTCGCGACGGGCCGGAGCGCCGGTGCCGTCGATGAGCGTCACGCCGGCGAAGCGCGTTCTCACTCGCTCACGCTCGGGCGCGGCGGACGCGGCTGCCGGCGCGGCCTATCGCGGGCCGCAGGTCGGTGGGACCAGGTAGGGGACCTTCTGCCGAACGGCGACATCGGCGAAGAGATACATCCC
>DATCNH010000122.1:0-25576 GCA_036565345.1 Candidatus Limnocylindria bacterium | reverse complement strand
GAGCCGGTGGCGACGAGGAGGTGCTCGCCATGCAGGCTGCGCCCGCCGACCGACACGGTGTGCGGGTCAGCGACCGTCGCGTGGCCCTCGACGATGGCGATCGTGTCGGTGTCGCCGAGGATCGCTTCGTACTTGCGGCCGCGGTAGTCGCGGATCACCTCGTCCTTGCCGGCGATGAGCGCCTTGAAGTCGAGGTCGAGCGGCTTGCCGCCGAGACCGGGGAAGCGCGGATGCGCGGCCTCCCAGTAGATGCGGGCGGCCTCGATGAGGTTCTTCGACGGGAGGCAGCCGCGGTTCACGCAGGTCCCCCCGACGGTCCGCGACTCGGTCATCACCGCGGTCTTGCCCAGCTCGGCGGCCTTGAGCGCCGCGGCGAACGCGGTCGATCCTGACCCCAGGATCACCAGGTCATAGGAATCGTTCATTCGCCGGCCCTCCCAACGCGATTCTTCCACGCGTCTTCGGACAGCGTTCGTACCACCTCCGGACCGTCGGCCGAACCGAAGGGTCGGCGACCGCTAGACCGGCGGCGGGCCGCTCCGGCGGAGCACCCGCCCGAGCCAGAGGCCCCAGATCGGCTGCAGGAGGATGCCGACCGACAGGAGCGTCGCCCCGGTGTCGGTGAGGTCGTTCGTCGCCGGATCGCCCGAGCTGGGCGGGAGTCCGCCGGCGCCGAACAGGACGTTCGCGAGGAACCAGGCGAGCCCGATCGCGATGCCGAAGAACAGCGGGCCACGCGGCCGTGGGAGCCAGCTCGACCCGAGAAGCTCCATGCCCTGGCTCATCATGAGCCAGATGCCGATCCCACCGAGCACCGGCAGGTATGCGGTCGACTCCTGATCGAAGGTCATGCCGCCGGCCGCCGTGGCGATCTCGAGGCCGGAGGCGGCGACCGCTGCCGCGACCGCGATCGCCAGCACGACCAGGGCGAGGGATCCGGAGTGGCGGCGGGAGCCGCGATAGAAGAGGAGCGCGATCGGGATGAAGCTCAGCGCCCAGCCGACGCCGGCGAGGTTGTTCAGGATGCCGAGCACGGTGTTCGTCCGAGGGTCGCCGCTCGACGTGAGGAACTGGGCCGCAGCAAGGAGCGCGTTCACGAACGCCGCCGTCGCCGCCCAGCCGGCGATGCGGGTCATCGGGCCGGCGCCCGGCGCACGACACTGCGCGCTGCGCTGGCGGGCACGGTCATCTTCGTCGTCTGGAAGGCGTAGCGCACGCCACGCTTGTTCGTGGCCGCCGCGTGGCGGCCGTCGGGTGTCAGCACGACAATGTTCAATCTCGGTCCCACGCTCTCGAGCGCATTCGCGTCGGCGATAGCCGCGCGCGCCACGGCCAACGGATCCCTGCCGGCGGCGAGACGGTCGACGGCCGTCTTCGCGGTCACGCAGCGGATCGCGAGCTCGCCGAATCCGGTGCATGCCGCAGCGCCATGCGCCGTGTCGCAGTAGTTGCCGGCCCCGACGATGGGCGAATCCCCGACCCGGCCGGGGTACTTGTAGGCCCAACCGCTCGTCGACACGGCCGAAGCGACATCGCCGTTCCGGTCGACGGCGAGGAAATTCACCGTCCCGCGCTCCTCGTTCACCGTGGACCAGACCACCTGCCCGAGCGACCGGACGGCCGCGATCGACTCCGGGCTCTGCCCTTCGCGGCGCAGGCGCGCCGCCCAGAGCGCACGTGCCTCGGACGTGAGCAGCTCCGCCTCTTCGGCACCGATCTCCCGAGCGAATCGCTCGGCACCCTCCCCGACCAGCAGGACGTGGGGCAGCCGTTCCATGACCGCGCGGGCAACGGAGATCGGATGGAGGTGCCCGCGGAGCGCCCCGACGGCGCCGGCCCGATGGCTCGTGCCGTCGACGATGGAGGCATCGAGCTCGACGTCGCCGAGGACGTTCGGCTTGCCACCGAGACCGACGCTCCGGTCCGCCGGATCCGCCTCGGTCACTCGGGCGCAGGCCTCGACGGCGTCGAGGGCGCTTCCGCCGCGGCGGAGAATGCGGATCCCGGCGGGCAGCCCGGGCGCGCCGTTCCCGCTGGCGACGATCGTGGGGGTGGCACGCTTCGGCAAGGCCTCACCCTAGCGGCGCGGCGCTGAGTCCGGTTTTCCCCCACTTCCCACGGAGCCCGGCGCTCGGTACGGTGTCCGGCGGAGTAGCCGAGGTGGAGGGCGACCATGACCGCGACCGCAGCCCAGCCGACCGATTGGGTGTCCGTCATCCGCGAGCTTGGACCGGATCTGGCCGCGCGCGCGGCGGGTCACGACGCCGCGGACTCGTTCGTCGCCGATAACTACGCGTCCCTGAAGGCCCGCGGCTTCTTCAGCCACGCCGTGCCGGCCGAGCTCGGCGGCGGCGGCGCGCCATATGAAGAGACCATCGCGGTGATCCGCGAGCTCGGGCGCTCCTGCTCCTCGACCGCGCTCGCCTGCTCGATGCACACCCACCTGGTCGCCACGCTCTCCTATCTCTGGCGGCACGGGAACAAGGCGCCGGAACCGCTCCTGCGTCGCGTGGTATCCGAGGGCCTCGTGCTGGTGTCGACCGGCGGATCGGACTGGCTGTCCGGATCGGGAACGCTCACCAGGGTCGAGGGTGGCTACCGGATGAGCGGCCGGAAGATCTTCGGCAGCGGCGGCCCGGCCGGCGATCTCCTCATGACCACCGGGGTGTACGACGACCCGAAGGATGGTCCGACGGTCATCCACTTCGGCATCCCGATGCGGGCCGAGGGGGTGAAGCCACAAGACACCTGGCGAGTCCTCGGGATGCGCGGCACCGCGTCGAACGACATCGTGCTCGACTCGGTGTTCCTCCCCGACGCCGCGATGGGCGGGGTCCACCGGCCGGCCGGCAAGTGGCACCCGTTCATGCATACGGTCGCGCTCGTCGCGCTGCCGGTCATCTACGCGGCATACCTCGGGGTCGCCGAGGCCGCCCGTGACCTCGCGCTCGCCGCCGCCCAGAAGCGCAAGGGTGCCGAGGAGACCGCCTACCTCGTGGGTGAGATGGAGAACGAGCTTATCGCCGCGCAGCTCGCGCATCACGGCATGGTCGACCTCGCCCTCACCGCCTCGCCGGGGCCGCAGGCGAGCCACGAGACAGCATCCCGGCGAACCCTCGTCGGCCGCCACGCGATCAAGACCGTCGAAAAGGCGATGGAGGTCGCCGGCGGTGCGGCGTTCTATCGCGCGACCGGCCTCGAGCGGCTTTTCCGCGACATCCAGGCCGCCCGGTACCACCCGCTGCAGGAGAAGGCGCAGCTGCGGTACAGCGGTCGCTTCCTGCTCGGACTCGATATCGACGGCTGACCCGGGGGTGGGCCGGCGCTGGAGCGTGCGCTCCGCGCCGGCTCACTCCGTGAGCAGGTGCTCCGCGATGACCATCCGCTGGACTTCGCTCGTGCCCTCGTAGATGCGGAGGATCCGCGCGTCGCGATAGGCCCGCTCGACCGGCGAGCCTTTCATGTAGCCCATCCCGCCGAAGATCTGAAGGACCCGGTCGACGACCCGGTTGGCCATCTCCGAGGCGTAGACCTTCACCATCGCCGCCTCCGTCGAGACCCGGAGGCCGCGATCGAGCTTGGACGCCGCGTCGTAGACCATGAGCCGTGCGGCGTGGATCTCGACCGCCGAGTCGGCGAGCATCCACTGGATCGCCTGATTCGCCGCGATGGGCGCGCCGAACTGGACGCGACGCTTGCTGTGCTCGATCGCCAGCTCGAGGAGGTACTGGCTCGAGCCCACCGCGCCCGCGGCGAGCGAGACCCGGCCGACGTCAAGGGCGCCGAGCGCGGTCTTGAAGCCGGAACCGATCGTCCCACCGAGGACATTCGCTTCGGGGACGGCGCAGTCCTGGAAGATCAGCTCGGCGGTGTCGCTGCCGCGCAGCCCCATCTTGTCATCGATCCTCCCGACCCGAAAGCCGGGAAAGCCCTTCTCGACAATGAACGCGCTGATCCCGCCGCGCGCGCCCTTCGACCGATCGTTCGCCGCGAAGGCCACCACGACATCCGAGATGGGGCCGTTCGTCACCCAGATCTTCGTGCCGTTGAGCACCCAGCTGTCGCCGCGCTTCACGGCGCTCGTCTGGATGGAGGCGGCATCCGAGCCGCTCGACGCCTCGGTGAGCGAGAACGCCGCGATCTTCCGGCCGGCGGCGAGGTCGGGCAGGTAGCGCAGCTTCTGGTCCTCGGTGCCGCCGAGATAGATGGCCATCGACCCGATCGAGGTGTGCGCGCCGATGAGGTTGGAGAACGCGGCCGAGGTCCGGCCGAACTCCTCGAGCGCGACGCAGTAGCCGAGGTCGCCGGCGCCGGCTCCGCCGTATGCCTCGGGGAACGGCAGGCCGAAGAATCCGAGACCGCCCATCTCGGCGATGAGTGCCGGAGGGATCCGGCCCTCCTCCTCGACCTGCTGCTCGATCGGCCGGAGGCGCTCATCGACAAAGTCCCGCACCGTGCGACCAAGCAGCACCAGCTCGTCCGGGAGATCGAAGTCCATCGGCGGAAGCCTAGTGTCCCGTCCCGGCGTGGTCAGCGCTCGGCGATATGGAGGGCCGCGATCCCGAAGAACAGCCGCTCGTACCGGACCTCGCGGAACCCTGCGGAGCGGATGATCGAGGCGAGCTCGTCGGCACCAGGAAAGGCACGGAGCGAGCGCGGCAGATACCGGTACGCCTCGGGATCGGCACCGAGCGCGGTCGCCAGGCGCGGGGCCACGCGCTCGAAGTAGGCGCGGTAGACGAGCGCGAAGAGCCGCTGCGGCGGATGTGACAGCTCGAGGATCACCAGGCGCCCATCCGGCCGCAGCACGCGGCGCAGCTCGCCGAACGCGCTGGCGAGGTCCCCGACATTCCTGACGGTGAATCCGCTCACGATGCGGTCGACCCCGCCGTCGGGGAGCGGAAGCGCATGAACGTTCGCCACCACCGGGCCGACTCGGCGCCTCGCGGGCTCGCCGGCCGAGCGCCGCAGCAACACCGCGAGCATTCCGTGCGAGAGATCCGCGGCAACGACCGTCGCGCCGGCGGTGGCGACCGCGAAGGCGAGATCGCCGGTGCCGCTCCCCAGATCAAGGACCCGCTCACCCGGTCGCGCCCCGAGGAGCTCGAGGGCGCGCCGGCGCCAGCCGATGTCCGTGCCGAAGGAGAGCACCCGGTTGAAGAAGTCGTAGCGCGGCGAGATGCGATCGAACATCTCGGCGATGCGGCGGTCGTGGGCTTTGTCCATGTTCCAACGGTACGCTTGGCCCATGGCCACCGTGCTCTTCGCCTATGCCCACCCCGACGACGAGTCGTTCGGCGTCGCAGGAACGGCGATGAAGCTCGCCGCAGCCGGCCACACCACCGCGCTCGTCACGATGACCCGCGGCGACGCCGGGCTCTGGCACGGCCGGCCCGAGGGTGCCTGGACCAGGCCCGAGCTCGGGGACGCGCGGGCTCGCGAATGGCAGGACGCGGTGGACTGCATCGGCTTCGCTCGGTCCCGTCTGCTCCGCTGGCCCGACGGCGGCCTGGCCGGATCGCCGGTGGAGGAGGTCACCGCCGAGCTGGTGGGCTTCATCCGCGAGGTGCGGCCGGACGTCGTCTGCACCTTCGGCCCGGAGGGCGCCGGGAGCGAACACGACGACCATCGGGCGGCATCGTTCTTCGCCGCCCGCGCGTTCGCACGAGCGGCGATCGCCGAGCAGTACCCCGAGCGCGGCACGCCGCACGCCGCGCGGCGCCTCTACTTCAACGCCTCGCCCTATGACGGCGATCCGCTCGCCGTCGGTGCGATGGCCCCGACCCATGTGGTCAACATCTCCGCGTTCCGGGACCGCAAGGCCGCGGCGTTCGAATGCCACCGGACGCAGTTCAAGGACCGCGACTTCTTCTACAAGATGCTCGAGCGACGCCAGGGCCGCGAGTACTTCCACCTCGCCATCGACCGGGACGGGATCGCGCCGCGCAGAGACGATCTGCTCGCGTAGTGGCACTGCTCACCCTTCCGCTCGTGTTGGCGATCATCATGGTCGAGCTCGCGATCGGCGGCGCGTTCCTGCTCTGGTATCTCGATCGCACCGAGGACGCACCGAGCGGGTTCCTCAAGCTCACCGCGTTCGTCGACGCCGGCGCGATCGCGTTCGCCGGCGTCCTCCTTCCGGCGATCCCGCACCGGAGCGGCGCAGCGGACGCGCATCTCGATCCCGACCGGCTCGCGACGTTCTCGCAGCTGGTCATCGTCGTCATCGTCCTGGTCGTCGCGCAGCTCGTCGCCTCGTTCTTCCCCTGGAAGGGTGCGCGGCAGCTCGTGGGCGCGGTCACCGTCCTGGCCGGCGTCGTTTGCCTGAGCTTCGCCGCGCTCGCGCGCCCGGGGACCGTGTCGGCCGACGCCCTCGCCCTCCTTGCCCTCCCACTCGGCGCGCTGGCACTCGGAGGTTCCGACGCGGCGATGCTCCTCGGTCACTGGTATCTCGTGACGCCGAAGCTCTCCACCGGGCCCCTCCGCCGAGCCGCCCTGGTCGTCGTGTTCGCGGTCGGGCTCCAGCTCGTCATCGCGCTGCTGGCGATCGCGCGCGGGCAGCTGTCGATGGAGTGGGAGCCGGCGCTCCTCGTCGCGGTCGCGCTGCGAATCGGCGTCGGCATCTTCGGGACGGGCGCGGTCGCGCTCGCCGCATGGTGGACGGCACGGATGAACACTCAGGCCTCGACCGGGCTGCTCTACGTCGGGATCGGTACCGCGATCTCCGGCGAGATCAGCGCGAAGGTGCTCTTCTTCCTGACCGGGGTCGCGCTCTAGGAATCCAGCGACACCACCGTGCCGTCGCGGCGGGCCCGCTCGGCGGCGAAGACCATCCGATGCGTCTCGAGCGACTCGCGCGGTCCGGAGAGGATCGTCCCGCCGTCCCGGGTCGCGACAGCGTGGCAGAACGCGGCGATGACCCCGTCGTCCCCGCCGCTGTGTCCGGTCTCGGGCGCGGGGACCTCGATGCTCTCGGTCCGGCGGGTGAGGAAATCGAACACCTTGATCGTGCGCCCATCACCGTCGATCGAGCCGCGCGTGCCGAAGAGCTGCGTCTTCCGCGGCGCGGGCTCGGCAAAGGCCGTCATCGTGAACGCCGCGGTGACGCCGCCGGCGAACTCGATGCTCACGACCTGATGATCGACCACGTCGTTGTCGCAACCGTAGACGCAGCGGCCATACGGTCCGTCGCGAAGGGCCGCCTGCACGCCCCCGACGGTGAGGTCGTCGGTGATGACCGAGAGCGGCCACCGGCGCCGCTCCGGCGTCTCCAGGCACTCGAGGTAGAAGCGCTTCGCGGAATAGGCGCAGTCCGCCTCGACCGCACAGTCCAGGCAGCGGTCCGCTGCCCCGTCCGGCCGGGCCTCGGGCCGGAAATGGGTGAGCCCGCCGAAGCTCGAGACACGGCCCCAGGGGCGTCCGACGATGTACCGGAGCCAATCGAGATCGTGACACGACTTTGCCATGAGCATGAAGGTGGACTCGTCCTCGCGGCGCCAGTTCCCGCGGACGTACGAGTGGGCCTGATGCCACCAGCCGACCGGCTCGAGATGCTGCACGCTCACGAGCTCCCCGATCCGTCCGGCAGCGAGGAGCGCTTTCAGGGCGCGCGTGTATGGCGTATAGCGCATGACATGGCACACCGCGAGGATGACCCCGGCGCGCTCGACCGCCTCGACGATGCGGACGCAATCATCCTCGGTCGTGGCCATCGGTTTCTCCAGGAGAAGGTCGTAGCCGCGGGCCGCGAACGCGGCCGCGACGTCGGCGTGGAGCGCATCTGCGGTGGCGATCACCACGGCGTCGGCCATCCGCGGGAGCGCTGCGGGCTCCTCCCACGAGGAAAACGACCGCTCGGCGGGGACGCCGTGGAGCGCACGCAGGCGCTCGCGCTGGAACGGGCGGGGCTCGGCGATCGCGACGACCCGCGCGATCTCGGGATGGCGTTCGGCGAACCCGGCATACACCCGCCCGCGGTTGCCCGCGCCGATGATCGCGAGGGTCACCGGGCCGGGATGGCCGGGATGGCCCGGGTGGCCCGGATCGGCGGTCAGCCCGCCCGCGACCGCCTCGGGTGGCGGCGGCGCGGCTCGTCCTCTTCCGCATCGATGACTTCCCACTCGCGCGCGGCGTAGAGGTTCGATCCGATGACGCCGCCGGCGACGAGAAGGATGAGGCCGGCGAACGCGGACAGCAGCGCGGCGGGTGAGGCACCGGCGGCACCCTGGTCGCCGGCTCGGAGCGCCGCGGATAGCACGTAGAGGGCCGCCGCACCGAAGATCGCGACGACGTCGAGGCGAGCCAGGGGACGCTCGTCGCCAGGGATGTCCCGGAGCTCGGCCACCGCGGCCAGGCCGGCCGCGAGCGTGAGCAGCGCGGCGGCGATGACCACCCAGTACGCGCCGATGACGAAGGCGTTGGTGCGGCTGGAGCCCCACGCGAACCAGGCCATGAGGTCCAGGATCGTCGCCGCCACGCCCAGGCCGAGGCCGACATGACCCAGCGCCGGGCGCAGCGCGTAGCCGAGGCGGCGGCCCTGGAGAAATTCCTTCATCTCGGTTGAGATGCTAACGGGGATCGGTCGAGGCGGGATCGGACCCGGAGCCGGACCGGGGGCCGGAATGATGTGGCGGACGACCGTCCTCCGAGAGCGGGACTCAGCAGCCGGGCTGGCCGTCGTTCCCGCAGCAGCTCCGCCGGAGCACCAGCCGGCGCCAGAGGTTGCCGGCGGTCAGACGGGATCGCTCGCCGAGCGGCAGATCGCTCTCCAGGAAATTGCGTGCGAACGCGGTCTGGTACCGGACGAGCTCCGCGAGCCAGGAGCGCATCTGCCTACTATCGCGCCATGTCGGACCACGACCAAACCCGGACCGTCCGCACCGCGCACGGTGAGCTGACTCTTGAAGAGATCGCCGACGGCCTCCCCTCGACCGGCGACCTCATGGCCCTGGTGGGCAGCTCGTGGTGGAAGTGCGCCCACGCTGCCCGCGGCGGCAACTGGCCGCTCGCGGCGTACTTCGCGCGACGGGTGCGGTCGCTGCAGCGGAAGCTCGCGGTCCTGCGCCCGAAGCACCGCGAGCGCCTGGCGGCCTTCGAAGCGCAGCAGCTCGCACCGTTGTTCCGGGCGATCGAGGCCCAGGACCTCAGCGCCTTCCAGGCAGCCTTCGCCGCGGCGACCGAGAGCGCGAACCGGAGCCACGTCGAGACCGGGTACGCCTACATCCGCTGGGTCCTTCCCGACGAGCCGCCGAAGGATCTCGACCTGGGCGGACCAAGCGGGGCGGGGGGACCGGGCGGAGCGGGCGAGTCGGTTCAGGGGGACAGCAGCGGCGCGGGGTCCGGCCAGCCGTAGGCGACCTCGTGCAGCTCGTGGCCCAGGAAGAGCTCGCGCTTCTCCCCCACCACGACGCCGCCCTGGGCGGCATACCAGCCGCGGGAGCGCGGGTTGTCGTACAGCGTCCAGATGAGGATCGGGCTCAGGCCCCGGCCGACGAGCTCCCGCACCGCGGTGCGGATCAGCCGGCGGCCGATGCCCTGGCGCTGAAGCCGATCGACGACGTAGATCGCATAAACCTCGCCGCGATAGACCGGATGACGGCCGCTTCGCTCACGGCCGGCGGTCACGTAACCGACGACCTCGCGGCCCTCCTCCGCGACGTACGCGATCCGGTCGGGCGAGAGGGTCTCGAGGCCACGGCGGCGGAACGCGGCGTCGTCCGCCGGATCGAGGGCGTCGAGGAGCGTGTCCGGGAGCAGGCCGCGGTACGCGGTCCGCCAGGTCGCGACCTTTACCCGGGCGATCGCCGCGGCGTCATCCGGGTCCGCGCGCCGGATCTGCGGCGGGGGCCGCTCCGATCCACCCGGCCAGGCTGCCCGGTCAGGGATGCGCGTCGAACCAGTCGACGATCCGCCGGCAGTGGTCGACCCGGTTCGTCGGCTTCCCGCCTCGGGTGAGCTCGTGGGTATCGGTGGGGTACCGGACGAAGGTCGTTTCGCGGCCGAGCACCTGGAGCGCCACGAACAGCTGCTCGGCCTGCTCGATCGGGCAGCGCCGGTCGTTCTCGGCGTGAAGGATGAGCAGCGGGGTGTGGATCCGGGTGACATGTGTCAGCGGTGACCGGTCGACGAGCTTGTGGCCGTCGTGCCACGGGGTGGCATCCCCCATCTCGTGCTGCCAGAAATGCCAACCGATGTCGCTCGTCCCGAAGGCGGAGATGTTGTTGCTGATCGAACGCTGGGTCACCGCCGCCCGGAAGCGGTCGGTGTGACCGACGATCCAGTTCGTCATGAACCCCCCGTAGCTGCCGCCGGTGACGTAGAGCCGGTCAGGGTCGATCCAGCCCAGGCCGAGCGCGTGATCCACGCCGGCCATGAGGTCCGCGTGATCCTTCCCGCCCCAATCACCGACGCAGGCCTTGACGAATCGCTCGCCGTAGGCATGGCTCCCGCGGGGATTGGTATACAGGACGGCGTAGCCGCGGCCGGCGAGCACCTGGAACTCATGGAAGTACGCGTGGCCGTAGGCCGTATGCGGTCCGCCGTGGATCTCGAGGACCAGCGGCCACTTCCTCGCCGGATCGAATCCCCGTGGCTTGAGGATCCAGCCTTCGATCGCCCAGCCATCGGCGCCGATGAACTCGACCCGCTCCGGCTCGGCGAGGAAGCGCGTTCCGAGGAACCGGTCGTTCAGCTGCGTGAGCGGGCGCAGCTCGGCCGAGTCCAGCGTGCCTGCCACCACCTCGCCCGGAACGACCGCCGTCGCGACGACCGCGGCGAAGCGACGGGCGGACGCATCGATCGACGCGCTCACCAGGTGCTGCGGACCGAGGGTCACCGCCCGGACCCCGCCCCCAGCGCTCGGGCCAGCGCTCGGGCCAGCGCTCGGGCCGCTGGTCGGGCAGCAATAGAGGTTTGCCGTGCCCTGGTCGGAGCCGACGAAATACACCGTCGCGCCGTCCCGGCTCCAGGTCGGGGGCAGCGTGGCGGGCTGGCCACGCAGGTCGCCGATCACGACGGAGCCGACGGTCCGGTCCCAGGTCCCGAGGAGGTCGATGCCCTCTCCTCCCGCGGCTGGGAAGCGCCAGAGCCGGACGTTCGCGTCCTGCGATCCGCTCGCCCGCGCGACACCATACCCGGTCACCGAGCGTCCGTCGGGCGACCACGATGGGTTCCCGTACGATCCGCGCTCGTCGGTGATGCGCCGCAGGCCTTGACCGTCGCGGCCGATGACCCAGAGGTCATCGACGGTGTTCCGGTCGCGGGCCGCGCTCCGATTCGACACGAAGGCGATCTCGCGGCCGTCGGGCGAGAACGCGGGCGCTGAGTCGTTCCAGTCGCCGTCGGTGATCCGTCGCGGCTCGCCGTCCTCCAAGGGCACCCACCAGAGATGCGTTCGCCGCAGGTCGAGCAGGCCGCCTTCATCGGACTGGTAGCGCAACCGGTCGTACACCCGGATCCCGCCGGTGGCCACGGTCGGATCGGTCGCGTCCTTCACGACCACGACGAGGCCGGACCCGTCGGGCGCCCAGGCGGGCTCCGCGGAGGCCTCGGGAAAGTCGGTGATCGGCCGGGCCGCTCCGCCACCGGCCGGCACGAGATGGACCTGCTTCGGCGCCGTCTGCGCCTGCGGGTCTTCGGAGGGCAGGCCCGCCGACAGATACGCGATCGTCGTTCCGTCAGGTGACCAGCGCGGCGCGCCGGCATCGTCGTAACCGCCGGTAACGGCGACCCCCTCGGCCCTCCCGTCGAACGGCACCACCTGGATCTGGGCGCGGTACCGGTCGGTCGCGAGATCCATCCGCCGTACCACACACGCGACGCGACTCCCGTCGGGGGAGATCTGCGCGTCGCTCACCACGGCAAGCACGGCAAGATCCTCGGGCGCGATCGGAGAGCGGAGCTCGGCCACCTGCGGCGTATCGTGACATAGGTGCGCCGCTTCGCATCCGATCCCCGTGCGCGCACCGGGCTCCTCGTCGGCGGTCTGGCGATGGTCTTCGCGCTCCTCGTCGCGTATCTCGCGAGCCTGATCGGCTTCACCTTCGCACCGGATGCCCTTGCCCAGTCGGTCATCGAAGTGCTGCCGGGCACCATCGCCGTACCGCTCATCGAGCTCCTGCAGTTCTGGGCCAAGCGGCTGCTCGTGGCCGGAGTCCTCATCGGATTCGTCGCCTGTGGCGCCATTGCCGGCTCGTTTGCGGCCGACGGACGGCGGCGGGACCGCGCGGTCATCGCCGTCGGCACCCTGCCCTGGCTGGTCACGATCCTCCTGAGCCAGCTGTTCGCCGAGAGCAAGGTCGACCTCCCGTCGATCCTCCTCACCGGCTCGATCGGTGCGGCCGCCTTCCTGGTGGCGCTGCAGTTCCTGTCCGGTGCGGCGGCCTATCAGCCGGCCGGATCGCGTGACGCCGAGGCCTCCCCGTCGCGCCGGCGTGCGCTCATCGGGACCGCCGCCCTTGCCGCGGTCGTCGCCATCGCGAGCGTCGGGTTCGGATCGACGGTGCGGGCCTCGCTGCGGAAGACCGAGAGCGTCCGGGCGGCGGTGCGCCGCCTCCGGCCGGGAAGCGAGGCGATCGTCCAGCCGGAGGCGCCTGAGTTCAGTGGCATCGCGTCCCTCAGCCCGCGGATCACGGAGAACGCGAGCTTCTACACGATCGATACGACGCTCATCAAGCCGGCCGTCGATGGTGCGACCTGGCGGCTCGACATCGGTGGCGCCGTCGATGCCCCGTACAGCCTGAGCTATGACGAGCTGCTCGACCTCGAAGCGGTCGAGCAGCTGAAGACGCTCGAGTGCATCAGCAATAACGTCGGCGGCGATCTTATGAGCACCGCGCTGTTCACCGGGGTTCCGCTGCGCGATCTGCTCCTCCGCGCGAAGCCGAGGAGCGACGCGTTCAAGGTGAAGCTCACGTCGGTCGATGGCTACACCGATTCGATCCGATTCGCCAAGGCCCTCGAGCCGGACAGCGTCGTCGCCTACCTCATGAACGGGTTCGCGCTGCCCGAGGACCATGGCTTCCCGGCACGGCTGCTCGTTCCGGATATCTACGGGATGAAGAACGTGAAGTGGCTTCGCTCAGTCGAGGTGGTGACGACGGACTACCAGGGCTACTGGATGCAGCGTGGCTGGTCGGACAGTGCGATTATCAACACGAACACCCGTATCGACACGCCGGCCGCGCTGCGAACGACCGGTGGCGTCGCGACGATCGCGGGCGTGGCCTTTGCCGGCGCTCGCGGCATCCGCTCGGTCGAGGTCTCGACCGACGGCGGCGGATCGTGGCAGCCCGCGACCCTCGAGCACCCGCTCGGCACGCTCACCTGGGTGCGCTGGAAGCTGGACTGGAGCCCCCCCAAGGCCGGCCGGTACAAGGTCCTCGCGCGATCGACCGACGGCACCGGGGCGCTCGAGACCGCGATCCGCCGGGAGCCATTCCCGAGCGGCGCCACGGGGTATGACGCGATCGAGGTCTCGGTCCAGCCAGGGTAGCGCCCGGTGCGCCGCGTCGCGTAGGCTGCGGCCGTGGCCAAGCGCCGTTTCTCGATCACCGTCCCGCTGCCGGCCTACGCGCGGCCACGGAACGAATGGCGCAGGCGGGTCCACGCCGCGGTGCTCGAGGTCCAGACGAGCCGGGGCGTCGGCTATCGCGAGAGCGACCGCCTCGAGGTCCGCATCAGTCTGGCGCTCGCCGGCCGGCCGCTCGCGATCCACGACATCGACGAGCGGGTGAAGGACATCCTCGACGCGCTCGAGGGCCGCATCGCCGGGCCGCGCAGCCGCCGTCGGATCGCCCCGATCATCGCCGACGCGGATCAGATCCGCCGCATCGTGCTCGAGAAGACCACCGCCGGGACGCGGCGCGGCATCATCGGGGGCCTCGCGATCTCGCGGTATCGCGCCCGCCGCACCGGGTAGGCCCGCTTCGCCGCCGCGTTCACGTAGGCTCCGACGATGAGCGCACGACCGTCGGCGGGGTCCCTCGTCTGGGCCGGCTTCGACGGTGACCGGGTCCCGGCGCCGCTCCTCGACGGGATCGGCCGCGGCCGTATCGGCGGGCTCCTCCTCTTCGCGCTCCGCGGCAACATCCGCTCGTCGCCTCAGGTGCGCGCGATGCTCGGCGAGGCGGTCGGCGCCGCGCGGCGGGCCGGTCTCCCGCCGGTGCCGGTCGCGGTCGACCAGGAGGGCGGGACGGTCATCCGCATCGGCTACCGCGCGGTCTTTCCCAGCGCGATGGCGATCGGCGCGACCGGCGATCCGGCCTCGGCCGAACGGGCGGCGGCCGCCGTCGCCCGCGGCCTACGCGCGGATGGGATCGCGGTGAATCACGCGCCGGTCTGCGACGTGAACGTCGAGCCGCGCAACCCGGTTATCGGCATCCGCGCCTTCGGTGACGATCCGGAGCAGGTCGCGCGGTTCGCGGCGGCCTGGGTCCGCGGCTCCGAGGGCGCCGGGGTCGCGGCGACCCCCAAGCATTTCCCCGGTCACGGCGCGACCCCGTACGACACCCATCACACGACCGTCGACGTGGCAGCCGACCGGCGGACCCTGGACGCCCGCGAGCTCATCCCGTTCCGCGCGGCCCTCGCCGCAGGTGCCTCGGGGGTCATGACCGCGCACATCCGCTATCCCTCGCTCGACGATGAGTGGATCGGGACGCTCTCACCGCGCATCCTCACCGGCCTCCTGCGCGGCGAGCTCGGGTTCGACGGCCTGGTGATCACCGATTCGCTGGATATGTCCGGCGTCACGCAGGTCGAGACGCCCGAACAGGTCGTGGCGCGCGCGATCCGTGCCGGCGTCGACGCGGCGATGGTCACGACCGGGATCGAGGCGCAGCTGATCGCCGGCGAGCGCATCGCGCTCGGCGTTCCGGCGACGCGGATCCTCGAGGCGGTGCGTCGGATGTCGGTGTTCCGCGCGCGCTTCGGCATCGAGGTGCCCGAGGATGGCGACGGGGACGACGAGGGAGCTCGCGCCCTCTCACGCCAGATCGCCGCCCGCTCGATCACCGCCGTCGGCGCTCCGCTTCCGGCGCTCGGTGGCGACCTGCGCGTCACCGTGTTCGGCCCGGGAACGCGCAGCCCGGTGGAGGAGCTTGCCGCCCCGGTCGAGCATCTCGAGCGGGCGTTGCGCGAGCGATTCGGGACGCGCCTGCGGTACGCCCGGGATGGCGCGGTGCCCGAGGGAACGGGACCGCTGATCGTCTGCACCTCGAGCGCGGTGTTCGACCCGGCGCAGGCGGCACGCGCCCGCGAGCTCCTCGCCGGCGGCGGGGTCCTCTGCGCGCTCCGCAGCCCATATGACGCGACGCTCGTGCCGGACCTCCCGGCGCTGCTCACCTACGGCGATGTGCCCGTCTCGCTCGACGCGCTGGCCGACGTGCTCGCGGGCCGCACGGTCGCGCCGGGCGAGCTGCCGGTGCACCTGCAGGCATGAGACGGCGCACGCTCCTCGCCGCGGCCGGGCAGGTCGCCGCGGCGGCGGCGTGTGCGCCCCTGGCTCCCGACCGCCCACCGGCCGCATCGCTATCGCTGTCGACGGACGGACAGATCGGCCGGATCATCGCGGGCCTGTCGCTCGACGAGCGTGCCGGCCAGCTCATGAACGTGTCGTGGCACGGCGCGGCGATCACTCCGGCACTCGAGGCGATGATCCGGATCCGCAAGATCGGCGGGGTGCTCATCCACAGCGAGAACTTCGATGACGCGGCGAGCCTCCGCAGGCTGGTTGCCGACCTCCAGCGGATCGCCCGCGACGCGAGGGCCCTGCCGCTCTTCGTCGCGATCGACCAGGAGGGCGGCGCGGTGACGCGGATCGGGAAGGGCGCGACGCTCCTCCCCGGGAACATGGCCCTCGCCGCCACGCCCGATCCGGCGGCCGCGGTCCGGTCGTCGATCGGGATCCTGTGCCGAGACATGCGCGCGGCCGGGGTCAATTGGGACCTCGCGCCGGTGGCAGACGTGAACAACGAGCCGCGAAATCCGATCATCCTGAATCGGTCGTTCGGCTCGGACCCGGCGCGCGTCGCCGGGCTCGTGGATGTCGCCGTGCGCGCGTTCGCCGCGGAGCGCTTCCTCTGCTGCGCGAAGCACTTTCCCGGACATGGCGCGACGACAGTCGATTCGCATTCGGGCCTCCCCGACCTCGAGCTCGGCCGTGCCCGGCTGGACGCGGTGGAGCTCGTTCCGTTCCGGGCGGCGATCGCCGCCGGCGTCCCCGCGATCATGTCCGCCCACATCCGCGTGCCCGCTCTGGACGCCACGCCGGACCTCCCGGTGACGCTGTCGCCGGCGGTGATGACAGGGCTGCTCCGGGATCAGCTCGGCTTCGGCGGCCTGGTCGTCACCGACGATCTGGAGATGGGGGCGCTCACCAGGTCGCGGTCCGAATCGGAGGCCGGCTACCAGGCGTTCGCCGCGGGGGCCGACCTCCTCCTGTTCCGCTTCGACGAGTCGGCGCAGCTCGACGGGCACCGCCGGCTCGTGGATGGGATGACCGGCGGCGCGCTCCCGCGGACGCGAGTCGACACCTCGCTGCGCCGGATCGTGGGGCTCAAGGAGCGCTACCGGATCCTGGCCCAGACCGAGGGGACCGAGGCGACCGAGGCGACCGCCCCCGGATCGGTGGCCGATCGCGCGGTCGCCGACAGCCTGGCCCGGCAGAGCATCACCGTGCTGCGCTCCGGCGGCCTGCCGCTCCGCGGCCGGATCCTGGTCGCGTCGGTCGGCTCGCCGGACATCGCGACGCTAGCGGACCAGCCGACCCTCGGCGCGGTCCTGCGCGACCGCCTGCCGGCGGTCACCGCACGCACGATCAGTGCGGCGCCGGCCGCCGCTGAGATCGCCGGGCTGGTGAGCGCCGCCCGCGAAGCGGATGTCGTGGTCGTGGGGACGGCCGACGCGAGCGCGAACCCGCAGCAGGCGACCCTGGTGACCGCGCTCGCGGCCGTTCGAACGACGGTGCTGGTATCGCTGCGTTCGCCCTACGACATCCTCGCCGCGCCGGCCGCCCAGGGCTACGTCTGCGCCTACACCGGGCGCGAGCCCACGTTGCGGGCGCTGGCCGCGGTGCTCTCCGGCGCCGTCGCGCCGGTGGGGACGCTCCCGGTCGACATCCCGGGTGCCTACCGTATCGGCGACGGGATGAAGAAGCTGTGAGCCTGCGCGAGGTCGTGGATGCCGCGATCGGCACGCTCTGCACCGCCTGTGTCGTGCGGGTCGAGCGGGCCGGCACGATGGAGGCGTACGCCGCCGGGTCGCTGTGCCCCGATCCCGAGGCGCCGCCGGACGCGATCTGCACCCCCGATGCGCGGTTCGATCTCGCCTCGCTCACCAAGCTCGCCACGACGGCGCTGCTGCTCGTGCTCGTCCGCGAGCGGGTGCTCACCCTGGAGACGCCGCTCCGCGAGCTTGTCCCGGAGTTCCGCGGCGGCCGCAAGGATCAGGTGACCCTGCGGGAGGTCCTCACCCACACCGCCGGCCTGCGCTGGTGGAAGCCCCTCTGGGAGGAGGCCCGGTCGATCGACGAGGCGGTGTGGCTCGCGGCCTCGGAGCCGCTCGCCCGTGACCCGGGGACGTTCACCTATAGCGATCTCGGCTACGTGATGCTCACCGCCGGGCTCGCCCGTGCCGGCGGCGGCGAGTTCCGCGCCCTCATCCGGGACCGGGTCCTCGCCCCGATCGAGGCGGCGACCTGCGATTTCCTCCCGACCGATCCGGCACGCTGCGCCGCGACCGAGCGCGCCACCGGATGGCGCGACCGCCGGCTCCGCGGCGAGGTCCACGACGAGAACGCCTTCGCGATGGGCGGCGTCGCCGGCCATGCCGGGCTGTTCGGCACCGCCCTCGACGTGGCCGCCGTGGCCCGGATCTTCCGTGATGGAGCGGTCATCGGGAACGAGCTCGCCGCGCTCGCCCGGCAGGAGCACGCGCGCGGCGAGAACGTCCGGCGCGGGCTCGGCCTCGCCCTTCGTGCCCCGGAGGGCCCGATGGTCGGGCGCCATTTCGGCAGCGACAGCTTCGGTCACACCGGGTTCACCGGGACCTCCCTGTGGGTCGATCCCGATGCGAAGCTCACCGTGGTGCTGCTCACCAATCGGGTGTACTTCGGCCGCGCGAACGACGACGCGATGTACCGCTTCCGCATCGCGGTGCACGAGGCGGTGTCGGGATGATCGTGATCGGGATGATGTCCGGGACCTCCGCCGACGGGATCGACGCGGCGGCGATCGAGGTCGGCGACGGCCCGCGGCCGGCGGTCCGCCTACTCGCGCACCTCGCGCGGGCGTACCCGGACACCCTCCGCTACCGGATCCTCGCGACCGCATCGGGGGCACCGCTCCCGGCCCACGATCTGGCGACGCTCCACGCCGCGCTCGGTGACGCATATGCCGCCGTCGCCGGCGATCTCATCACCGAGATCGGCGCACGACCGGCCTGCATCGCGATCCACGGCCAGACCGTCGCCCATTACCCCGGGGAGCGCGCGACGCTCCAGATCGGGGATAGCGCTCGAGTCGCGGTCGCGACGGGGGTGCCGGTCATCGACGATTTCCGCAGCGCCGACATCGCGCTCGGTGGCCAGGGTGCACCGCTCGTGCCGTTCGCCGACCACCTGCTCTTCGCCGACGGGACCGCGCGCGCGATCCTCAACCTCGGTGGGATCGCGAACCTCACGCTGCTTCCGAGCGACCGCGCCGAGGACGTCATCGCGTTCGACACCGGTCCGGCGAACATGGTGCTGGACCAGATCGCGCGCAAGGCCGGCGCGGAACGGGACGAGAACGGCGCCGGCGCGGCGCGCGGCACGGTGGTCCAGAGCGCCCTCGCTGCCGCGCTCGCGCATCCGTATTTCGCGCGGCGTGCGCCCAAGTCCACCGGCCGCGAGGAGTTCGGTAACCCGTTCGTCCGGACGCTCCTCGGAGACGTGCGCGGAGCGGGCGGCTCGCTCGACGACGCCCTCGCCACGGCGACCGCGCTTGCGGCCGAGGGCATCGCGCTCGGGCTCGAGCGCGAGTCGCCAGCCGGGGTGCGATGGCGGGAGCTGGTCGTGGCCGGGGGCGGGGCATTGAACCCGACCCTGCTGGCCCGGATCACCGACCGCATCGGGTTGCCGGTGCGCCGCAGCGAAGACCTCGGCATCCCGGTGGAGGCACGCGAAGCCGTGGCGTTCGCGATCCTCGGCAGCTACCGGCTCCGCGGCGAGCCGAACACGCTCCCCCGGTGCACCGGCGCCTCGCGCGCGGTGTCCGCCGGAGCGGTGCACCAGCCGTGAGCCGCTACCAGGCGCCGGTCGCAGCGGGCATCGCGTTCGCCGCGTTCGGGATCTTCGGCTCGCTTCCGGTGATCCTCGGCCTCGCCCTGACCCTCGGCCTCGATCAGGCGACCACGAGCGCCTGGGTCTTCGCCATCGCGATGAGCGCCGGCCTGTTCACCCTGCCGGTGACCGTCCTGCGCCGGGAGCCGTACTCGATCGGATGGAACATCCCGGCCGCGGTGCTCCTCGGTTCGGCCGGCGCGCGTTATGGATTCGCCGCGCTCCTCGGCGCGAGCGCGGTCACCGGGGTCGTCATCGCCGCCGGCAGTCTCCTCGGCCTCGGACGAGCCGCGCTCCGCTACCTGCCGTTCCCACTCGCGATGGCGATCTTCGCCGGCAGCATTCTTCGGATCGCGACCGACGTGTTCGTCCAGCTCGGGACCGATCCGATCATCGCGGGCGCGGCCGTCGGCGGATACTTCGCGACCCGGCTCCTCTTCCGTGACCGGGTTCCCGCGACCCTCGGGGCCCTGGTCCTGGCGCTCGGCGCGACGATCGCCCTGGGCCGGATGCCGCACGACATCCCCCTCGTCCTCACCGGGCCGCGCTTCACCGCTCCGCAGCTCGATCCGGGGGCGATCGCGACGCTCGTCATCCCGCTCGTCATGCTCGTCGTCGGGACCGGGAACGTGCAGGCGATCGGCTTCCTCCGCGCGCAGGGCTATCGGCCTCCGACCGAGCGACTCACCTTCCTCGTGGGCGCGATCACCACGTTGAACGCGCTCTTCGGCGCGTCGCCGTCGGGCATGGCCCGGGTCGGCGCGGCGATCGTGGGCGGCCCGGACGCCGGGCCAAA
The DNA here is from genome assembly GCA_036565345.1 of Candidatus Limnocylindria bacterium. Taxonomy (GTDB): domain Bacteria; phylum Chloroflexota; class Limnocylindria; order P2-11E; family P2-11E; genus UBA4735. The sequence continues at coordinate 5,462 of DATCNH010000122.1, read as the reverse complement.
GGAGCTGCGCTGGATCGCCAGTGTCATCGCCTCGGTCGCATTCATCGCCGTGGCGTTCCTCGCCGTCCCGGTCGCGGCGCTCTCGTTCGAGCTGCCGCGGAGCCTGGTGACCAGTGTCGCCGGCCTGGCGATCGTGAACTCGCTCCTCGACGCCCTACGTGCGGTCTTCACCAGCCGCCTCGCGTACTCCGGGTTCTTCACGCTCATCATCGCGTTCTCGCCGTTCGCGCCGTTCGGCCTCGAGGCCGCGTTCTGGGGCCTGGTCGCCGGCCTGGTCATCGCCGTGCTCTTCGAGCGCGAGGCGTTCTTCGGCACACTGCGCGAAGCACGACGCGAAGAGCTGCGCGAGGAGGCGGCGGGGTGAGTGGGCTCGTGGCCGGGATCGACGCCGGCGGGACCAAGACGCGGGCGTTCGCGGTGACCCGCGATGGCCGCATCGTCGGCCGCGGTGCGGGCGGCCCGGGAAACCTTCTCTCGTCGCCCGATCCGGCCGGATCGATCTCCGCGGCGCTCACCGAAGCCCTCGCCGGACGCCGAGCCGACGCGGTCGTCCTGTCGTGCGCCGGTGGCGACCGCGCCGCCGACCGCGAGCGCGGTCGCGAGATCCTTCGCGCGATCGTGGGCCCGGGCATCCCGGTCGACGTGACCCACGACGCCCAGGCCGCGCTCTACGCCGGCAACCCCGCCGGGCGCGGGGTCGTCCTCATCGCCGGGACCGGCTCGGTCGCCTACGGTCGGAATGCGAGTGGCGAGGAGGAGCGCTCGGGCGGCTGGGGCCACCTCATCGGCGACGAGGGCTCGGCCTTCTGGATCGGGAAGGAGGGCCTGCAGGCGGCGTCGCACGACTACGATGGACGGGGCGGGCCGACCGCGATCAGCCGCCACCTCTATCGCGACCTCGGGGTCGACGATCTGCAGGGCGTCCTCCCGCTGCTCTATGGCCGCCCACATCCGGCCCCGGCGATCGCGGCGGCGACACGGGCGGTCGCCCAGGCGAACAGCGAGGGGGACGCCATCGCTGCGGACATCGTCGAGCGTGGGGCACGCGAGCTCGCGCGCGCGGCGACCGTCGTCGCGATGAAGCTCGGCCTCGCCGACGGACCGGTGTATCTCGCCGGCGGCGCATTCGAAAACGTACCCGCGCTCGAGCAGCGCGTGCGCCAGGAGCTGCTCTCGGCGCTGCCGCGCGCCGCGGTCGGCCCGGTGGCCGAGGAGCCGGCAATGGGTGCCGCGCGATTGGCCGCGACGCTCGCCTGGGGAGCGCGATGAGCGAGGCGCCGCGCACCGAAGCGCGAAACCCACGGGCCGCCAGGCTCGGGACCGCAGGCACGCGGGAGATCCTCGAGCTCATGAACGACGAGGACGCCACCGTCGCCGCGGCGGTGCGCCAGGCGCTGCCGGACATCGAACGGGCGGTCGACGCGGTCGTCGCGGCCTTCGCGAAGGGCGGTCACGTTCGCTACGTCGGCGCAGGGACGAGCGGCCGGCTCGGGGTCCTGGACGCGAGCGAGGCCCCTCCGACCTTCGGCGTCGCCGCCGACGCGTTCCACGGCATCATCGCCGGCGGCGACGGTGCGCTCCGCTCGGCAATCGAGGGCGCCGAAGATTCCGCGGACGGCGGCCGCGCCGACCTCCGCGCGGTCCTGACCCCCTACGATGTCGTCGTCGGGATCTCGGCGAGCGGTCGCGCGCCGTACGTCCTCGGCGCCCTCGCGGCCGCTCGGGCCGACGGATTCACGACGGTCGGGCTCACCTGCGCCACCGGATCGCCACTCGCGCGGGCGGCCGATGTCCCGATCGTCGTGGACGTCGGGCCGGAGGTCGTCGCAGGCTCGAGCCGCCTGAAGGCCGGGACGGCGACGAAGCTCGTCCTGAACATGCTGTCGACCGCGGCGATGATCCGGAGCGGTCACACGAAAGGCGATCTGATGATCGATGTGCGCGCCACGAACGACAAGCTCCGGGCTCGCGCGATCGCCATCGTCCGGGACGAGCTCGGCCTGGACGAGGTCGCGGCACGGGCCCGCCTCGCGGCCTGCGGGTGGAGCGTGCGCCGCGCGATCGAGCCGAGCTGATCGGGTCCGCGCGGTGAAGCGTCTCATCGTGAACGCCGACGACCTCGGCCGCGCGCCCGGCATCAATGCCGGGATCGCCCGCGCCCACCGCGACGGCATCGTCACCGCGGCGACGCTCATGGTGAGCGCTCCGGCGACTGCCGCGGCCGGGCGGCTGGCGCGCGAGCTCGCGGAGCTCGACGTGGGGGTGCACCTTACCCTGACCTATGGGCGGCCGATCACCGACCCCGCGCGGATCCCGTCGCTCGTCGACGCGGACGGCGCGTTCCCGGCGCGCCCCGCGGCGTTCCTCGGCACCGGCCGCGCCGCGGCCGACGAGGCGCTGGTCGAGTATCGCGCGCAATACGACCGGGCCTACGAGCTCATCGGCCGAGCGCCGTCGCACCTCGACTCGCATCACTGGCTGCACGACGAGCCCGCCCTCGAGTGGGCGATCACGGAGCTGGCGCGCAAGACCGGTGCGGCGGTGCGGCAGCAGTCGCCCACCCAGCGCGAGCGGCTCCGCGCCGCCGGCCTGCGCACTCCGGATACGTTCCGCCGGGACTTCCAACATGGCGGTCGGATCGGCGTGGCGCACTTGGTCGCGATCATGGAGGAGATCCAAGACGGCGTCACGGAGCTCATGTGCCACCCCGGCGAGCCTGACGCCGAGCTCGCTGCGACCTCCGCCTACGCCGCCGATCGTGCCGAGGAGCTGGCGACCCTCTGCGATCCGCGCGCGGCCACAGCGCTCCGCGAGGGCGGCATCACGCTCGCGACCTTCGCCGACTGCCGCTGATCCCGGGCGTTCGGGGCGGCCCGCACCGCACCAGCAGCGGCATGGAGGATCGGAACCGTGGCGATCGGGCGGGCCGACGCAGTACGTTCGTCCCATTGCCAAGCCGCCGGGGCCGCCCGATACCATCTCCGGGTGCGTGAGCCCCAGAAGGAGCCCGTCCCACCGCCCTCCGCGCTGCCCGCAGACCCGCTCGCCAGCGCGGTCGCGCGGTCGGTGGGCGAGCTCCGCCGCGGCGCCGGGCTCTCCGAGCGCGCGGCCGCGAAGCGCCTCGGGACCTCACAGACCCAGCTCCGCCGGATGGAGGACCCGCGCTACCTGCCGTCGCTCCGCTCGCTGGCGCGCGTCGCCGCGGCATACGGTCACGAGCTCCAGGTGAGCTTTCGGGTCCGCGGCTCGGCCGATCCAGCGACGGAGAAGCCCAAGCGGGTCCTCGAGACCCGAGCGGCGCGGCGCGGCGCGCCGAAGGCGCGTGCGGCAAAGGCGGTCAGCGGGTCCGCGTCACCTTCGAAAGGCCGGACGGCCGCTCCGGGTCGCGCCCGTGCCGGATCGCGATCTCGACCGCGACCTGCTGCGCCACGACGGCGAAGCTGATCGCGGTGAGCGCCTCGGAGAGGGGCGCCGCCAGGAGCACCGCGTCGTCGGCGGCCTCCGCCACCCGCACGTCATTCGTGACCGCGTAGATCTTCGCCCCGCGCGCGTGGAGCGTGCGGACCGTGGCCCGGGCCTCGCCCTCCGCCGAGCCGCGCGCCGCGAACAGCAGCACCGGCACCCCGGGCTCGAGGAGTGCGATCGGCCCGTGCGCGAAGTCGGCGCTCGAATATGGCTCGGCCCACAGCCGGGCGAGCTCCTTGATCTTCAAGGCGCCCTCCAGCGCGGTCGCGAACTCATAGCCGCGTCCGAGAACGATGATGCGCCGGCTCTTTCCAATGCGGCGCGCGAATCGCACCGCGCCGGCACCCTGCTCCCCCGCTTCGACGACCGCCTCGGGCAGGCCGGCGAGCGATAGGGCACTGCGCCCGCGTGCCTCCGCGAGATTCGCCGCCAGAAGTGCGAGGGCAACGCAGGTGGCGGTATACGTCTTCGTCGCGGCGATCGCACGCTCCGTACCGCAGCGCAGCAGGAAGGTGTGCTCGGCCGTCCTCGCAAGGAGCGAGCCGGGGCGGTTGGTGATCGCGATCGTCGGCGCCCGGGCGGCACGCGCTTCGGCGAGCACCGCCGACACGTCGGGTGCGGCGCCGGACTGTGAGATCCCGATGACACCGCCGCGAGCGAAGCTCGGCGGCATCTTGTACCGGGTCACAAGCGAGGGCGCGGCAAGCGCGGTGACGACCGCGGCACAGCTCTCGAACAGGTATTTCCCGTAGGTCGCGGCATTGTCCGAAGAGCCGCGGGCGGCGATCGTGAGATGGTCGACCCCGCTCAGCGGGCGCACCAGTGACCGGGCCTCCGGCCAGCCCTCGTCGAGGAGCCGCCGAACGATCGCCGGCTGCTGGGCCATCTCCGAACGAAGCGACATCGACGCATCATGCCGTACCGGCGCGGCGCAGCACCAAGACCATGACCGGCCCGGCCAATAGGGGCGGTACTTTCGGCGGAACGGTGCGCCGCGGACGTCCCGAGCGTGGGGCGGCGCGCCATCCACTGAACTGATACCGGTCACGCGGCGTTTTGGGACCTCTGTCCTAGTTGTTCCGGCGGAGAGCGGGATGGAGGATGCCCCTATGGACACCGCGCCCGCACGACTGCCCCGTTGGCGCCGCCACCTGCGGGCGTCCTGCTTCTGGGCCGCCCTCGCCGGATTCACGATCGTGCTGGCCCACGAGCTGGCCGCCGATGTCGCCGCCGCGCTGCTGGCGACGCCTGCGACGCTCTTCGCGCTTCGTGAGGCCGGCCGCATGTTCCGGCTCCGCCGGGCCCACCGCCAGGCCGCGCGGACCGCGAGCGCCCTCCGGGCCGCGCTGCCCGAGGGCTTCGTGGTGCTTGCCGGCTACGAGCCGCGCGACGGCGTGGACCGCGACGCGGGCATCGTGGTCGTGGGACCGACCGGCGTCCACGTCATCGAGCCGCGCGAAGCCGCCGGCGGCCTCGCCTGCCACCAGGATGCCTGGTATCACACCGATCCTCACGGCGTGCTGCGGCGGATCGCGGCATCGCCATCCCAGGAGGCGCGCGAGAATGCCGCACGGGTCCGGAGTGACATCTCGAGTGGCGGCTACATCCGTATGCCGGTCGATGGCGCGGTCCTCGTCACCGGGGGCCCGGTGACCGGTGCCGCGAGCGCATCGGTCCCGGTCCTCGAGGGGATCTCGGCGGCGGTGGCGTTCCTCGAACAGCCACTGCGATCTTCGCCCCCAAGCGAGCGCGTCCCCGCCGAGCGCACCCGCGCTCTGGTGGACGCGCTCCTCGGTCCGGCCCGTCTCGCGACGGCGTAGCCCCTCTTTCATCGGGCACCGCATCGTGCTGCGTCCGGTCCTCTTGCTCGGTCGTCCTGCTGACGGCCAGGACGCGGACGGCGTGCGTCGGGAGCCTCTTGCTCGGTCGTTCTGATGACGGCGAGGACTCGGACGGCGTGCGTCGGGGGGTGGGGCGGTCCTCATCGCTCGGTCGGT
>DATCNH010000121.1:0-23914 GCA_036565345.1 Candidatus Limnocylindria bacterium | reverse complement strand
CGGTCGCGCCCTGGAGCACCGTCTCGCTCTTGCTGATCGCGCAGGAGGCGCAGCCGAGGCCATAGCGGGCGAAGATCCGGGCGGCGTCGGGCCAGCGATCGGTGACCGAGGCGATGGTCATGTCGGAGGTGATCTGCGGCATGGCGCGGCTCCTTGGCGGGGGCGGCGATGGTCGCTTCAGTGTAAGGGGCGCCCCGTCAGCCGGACGCAGCGACCGCGCGCTGGCGCTCCTGTCCCCATCGACTGGATAGGCTGGACGGATGCGTCGTGCCTGGCCGACGGCGGTGGTCCTCGCCGGTCTGGTCGCCGCCGTCGCGTTCCCCGCCCTGCGCCCGGGGGTGACCCCGCACCTCATCCTCCTGGTGCTCGTGCCGGGCCTGGTGTTCGAGGCGGCGTTCGCCCTCGACCGGCACGAGCTTCGCGCGGTCGCCGGTCCGCTGATCGCGCTCGCCGTCCCCGGCGTGCTCATCTCGGCGGCCACGGTGACGATCGTGCTCGCCACCCTGGCCGGTCTGCCCGCCCCGCTCGCGTTCGTCCTTGGGGCGATCACCGCCGCGACCGATCCGGTCGCGGTCGTCGCGACATTGGCCCGGCTCCGCGTGCCCGCCCGGCTGCGGACCCTCGTCGAGGGCGAGAGCCTGCTGAACGACGGCACCGGCCTGGTCCTCTTCGCCCTCGCGCTCGAGGCCGCCGGCGGCGGTCTGGGGATCGCCGACGGCATCCTGCGGTTCGTGATCGTCATCGGCGCGAGCGTCGTGCTGGGTCTGGCCGCCGGCCACGTTGCGGATCGGGCGATGGCCAGGGTCGCCGATCGCGTGCTGGCCTTCGCCCTCACCGTCGCGCTGGCCTACGGCGCCTACCTGCTTGCGGACACCCTGCACCTCTCGGGGATCGTTGCCACGGTGGTCGGCGCGGTGGTCCTGGGCTCTGGAATGCGCCAACGATCGGACCTTGCCGCCGTGCGCGAGCTCGACCGGGCGTGGTCGAAAATCGCCCTGGTCCTCACTGTCGCCACGCTCCTGGCCATCGGCTTCGCCATCGATGTGCGTGCGCTGGCCGAGGCCTGGAGCGCGATCGCCCTGGGGGTCGCTGCGGTGCTCGGGGGCCGCGCGCTGATGATCTACCTGCCGCTCGCGCTGCGCCGGGCGGCGGGTCATCCGGACATCCCCGCGGGGTGGGCCGCTGTGCTGTTCTGGTCGGGGCTACGCGGGGCGATCGCGCTCGCTGCCGCGCTTTCGTTGCCCCAGGAGATCCCCCAGCGCCATCAGCTCCAACAGATCGCGTTCGGGATCGTGCTGGTCACGCTGGTCGTCCAGGGAGCGACCGCGCCGTTCGTCGTCGGACGCGCGCTTCGTGACTCCGGTCGGGCCTAGACGGAGCCTCCGATGAGGTGGGTCACGGTGTAGATGAAGGCCGCGCCGGCGAGCGTCCCGACCATGACGATCCCGCCGCGCTCTTTGCGGTGGGCCTCGGGCAGCAGCTCGGCGGCACCGACGTAGAGGAAGAAGCCGACGAACAGGCCGAGGATCGCGCCCAGTACCGGCCCCTCGATGGTGAGGAACAGGGCGACGATGACGCCGAGCACCGGCGCGAGCGCGTCGATGACCAGCCAACGGAGGGCGGTGACGCGGGACGCCTCGTTCGCGAGGAGCACGGTGACCGTCGCGATGCCGTCGCTGAAGTCATGCAGGATGACGACGATCGCGATGAGGATCCCCAGCTCGGTGCTGGCATGGAATGCCGCACCCACCGCGACGCCATCGAGGAAGCTGTGGACCGACATGCCGCCGGCCCCCAGCGCCCCGACGTGCTCGTGACGCTCGACCGGGTGCCCCGCCTCATGACCGACATGGATGAGGGTCAGCCGCTCCAGCACGTAGAAGCCGAGGAAGCCGAGGCCGGCGAAAAGCATCGCCTGATCGAGCGAGTCGAACTCGCGCGCCGACTCCGGAGCGAGATCGAAGAATGCGGCGCCGATCCGGACGCCGGCGCCAAGGGCGATGAGCGCACCGAGGTGCTTGGTCGTCCGGAGCGCCAGGAGCCCGCCACCAAGGGTGGAGAGGAACGTCATGGCGACAACGACGAAGGCGGTCACGGGCGACGCCCGGGCGATCGGCTCATCAGACCGCAGTATCGGGCGCGCCGCGGACGGCTGTCGACCGGGCGGCTACGACGGAGCGAAGAAGGTCGTGTAGGCGAGGCCGGCGAGGGCAAGGAACATCCCGATCGTGGCGATCCAGCCGAGGGTCGTGAGGAGCGGGCCGATCGTTTGGTCGCCCATGACCCTCCGGTCGCGTGCAACGAGCATCACCAGCACCAGGAGAGGCGGCGCGATGATTCCGTTGAGCATGGCGGTGTAGAACAGGGCGGCGATCGGGTCGATCCCGATGAAGTTCATCGCCATGCCGACGAGGGTCGCGAGGATGATCACCCCATAGAAGGGCTTCGCTCGGTCCCAGCGCTCCTCAAGGCCGGCGCGCCAGCCGAAGGCCTCCGAGACCGCGTACGCCGCTGAGCCGCTGAGGATCGGGATGGCGAGGAGCCCGGCACCGATCATCCCACCGGCGAAGAGCAATCCGGCGAAGTCGCCGGCGATCGGGCGCAGCGCCTCGGCGGCGTCGGCGGCGCTCTTGATGTCCGTCTTTCCCTGCTTGAACAGCGTGAGCGCCGTGGCGAGGATGATGAAGAACATCACGATGTTGCTGGCGCCCATCCCGATGTTCACGTCGATCGTCGCGTAGCGCAGCTCGGCGGGGCTCGCCCCCTTCCGGGCGGCCTCGGTCTTCCGGCCCTCGGCGATCTCCTCCTCGACCTCTTCACTCGACTGCCAGAAGAAAAGGTAGGGGGAGATCGTCGTGCCGAGGATCGCGACGAGTGTCGCGATGTACGTCGGGTCGAGACTGAACGTTGGGATGACCGCCGCGCGCAACGTCTCTTGGAGATCCGGCCGCACGACGACCGCGTCGACGACATAGGCAAGAAGCGCGAGGGTGAGGTACTTGAAGACGTTCGCGATCATCCGGTAGCTCCCGAAGATCTGGAACAGCAGGATGCCGATCGCCACCGGGACGACCAGCCAGATCGCATGGACGCCCACGAGCAGCCCGATCGCGTCGGCCACCGCGCCGAGGTCGGCACCGACGTTGATCGTGTTCGCGACGAAGAGCGCGAGAACGGCCGGGTAGAGGATCCAGCGCGGATAGCGGTCCTTGATCACCCGGGCCAGGCCGACGCCGGAGACCAGCCCGATCCGGGCGCAGATGTTCTGGACACCGGCCATGAGCGGGAAGCTCAGGAGGGCGGTCCAGAGGGTCGTAAGTCCGAGGGTCGCTCCGGCGACCGCATAGGTGCCGATGCCGCTCGGGTCGTCGTCGGACGCGCCGGTGATGAGGCCGGGCCCGAGCACCTTCCCCGCCCGCTTCAGTGGGTTTCGCTCGCGCTCGATCTCGGTGATCCGGTCAGCGGCGGCGTGGTCCGGCGTCGTCTCGCTCATCGGGCACCTCGTTCGCACTTCCGATGCCAAGACTGCCGTACGCAGTGGCTATCCCCGTCGCGGGGCGAGGGCGACCGCGACCGCGGTGGTCACGGGGACCGAGAGGACCAGCCCCACGCTGGCGACGAGGATCGCGATCAGCGAGCCGGCGATCGTCTCGCCGTTGAGGGCCAAGATGAGCGGCGCGTTCCCGAGGGAGAGCAGCACAATGGATGGGAGCGCGCCCCCGAAGTACGCCAGGGCGAGGGTGTTCACGAGCGATCCGATGTGGTCGCGCCCGACGTTCAGCGCGCTTGCATAGAGGCGACGGCCCCCGAAGTCGGGGTCGGCGGCGGCGAGCTCCATCGTGGCCGAGGCCTGGCCGATGCCCATGTCGACCAAGGCGCCGAGCGAACCCACGACGATGCCGGCGAGGACGAGCCGGTGCAGGTCGATCGTGCCGCCCGAGCCGACCGCCAGGAACACCGCCTCCTCCGAGCCGAGCCCGGTGATGTGGGCAAGGACCAGGGTGCCGGCCGAGAGGACGAGGACCGCCCCGAGCGAGACCGCGGTGCCGACGAGCGCCGCGAGGCTCTTGCGGTTTGGGCCGTGGACCACGAACACCGCGACCCCGACGACCGCGAGCGACCCGATGAGCGTCGAGATGAGCGGATCCTCGCCGCGCTGGACCGCCGGGACGATCGCGAGCAGGAACACCGCGACGCTCATCGCGAGGCCCACGAGTGCGGCGAGCCCCCGCCAGCGGGCGACGAGCAGGAGGAGGACCAGCAGGAGCGCCGCCACCGGCAGGAGCGAGGGCAAGCGGACGATCTCCTCGATGGCGTATTGCCGGACGTCCCCGTCCCGGCGCTGGGACACCAGCACCGCGTCGCCGGGCGCCAGCAGGCCCTGCGCGTTCAGGGCGTTGCGGCCGCCCCATTCCAGCGTGACCACATCCCCGCGGTACAGACCCCCATCGAGCTGGATCTCGAGCCTCTGGAACGGCTGTCCGGGCAGGCCCGGCGCGCCGGCCGCGCGGGTCCCCTGCTCGACCACCCGGACGACGTGCGCATCGACGACCGTGCCGGTCCGGCCGGTGTACAGATCGGTGCAGCCCGAGAGCAGCACGACGGAAAGCAGAAGGAGCACGATGAGCCGCATGTGCAGGACGAGGGTACCCGTCCGGCCGCTTCGAGCGGCCCCCGGTGCGTGCCAGTCAGGCGGGCGCCGTACGGGCCGTCGGCGAACCAGGATCCAGATCGCCAGTGCCATGGTTGACCGGTGGTCCTAGTTAGCACAGGATATTGCTATGTCGCTTAATACCTTGCTCAAAGTAGGAGCCGTGGCGTTTCCCAAGGTGGAGCAGGCGGCGGCTTGGATGATCACCCAGGGCCCGATCGTCGAGCATCCCGACCTCCCGGCCTGGGTGCTGCGCAGGCTCGTCGGGCAGAACCGCGTCGCCCGGCTCCGGCGGGACATGTACGCTGTGCCCGATGCCCAGGGCCGGCTCCGGCTCTCCCCCTTCGCCGTCGGCGAGATCGTGGAACCCGGCAGCGTCGTCTCGTTCCACGCCGCGCTCGCCTTCTGGAACCTGACCGACCAGACCCCGCGGCGCATTGGCGTCGTCAGCAAGACGCGCCACAGCTCGATCGCCTTCGGCCCGCAGACCGTCGTGTTCCTCGCGCGACCGCGGGCTCTTACCCGCATGGAGTCGAAACGGGCCAAGATCGGCGACCGGACGGTCCGCGTCGCCACGCCGGCTCAGGCTTTGATCGACGCGCTCTCGTCCCCTCCCCTCGCCGCCTCGCCGGCCGAGCTGCTCACCATCCTGGCCCACGGTCTTGCGACCAGGATCCTCACTCCGTCCGCGCTGCGTCGGCGCGCACTCGCCGACGGTTCGCTCGTGGTCGCGCGCCGTCTGGGGCTGCTGCTCGAGCTCGCGACCGGCACGACCGATCTGGCGTTGCTCGACCGCGCGCGCAGCTCGCACGCGTACTCGAGCTTCAGCGGGCCTGGGGATCAGCCCGCCACCCACGCGGTCCCACGGTGGCGGCTGCGCACCCCCACGGCGCCAGCGCGGATGCAAGCAGCGGCCGACGTGCCCATCAGTGCCACCCCGACGTAAGGCGCCTACTTTCACCGAGCGACAGCGGCATCGGGCCAACCCGATCACGCTGCGGATCAAACAGGACGACTACGACCGAGCCCAGGTCCTTGCCCAGCTCGCCACGGACCTGACGTCCGATCCGCGCATCGGCCGCTCGGTGCTCTTCAAGGGAGGTGCGGTCCTCCAGATGGGGCATCAGAGCCCCCGCTTCTCCCGAGACCTCGATGCCACCGCGATCGCCCGGCAGACGATCGAGAAGGGCTGGGTCGAGGATGTGCTCGAGGCCCACCGCGTCGGCGGCAGGCACGGCTACGTCCAGCGGTACGAGCTCGTGGAGCAGCGCACGCGGTTGTTGACCAAGAGCCTGCGCTGCCTTGCCATATCGGGGAACCAGGTCGACCTGCGGATCGAGATCAACTGGAGCGAGTCCCCGATCCGGCCGGCAGGCGAGCAGCTGACGATCCAGGCGGTGAACCGCGACCCGGTCCAGCTACGGGTCATGCACCGGGTCGAGCGCGCCGCCGAGAAGCTGCGGGCGTTCCTCGATCGCGGCTTTGGTGGCGACGCCTACGACCTGTACTTCTTCCGTGCGCATGTGCTCACCCGGCCCCAGCTCGAGCACGAGATCAAGCCGATGCTGCCCATCAAGCTCAGCAATGTCCCGGCGCTCGCCACGCACCCCGATCTCAAGCGGCGGTTCGACGACCAGCTGTCCGAGGCGGAGAACCACTACAGGTCGAGCAACGTCGTGATCTCGGGCGCACCGCCGGCCTGGTCCACGGTCGCCGCCGCGCTGCCGGCCTGGCGCGCGCTGCTCGAGTAGGTCTGACGTTGATTCCGACGCGGCTGATTGTGAATCGGCTGACGCGGTCACAGCGCGAAGCGAATGCACAGGCAACCCGGGACGTAACCTTCTGCTGTGACAGATCCGTCGATGTCCATTCGCCCCGCCGAGCCACGCGATGCGGCAGCGATCGCGCGTGTGCATATCCGGACCTGGCAGGTCGCCTACCGTAGCCAGCTCCCCGCAACCTACCTTGATGGTCTGGACACGGAGCTCGACCAACGAACCTCAAGGTGGAAGGGGTTCATCGCCGATGCCGCGTTTCGTCGGTGGGTCCAACTCGTGGCGCAGGATGGCGATCGAGTGTTCGGCTTCGTGACCTTCGGTCCTTCGGGTGACGAGCCACTCGATCCACGAGTCGGCGAGGTGTACGCGATCTACGTCGATCCGAGCTCCTGGGATCGCGGGTACGGACGAGCGCTCTTCACCGCCGCGGTGCGGGGCCTGACCGACGCGGGCTTCACCGCTGGAACGCTCTGGGTCCTGGACACGAACGGTCGGGCACGCCGCTTCTACCAAATCGCGGGTTGGGTCGCCGACGGGGCGGTGAAGACCGAGCGCCGAGGCGACATCGAGCTTCGCGAGGTGCGTTATCGGCTGGCGTCGCTCAAGGAGACGCCCGCTCGGGCCTGATCGTCGGCTGACGATTCAACAGGCACACCTGATATGGAGTTAGCTGACGGTTCGGACCGTTGAGATTCTTGGTTACATTCCCGAGGCAGCCGCGAAGTCGATCTCAAAATATGGGTGGACCGGGTCCAGACAGGGGTCGCCTTGCAGTCCCGGACGCTGGTGGAAGTAAGAGGACGACCGGCTGTCTCACCGTCGGAAACGTGACCCGGGTACTCAGCATCAGATCGTCAGGGACGAGCGCCGAACACTAGCTGCTGGAGATCGGGGAGCTGGGTCCCCGCGCCGGCGATGAAGATGAGGCCGATCGCCAGGCTCGAGAGCCCGGCGATCGCGCCGACCACCAGGTAGACCGTGCGCAACCGCTGCGCACCGAGGAATCCGGTGGCGCTCACCACCGCGACCAGGCTGTTCGAGACGAGGAGCCCGGCGATGAAGGCGAGGAGGATCGTGATCCCCTGCGCACCGGACACTCCGGCGACGCCGGCCAGGAGCAGCGCCTGCGATCCGGTCTCCGCGCCGACGCCGTGGATCATCCCCACCCCGAACGCGGTGCGCGGACCGTACTGCGAGCCGTGGGCCATCGGCGCGTGGTGCTCGTGCCCGTGGATGCGCGCCTGGAGCTTGTCCCAGGCGAACCGCGCGGCGTCGAACACCAGCATCCAGCGGCTGCGCATCCGGAACTCGCCCTTGCCCCGGAAGTACTGCACGAGCGAGATCAGCACCCACGATCCAAGGAGCACCAGGGTGACCCCGACGACGCGCTCCAGAATGGGATCGACCCAGGCCGGGAGCACCGCTCCGACGAGCAGGGCGGCGATCCCGAGGACCAGCACGACGAGGGCGTGTCCGAGCGCGTAGAGCGTGCCGAGCGCGATGGCATGACGCTGCTCGTGCGCGAATCGCGATTCGGACAGCACGTGAAGCGCGGGAGCGTGCTCATGCGAATGCGCATGGGGAAGGCCCGGCGGGTCCTCGTGCCCGTGCGCCGGCATCGGGGCGGCCGGGCGGACGTCAGGGTCCGCGTGCGACGCGGTCGTGGTGCTGGTGATGTCGGTGATCGCGGCGATGTGGTCCCAATCGATACCGTGCCGGAACCCGAGCGCGACGATCCCGAGGAGCAGGCCAAGCGCGCCGAGATCCACGGGCAAAGCCTACCGAGGACCGCGGGTCACTGCGATGGCCGGGGGTGTCGCGGCCCGGCACGGCCCGGCGTCACCGGGGACATCCAGGGGCACCGCCCCGTCGTACCCCAGAATGAGTGTTGATGATCATCTCGACCGCCCGTCGGGCGGCCCTCGCGTTCGTCCTCGCTCTGGCCGCGGCCAGCGGGGCGCTTGCTGGGGCGGGCCTGGCCGTCACGCCACACGCCCATCCCCCAGGGCCCCCCCTGGCGCACGACCACCTTCTCGCGGCATATCGCTACCCGCTGTTCCTGGTCCGGCTCCGCGCCCTGACCGCATCGGCCGCTGGGCCGCACTGGTCGCTTGACCTCCCCGCCGACGGCGCCGCGGCGGCCCTGACTTTCGCCATGCTCATCGCGATCGCGCCGCGCCTTCCCCGCCCCGCTCGGCGGCTTGTCGCGACGTTCGCGGTCCCGGCGCTCGCTCATCGGATCTGGAGCGCCGCGCTCATCCTCGCACCGCCGCGAGCGGGGGCCCTCCTCCCCGCCTAGCCCCAGCGAATCCGTCCAAAGGAGGGTCCAGATGTCCCGCAGCATCCGCGTGCTGGCGGCGCTTGCCGTCATCGCCGCCGCGCTCGCCGCCGTTGCGGCCCCCGCGTCGGCCCACGAAGATCGCACCGTGGGTCCTTACCGCCTCGACGTGGGGTTCGCGACCGAGCCGGCCTACGCCGGCCAGCCGAACGCCCTGTACCTCGAGGTCACCGACACGCGCGACGACAAGCCGGTGGAGGGTCTGGAGAAGACGCTGAAGGCCGAGGTGAGCTTCGGCGGCCTCGCCGCGTTGCCGCTCACGCTGACGCCGCGCTTCGGCCAGCCCGGCGTGTACGCCGGCCAATTCATCCCGACCAAGCCGGGGAGCTACATCTTCCACCTCACCGGAAAGATCGGTACCCAGGACATCGATGAGAAGTTCGAGTCCGGTCCGAGCCGGTTCAACGACGTCACCGGGCCGGGCGCGCTCCAGTACCCGGAGAAGGTGCCGGGGGGCAGCGACCTCGGCCGCACCCTTTCCGACCTGCGATCCGACATCGATCAGCTGCGTCTCCTGGCGATCGCCGGCGTCGCCGTCGCGATCGCCATCGCGATCGCGGTCCCGCTCGCGCTGTCGCGGCGCCGCCGATGAGGCGTGGCCTGCTCGCCGCGATCCTCGCCCTCGCGGGGATCGCGGCGGGCACCGTCGCCACGGATGCGCACGCGAATTACGTGCGGAGCAACCCCGCGGCTGACGCGCGTCTGGTGAAGGCGCCGACCGAGATCCGGGTGGCCTTCAGCGAGCCGCCCGATCCGCGCGGAAGCGCGCTCACGGTCCTTGATCAGAACGGCGCGCGAGTCGACACCGCCGACACCGCGCTGTCCGGCGAGCCGAACGGGCTGCGCGTCGGGATGAAGCCGGTCGGCGATGGTGGATACACCGTGGCCTGGACCGCGCGGTCGGCGGTCGACGGCCACGAGACGAAGGGCACCTTCGCCTTCGCCGTGGGGAACGGGCCGCTCCCGGCCCTCGCCGACGTCCCCGACGCCTCGCCGCCGCCGTCGCCGCTGGAACTGGCCGGCCGGCTGCTGTCCTACGCCGGCATCGCACTCGGCCTGGGCACGGTGCTCTTCGTCCTCGTCGTGCGGGGACCCGAGGCCGCCGGCGAGCGCCGTCGCGAGCGCGCGCTCCTGCTGCTTGCGGGTGGCCTCGTCGTCGTCGGGTCGGCGGCCCTGCTGCTCGACCAGGGCGGGCGGATCCCGCCGCGCCTCGGCTTGCTCCTCGGGCTGCGGGCGGCCAGCGGAGCGGCGATCGCTGGACTGGCCCTCGCGACCCGGCCGGCGCTGGCGATCCGGCGCGAGGTCACCGGTGCCGCGGCCATCGCCGCCGCGATGACGGCGACCCTGGTCTCGCACGCGGCAGCGATCGGCCGACCAACGGGCATCGTCCTCGACTACGTGCACGTCCTCGCCATCTCGGCCTGGACCGGCGGGATCGTGGCACTCCTCTGGATCGTCCTCCTCGGGGCCCCCGACCTCGCGCCGGCCGTCCTCGCCCGCACGGTGCGCCGCTTCTCGCTTGTCGCGCTCGTGTCGGTCGGGCTGCTGATCGTGACCGGTACGCTCCAGGCGTTCTCCCGACTCGTGCTGCTCCAGGATCTCGTCGAGACGCCGTACGGGATCGCGCTGCTGGTGAAGATCGTCCTGCTCGGCCTGACGCTCGCCTTCGGCGCGTTCCACCTGCTCCGCGCGGGCCCACGCGGCGACCGGCGCGCGCTCGTCCGAGGCACGACCGTCGAGACCGCGCTCCTGGTGGTCGTGATCGCCGCCGCGGGAGTGCTCACCGCCGTCCCGCCGCCCGCCCAGAACACCGGCGCGGCCTTCGACGAGACACGCCATGTCGCCGGGCTGCGGCTCGAGCTCGTCCTCCCCACCGCCCTCCCCGGCCGGAACCGCTACGTGCTGCGCATCCACGACGGGCTGCGGCCGCTCACCGATCCGGAGAAGGTCGTCCTGCGGTTCAGAATGGTCGAGCACGACATGGGCGAGACCGAGCTGGTCACGACCCAGCGCGCGCCGGGCGAGTACGTCGCCGATGGCAGCGTCACCGCGATGTACGGCACCTGGAAGGTCCAGGCGATCGTCCGCCGGGCCGGACAGGAGGACGTGAGCACGATCTTCGCCGTCCCGATCGACCAGGGCGGGACCGCCACCGCGGCCGCGCTCACCGCGGGGCCCTATCAGCTCGTCGTGTTCCCCGATCCGGCAGCGCCGCAGGCCGGCGCGCCGATCACGTTCACCATCGTCGTCGTGGACCGGAGCGGCGACCCGGTGTCCGGGAAGACCGTCACCGGCGCCCTTGTCGGCGAGCGGAAGGGGCCGCCACGGTTCCCGCTCACCGCCAGCCCGGCGTCGGTCGGGCGGTACACGCTCGCCGTCGACGCGCTCTACGCCGGTCCGTGGAGGCTGACGATCGACATCGGCGGCGAAGGCCAGGCGAGCTACGAATTCACGGTGACGCCGTGATGGTCCTGCTCCTGCACGGGGGCGTCGCCGATGAGCTCCTCATCGAGATCGTCCTGCCGGTGGTGATGTTCATCGGGCTGTACAAGTGGGCCGACCGGAAGAGCAAGCGCGAGAACGCTGCGAACCGGTCCGGCACCGCCGCGCCGGAGACGGCGGACGCACCGTCCGAGCCGGCGGCGGATGAGCCGAAGTGACGATCTCCCGTCAGGGCTTCGAACAGATGGCCATCGCCTTGGCGATCGGGATCCTGATCTTCGCGCTCCTGGCGCTGCGCCAGTGGCGGCGCGGCGGCACGTGGCGCCGCCCGGCCATCGCCGGCGGCGCGATGGCGGCGGTCGCGGCGATCGCGCTCGCGCTCGGCTACACCGTGGCACCGAACATCCCGACGCCGCCGGTCCCGTTCACCGCGCGCTTTGCGCAGGACCCCACGCCGGACACGACCGACACCCGGCTCCAGGGGAAGGCGATCTTCCAGGCACGCTGCGCCGTCTGTCATGGCGCGCAGGGCAAGGGCGACGGCCCGGCCGCGCTCACGCTCATCCCCCGGCCGGTGAATCTCCAAGTCCACGTGCCACTGCACGCCCCGGGGGAGATCGAGTACTGGATCGGCGAGGGCGTGCCCGGGACCGGCATGCCACCGTGGAAGACGCAGCTTTCCGAGACCGAGCGCTGGCAGGTGGTCCGCTACCTCCAGGCCCTCGCCGCCGGGACCGCCCCGTGAGCGGCGGCTCGGACGGGCCGCGATCCGAGTCCTACGACGCGGTGATCGTCGGCGGCGGGCCGGCCGGGCTCTCCGCCGCGCTGCTCCTCGGCCGCTGCCGGCGGCGCGTGATCGTCATCGACAGCGGCGTCCCGCGTAACCGCGCCGCGCGCGCTTCGCACGGCCTGTTCACCCGCGATGGCGCCTCGCCCGCCGCGCTGCTTCGCCGAGCCCGATCCGAGCTGCGGGCCTACCCCACGGTGACCCTGCGGGCCGGGACCGCGGTCCGGCTCGAGGGCACGCGCGGCGCCTTTCAGGTCGGCTGCGCCGACGGGACGGCGATCGCCGCGCGGCGGGTGCTGCTCGCGACGGGGATCATCGACCATGTGCCCGAGATCGCCGGGCTGGTGCCGCTCTACGGCACGAGCGTGCATCACTGCCCATACTGCGACGCGTTCGAGCACGCCGGCCGGCCGCTCGCGCAGTATGGCCGCGGCCGCGGCGGGGTCGACGCGGCGCTCACGCTGCGGGCCTGGAGCGACGACGTCGTGCTGCTCACCGACGGCGTCCCGCTCGGCCCGCGCGAGCGCGCGCGCTGTGCGCGCCATGGCGTCGCGGTGCGCACCGCCTCGATCCGGCGTCTCGTCGGCCGGGGCGGCCGCCTGGAGCGGATCGTATTCACGAGCGGCAACGACCTGCCGCGGTCCGCGCTTTTCTTCGCGACCGGCCAGAGCCAGCGGTCCTCCCTCGCCCGGCGGGCGGGCTGCGACTTCAACGCGGAGGGCGCAGTCCTGACCAGCGAGCATGAGACGACCAGCGTGCCCGGTCTGTACGTCGCTGGAGACGCTTCGCACGGCGAGCAGAAGATCGTTGTGGCGGCGTCCGAGGGCGCGCAGGCCGCGATCAAGATCCATGAGTCGCTCTGGACCGAGGAGCTGCGGGCGGGCCTCCGCCGGCGCCCGTGGGTCCGATCCGCGTCGCGCTGAGGCACTGACCGCGGTCCGCCTGCAGACGAACTTCGGCAAATCTCGGTAGCGCCCTTGCGTTCATCCCTCGCGCGACGGAGCGTCAGCGGCGATGGATGCGGCCGGCCAGCGACTCGCCCTGCTCCACCTGCACCAGCGCGCCGCGGCCCTCGACGCGCGCGAGCGGATCGCTGCCGCCGCGACCGCCGCGGCCGGTCCGGATTGCGTCGTCCTCGCGACGTGCCACCGGGTCGAGCTCTACCTCGTGCCCCCGGACGGTGGCGATCCGCGTGCCTTCGTCGGTGAGCGCACCGGCCTGAGCCCCGAGGATCTTGCATCCCTCGAGCTCCGCGAAGGGAGTGCCGCGGTCGCGCACCTCTTCGGGATGACCTGCGGACTGGACTCGGCGGTCCGCGGCGAAGCGCAGATCGCCGGCCAGGTGCGGGCGGCGTATGACGCGGCGCGCGCGCAGGGTCCGGTCCATCCCCTGCTCGCCCGGGTCCTCGAGCGCGCCCTCGCGGTCGCCCGCGACGTACGGGCGACCTTGCCCAGCGGCGGCGAGCGGCGGTCGGTCGGTTCGCTCGCGGTGGACGAGGCCCTCGCTCACCTCGGCGACCCGGCGCGCGCGACGGTCCTGGTCGTGGGCGCCGGGGAGATCGGCAAGCTCGCCGCGCGGGCGCTGGGGACGCGGATCGGGACGCTGCTCGTCGCGAACCGCGATCCGGAGCGGGCCGCGTCGATCGCCGCGGCCTGCGGCGGGCGGACGGTCCCATTCGACGCCCTCGGACCGGCGATCGGCGCCGCGGATGCGATCATCTCGGCCGCCGATACCCGCGGCGCCGTGCTGACCGCGGACGCGCTCAGCGCACGGGCGGCGCGGCGGCCGCTCGTCCTGGTGGACCTTGCGGTCCCCCGAAGTGTGGCCGAAGATGCCCGCACCCTCCCCGGCCTGGTGTACCGCAGCGTCGATGACCTGGCCGAGACGGGCGACCTTCCGGCCGAGCGGCTCGAGGCGATCGCGATCCGCTGCGACGATGCCGCGCGCGCCTTCGCCGCGGAGCGTCGGGAGCGCGACGCGGCGCGGACCATCGGCGAGCTGCGCGAGCAGGCCGAGCGGCTGCGAGCGGCGCAGCTGGAGCGGGCGCTCGCCCGCCTCGGCCATCTGCCCGAGCGGGACCGGCGCGTCGTCGAAGCGCTCGCGAGCGGCCTGACGAACGCGCTGCTGCATCAGCCGACGCTGGCGCTCAAGGCGGACCCGGATCGCGAGCGCGTCGCGCGGGAGCTCTTCGGGCTTTCCGGGACCGCGGTGCGGCCGCGATGACCATCGTCCTCGGCACGCGCGGGAGCGCGCTCGCGCTCGCGCAATCGCGCATCGTGGCCGCCGCCCTCGGCAGCGACGTGGCCCTCCGGATCATCAAGACCACCGGCGACACGAGCGCCGCACCGCTGTCCGAGCTGGGAGACGGCGTGTTCGTCACCGCGATCGAGGAGGCGCTCCGCCGGGGGGAGATCGATCTCGCGGTCCACTCGCTCAAGGACCTCCCCACCGCCGACCGCGGCGATCTTTGCATCGCGGCGATCCCCCCGCGCGCCGACCCGCGCGACGTGCTCATCACCGCGACCCGGGGAGGTCTCGCCTCCCTGCGGGCGGGCGCGGTCATCGGTACCTCGAGCCCGCGCCGCGACGCCTTCCTGCGGGCGGTCCGGCCCGACGTGACGACCCGCGCGATCCGCGGCAACGTGGACACACGTCTGCGCAAGGTGCTGTCCGGCGAGTACGACGCGACGATCCTGGCCGCGGCGGGACTCCTGCGTCTCGGCGTCGGCTTCGCCCCGGAGGAAGCGCTCGACCTGGTGAGCTGCCCGCCCGCACCGGGCCAGGGCGCGCTCGCGGTCCAATGCCGCGCCACCGACACCGCACTCCGCGCGCGGCTCGCGCGGCTCGACGATCCGCCAACGCGGGCCGCGGTCACGGCGGAGCGCGCCCTCCTCGCCGCGCTCGGCGCATCCTGCGCGCTCGCCCTGGGAACGTACGCGCGGTGCGATGGCGGCCGGGTGATCCTGGACGCGGCCCTGTTCGACGATGGCTTGCGCCGCACCCACGCCGAAGGGACCGAGCCCCTTGCGGTGGCCGGCACGGCAGCGAACGCGCTGCGGGGCGCTCATGTCTCTGCGTGATCCGGGCTCCCCTGGTTTCGCGGGCGTGGGCGTCCTGCTCACCCGAGCGCCCGAGGACGACCGGGCCCTCGCGGACATCCTCGGCCGTCGCGGGCACCGCGTCTTCGCGCTCCCCTGCGTGCGCACCGCGGCCCTCGAGGACGATCGGGCGCTCGTCGGCGCGCTCGCCGCGCTCACGCCGGACGATGTCCTGGTGGTGACGAGCCGCGCCGGCGCACGCGCGATCGCCAGCGCGCTCGCCGGCCACGGCTGTGCCGCGCCGGTCGTCGCGTTCGGCGCGGCGACCGCAGCCGTCCTCGCGGACCGCGGCCTCGCTCCGCGCACGCTTGCCGCCGCGACCGGTGCCGAGCTCGGCGAGGTGCTGGCGCTTCCGGCAGGGACCGTCGTCCTCGCCCGATCCGACCGCGCCCTCGGCGATCTTCCCGCGGTCCTCCGACGCCGGGGGGCGGCGGTCCGCGAGCTCACGGCGTACCGCACCGTGCCGGCGGCGAACGGGGACACCGCACGGGTCGCCGCCGCCCTCGAGTCCGGTGAGATCGACGCCGCGGTCATCGCCTCACCGACCGCGGTGGACGCCCTCGTCGCGGCGCTCGGGGTCCCCGCGCTGTCGCGGCTGCTCTTCGTCGCGTTCGGCCCGACCACCGCGCGGCACGCGACGCAGCTCGGCCTCCGCGCCCGGGCGGCCGACGCACCGACGGCCGGCGCGGTCGCGAATGTCATCGGCGATCTGGTGGAGGTGATCCATGCCGCTCGCCCCTAGCGTCCGCGGACGATCCGACGCGCCGTTCCGCCGGTTCCACCGGCTCCGCCGGACCGGCGGGCTGCGCGGTCTGCTGTCCGAGACCCGGCTGGACCCGGCGATGCTCGTCCTTCCGGTGTTCATCGACGCGACCGCGGCCACCGCGACCCCGATCGGCTCGATGCCCGGACAGTCGCGCCATCCGGTGCGTGACGCCGCCATGATCGCCGAGCGTGCCGCCGCCGCCGGCCTGGGCGGAGTCCTCCTGTTCGGCCTCCCGGAGGAAAAGGATGCCGAGGGCCGCGCCGCCGCGGATCCGCTCGGTCCCGTCCCCGGAGCGCTCCGCGCCATGCGCGCGGCGGCCCCGGATCTGGTGCTCATCGCCGACGTGTGCCTGTGCGAGTACACGACCCACGGGCACTGCGGCGTCTTCGACGACGCCGGGCGCCTGGACAACGACGCGAGCCTCCCCCGCCTCGCCGACGCGGCGGTCGCGTACGCCGCCGCGGGCGCCGACATCGTCGCTCCGTCGGACATGATGGACGGACGGGTCGCCGCGATCCGCGCGGCCCTCGATCGGGACGGACACCCGGAGACCGCGATCCTCTCGTACGGAGCGAAGTTCGCGTCGGCGTTCTACGGCCCGTTCCGCGAAGCGGCCGACTGCGCGCCGCAGTTCGGCGATCGCAGCGGCTACCAGCTCCCGCCGGCCAATGGCCGCGAGGCCCAGGCCGAGCTCCGGGCCGATCTGGACGAGGGCGCCGACCTGCTCATGGTGAAGCCGGCCGGACCATACCTCGACGTCCTGGCGAACGCGCGACGGTCGTTCGACGTGCCACTCGCCGCGTACCAGGTGAGCGGCGAATACGCCGCGCTCCACGCCGCCGCCGAGCGCGGCTGGATCGACCTCCGCCGCGCGGCCACCGAGTCGCTCGTCGGGATCGCGCGCGCCGGCGCCGACGTCATCATCACCTACTTCGCGCTCGACGCCGCGGCCTGGCTCGCGGAGGAGCGGCGCTGAGCGCGACCACGCCGAGCGCCAGCCGAGCATCGGGCAGGGCGAAGACGGCGGGCGGCAACGCGGCGCTCCTCGCCCGGGCGGAGGCGGTCATGCCCGGCGGCGTCTCGAGCCCGGTCCGCGCCTATCGCGCGGTCGGCGGCAGCCCCCCGTTCATCGTGTCCGGCGCCGGCGCGCTGGTGACCGACGCCGACGGACGCGTATTCATCGACCTCGTCTGCTCGTGGGGCCCGCTCATCCTCGGGCACGCTCATCCCGCGGTCGTGGCGGCGATCGTCGCGCAGGCCGCGCAGGGCACGTCCTACGGCGCACCGACGCCGCTCGAGGTCACACTGGCGGAGACGATCGTCGCCGCGGTGCCGAGCGTCGAGATGCTGCGCTTCACCTCCTCGGGCACCGAGGCCGGGATGAGCGCGCTGCGCCTGGCCCGCGCGATCACCGGTCGGGACGCCGTGCTGAAGTTCGCCGGCTGCTACCACGGCCACGCCGACGCGCTCCTGGCGAAGGCCGGCTCGGGCATCGCGACGCTCGGGCTCCCCGACTCGGCCGGCGTCACCCGGGCCACGGCCCAGGACACGCGCACCGTCGGGTACAACGATCTCGCCGCGGTCGATGCCGTCGCCACCGCGGTGCCCCTGGCGGCGATCATCGTCGAGCCGTACGCCGGGAACATGGGCTGCGTGCCGCCGGCACCGGGCTTCCTGGCGGGGCTGCGCGCGGTGGCCGACCGCACCGGCGCGCTGCTCATCTTCGACGAGGTGATCACCGGCTTCCGTCTCGCCCGCGGCGGCGCGCAGTCGCTCGCCCGGGTCCGGCCCGACCTCACATGCTTTGGAAAGATCATCGGCGGCGGCCTTCCGGTCGGCGCGTACGGCGGGGCCGCCGAGCATCTTCGGCACGTCGCCCCGCTCGGCCCGATGTACCAGGCCGGCACGCTCTCCGGGAACCCGCTCGCGATGGCCGCCGGCCTCGCGACCCTCGCCGCGCTGGACGACGGCGCGTACGCGCGCCTCGAACATGCCGGCGCGCGCCTGGAGCGCGGCCTGGAGGAGGCGATCCGATCCGCCGGCACGGTCGCGCGGGTCCAGCGCGCCGGGTCGTTGCTCACCCTCTTCTTCAACGACGCGCCGGTCCGGGACCAAGAGGACGCCGACCGCTCCGACCGCGCCGGGTTCGCCGCGTTCCACGGCGCGATGCTCCGGCGGGGCGTGCTGCTCCCTCCCTCGCAGTTCGAATGCCTCTTCCTCTCCCTCGCGCACGACGAAGACACGATCGACGCCATCATCGCCGCCGCCCACGACAGCCTCGAGGAGATCGCCCGATGAACGAGCTCTACCGCTTCCTCACCCTCGCCGTCACGCCGGAGTGGCGCCGCCTCGACCCGGGCGAGCGCGCCGCGCAGAAGCAGGAATTCGCCGCGGCCCTCGCCGACTGCGGCGTGGCCACGCACGCCTACTCGCTGGTCGGCACGCGCTCCGACGCCGACCTGCTCCTCTGGCTCGTCGGCGACGACGCCGAGGCCCTGCGCACCGCCGAGTCCCGCCTCGCCGCGACCCGGCTGTGGACCTACAGCACGCGCCCCTACGGCTACTTCGCCGCGCGGCGGAAGAGCCAATACCTCGGCGAGCACGAGCACGCGGCGCAAGAGCACGGCCGCGGCACTGCCGGCCCGGTGGGCGACCTGCCGTATGTGGTGATCTACCCGATGACGAAGAAGCGGTCGTGGTACGCCCTCCCCCTCCAGGAGCGCACCCGGATCATGGGTGCGCACTTCGCGACCGGCCACAAGTACCCCGACGTCCGTATCCACACCGGATACAGCTTCGGCATCGACGACAACGAATTCGTCGTCGCCTTCGAAGCCCCCGATCCCCGGCGATTCCTCGCCCTCGTCGCCGAGCTGCGCGAGACCGAATCGAGCGCCTACACCGAAAAGGAAACGCCGATCTTCGTCGGCGCCGCGATGAGCGCCGCCGAGGCCCTCGACCTGGTCGACGGCACCGCCGCAAGACTGCCGGTGACCGTATGAGCGCATCAATGAAGCAGATCCACCCCGCCATGCCCCCCTCGCCACACGTCGCCGAGGGCGGGCGGGGCGTGTCTGGCGCCTTAGCGGGGGTTCCCTCCGCAGAGGGGCCCGCTAAGGAAGCCAGGCACGCTCCGCCCGCCTCCGCACGCACGCAAGGGGAGCGCGACGCTCCGCCCGCCTCCGCACGCACGCATCACGAGGCGATGATCCCGCCCGCCTCCGCACGCACGGCAAGGGAGGCGGCCCAGGAGCCGCTCCTGGTCCGCGCCTGCCGCAAAGAACCGGTGGAGCGCACGCCGGTGTGGTTCATGCGCCAGGCCGGACGCTGCCTGGCCGAATACCGGACCCTGCGCGAGAAGCACGGCATCCTCGAGATCGCGAAGACCCCGGAGCTCTGCGCCAAGGTGACACGGATGCCGGTGGACCGGCTCGGCGTCGACGGCGCGGTCCTGTACGCCGACATCATGCTGCCCCTGGACGGCATGGGCGTGCCGTTCCACATCCAGCCCGACCTCGGCCCGATCATCGAACGGCCGATCCGGAGCATGGCTGATATCGACGCGCTGCGGATCGTCGACGCCGAAGGGGCCACGCCCTATCTGTTCGAAACGATCCGAGCCCTGCGTGGGGAGCTCGATCCCAACGTCGCGCTCATCGGCTTTGCCGGTGCGCCGTTCACCCTGGTGAGCTACCTCATCGAGGGCCGGCCGAGCCGCGATCACGCCCGGACCAAGGCGATGCTGTTCGGCGAGCCGGACCTTTGGGATGCGCTCATGCGCACCGTCGTCGAGGTCCTCGTGCGCTACCTGAACGCGCAGATCGCGGCCGGCGTCCAGGTCGTCCAGCTCTTCGACTCCTGGGTCGGTGCGCTCGCGCCGGATGATTACGAGCGGCACGTCCTGCCGCACACCCGCGAGATCTTTTCCCGTATCGGGAACACGGTGCCGCGGATCCACTTCGGCACCGGCAACCCCGCGCTCCTCGGGCTCATGGGCCAGGCCGGCGCGGACGTCGTGAGCGTGGACTGGCGCCAGCCGCTCGACGCCGCGTGGGACGCGATCGGACCGGCGCAGGGGATCCAGGGGAACCTCGATCCCGCGCTCTGTCTCGCGCCGTTCGCAGTCGCCGCGGCCGGGGCACGCGACGTCCTGCGCCGTGCCGCCGGACGCCCCGGCCACGTGTTCAATCTCGGCCACGGCGTGCTGCCCGACACCGATGCCGATCTGCTCGCCCGGTTGGTGGAGCTGGTCGCGATCGAAAGTGCCGCGGTGCCGGCGTGACGACCGGCGTGCTCCTGATGACCTACGGGGCCCCGCGCGACGACGCCGACCTCCCCGGCTACCTGGCGCGGGTCCGCGGCGGCCGAGAGGCCGCTCCCGAGCTGGTGACCGAGATGCGCGCCCGCTACGCCCGCATCGGCGGCTCGCCGCTCGTCGCGATCACCGCCGCCCAGGCCGCGTCCCTCGAGGCCGTGCTCGGGCCCGGGTATCGCGTCGCGGCGGGGATGCGCTTCTCCGATCCGAGCATCGCGACCGCGGTCGGCGACGTCGTCGCCCGCGGCGCGGACGCGCTCGTGGGCCTCTGCCTGTCACCCCAGTGGTCGCCGCTGCTCATGGGCGGCTACGAGTCGGCCCTGTCCGCGGCGGCGGCCGAAGCCGGCGTGCCGTTCCGGATGGCGGGCGCCTGGCACGACGAACCCGCCTTCGCCGCCGCGCTCGCCGAGCGCATCGCCGAGGCGCTGCGCGAGATCGATGACCCGAACGTTCCGCTGCTGCTCACCGCGCACAGCCTCCCCAAGCGGGTCTTCGACACCGAGCAGTCCTACATCGCGCAGCTGCGCGAGACGGCGGACCTCGTCGCCGCAGCAGCGGGACTGGCTCCAGACCGCTGGCAGTGGGCCTACCAGAGCGCCGGCCACACCGCCGAAGAATGGCTCCGGCCGGATCTGAAGGAGCTCTTCCCGGCCTTGGCCACAGCGGGGCATCGCGACGTGCTCGTCGTCCCGATCCAGTTCCTCGCCGATCACCTCGAAGTCCTGTATGACCTCGACGTCGCCGCCCGCGACGAGGCCGCATCAGCTGGTCTGCGTTATCACCGGACCCAGATGCCAAACACGCAGCCTGCGTTCATCTCTGCGCTGACCGCGGTCGTGCGCCGCGCCGGCTCGCTCGCGCCGGCCGAGGTCGCCTAGATACGGTCGCCCCGGGTCAGCCTCGACCTTCGACCCACTGGGCTCGCCAGGCGGGCGCCTCGAACATAGGAGCGAAATAGGACACCTGCTTGACGATCCGGCTGTCGCGGATCTCGATGAGATTCACCACCCACCAGGTCGAGCCGTCCGGGTACCGGACCTTCCAGACCGCGGTGGTGTTGTCACCGCTCCCGATGACCCGAACGAGCGCGAAGGTCGGGGTCATCACCCAGGCGTCGGTCCTGACCACCCGCGCGCTCTCTTTGTCGATCGAGTTCTCCAGCCTCCCGCCGGGATAATTCTCGAAGATCGCTCGGATGTTCTGGCGCCCGCGGATGACCTCGCCGCTCTGCGGGTATTCCGACACACAGTCCTCGCTGAGAAGATCCTCAAGGCGGTCATAGCGATTCGTGTTCAGCGCGTCGAGGAATCGGTCAAGGAGCGCCCGCGCGTCGGTCGGCTCCGGGCTCACCTTCCGACCACCCGGGCATGGACGGACGCGCCGTCAGTCGTCACGGCATCCAACGCGTACGGACCGCCAAGGAGGGTGATCGCCGCCTGCTCTCGCGCCGTGAAGAGCCTCGGTCGAAGCGCGTCGAGCGCCGCACGATGGGCCACCTCGATCGCGGCGACCGCGCGGCGCCGCAGCTCGACCGGCGCCTCGTTCTCGGTGCTCGCCTGAACGTAGCCGGCATGGCCCATGTATGCCCCGACGACGAGCTGGAGCGTCGCCGCCGGGAGCCAGGTCGCGAGCTCCGGGAGGAGACGCTCGAATGCGGACCGGCTCAGCGGAAGGAACGTGGCGTAGTCGCGGGCGACGACGACATGCATCCGGTTGAGCAGCAGCTCGAAGTAGACCGCGCGGCCGGCGCTCTTGGCCTGGCGGCCGAACTGCCGGCGTTGCATGTAAAGGCCCACGAACAGCCAGCCGA
This sequence comes from Candidatus Limnocylindria bacterium, assembly GCA_036565345.1. GTDB lineage: Bacteria > Chloroflexota > Limnocylindria > P2-11E > P2-11E > UBA4735. Next base: position 1,929 of record DATCNH010000121.1, on the reverse strand, counting down.
CGACGCCGACGGTGGCGCCGATGATGCCCGGGATCAGCCGGTCAACGTCCGTCGAAGCACCTCACCGCGCGGCCATCGGTACCAAGCGTAGCGCGCCCTCTCTCCCCTCCTCCCCGCCGCGTACGATGCGGTCGATGTTCGACCTCGCGACCCCGTGGTGGGAGATCATCGTCCGCACCGTCGTCGTGTACTGGGTCGTGTTGTTCCTCCTCCGGGTCGCCGGCAAGCGCGAGCTTGGCCAGATGACCCCGTTCGACCTGGTGGTCATCCTGGTCGTCGCGAACGCGGTGCAGAACGCGATGACCGGCGGGGACAACTCGCTCATCGGCGGCGTCATCGCCGCGGCGACGCTCACCGCGGTGAACATCGCCGTCGAGCGCTGGGGCGACCGGGTCCCCCTGCTCCGGCGCGCGCTCGCGAGCGAGCCGACGCTCCTCCTCCAGGACGGGAAGCCGATCGCCGACCACCTCAAGCGCGAGCACATCGAGGTCGAGGAGGTGGAGATGGCGGCGCGGGAGCACGGCATCGCCGACCTGGCGGATGTGGCGGCCGCGGTCCTCGAGGAGGACGGGTCGATCAGCATCATCCCCCGGGAGGGCGGCAAGGTCCACCGCAGCACCCGCCGCATCCGGCAATTCAAGCGGTAGTCCCCCTTCCGCTGCTCGTCATCGTCGGGGGCGCGCCGGGCGCTGGGAAGACCACGCTCGCGACCGCCCTGGCGGGCGAGCTCGGGCTCCCGCTCCTCTGCAAGGACGCGATCAAGGAGCGGCTCCTCGACACGCTCGGCGCGGACGATCGCGCGGCATCGCAACGCATCGGCGGCGCGACCTACGCGGTGCTCTACGCCGTGGCGGGCTCGCTGCTCGCTGCCGGCACCGGGCTGGTGCTCGAGAGCAACTTCCGCCGCGGCACATCGGACCGCGAGCTGGCGCCCCTGATCGGGCACGCACGCGCGGTCTTCATCCATTGCGCCGTGCCCGACCCTGAGCGCCGGCGGCGGTACGCCGCGCGGGTCCGGCACGCGGGCCACTTCGACGCGGCCCTGCTCGCCGTGTGGGACACGGACACGACGGCCTTCGGGCCGCCGGACGTCGATGGCCTGGCGGTCATCGACGCCGACGGCACCGCGCCGGTCGCGGACACGGCGGCGAAGGTGGCCCGCCGCCTCGGGGTCTAGCTACAGCCGGATCTCGTTCCGCTCGGGCATCGCTTCCTGCATCTGGGCGGCCTTGGCCTCTTCCATCTGCCGGCCGAACTCTTCGAGCTCGTCCTTGGAGAAGACCTGACGGGCGATCTTGAACATCTCCGTCTCCTCCTCTTCGATGTGGTGCTCGACGTTCTCCTTGGCGACCTTGAACTTCGCGCCCCAGTGCTCGTCGTCCACCGGGGTGTCCTTGATCTGCTCGACGATGTCGTCCACCAGGTGATGCTCTTCCATCGCCTCGAGGACGATGTCCTTCCCCTTCGGCTGGTCCCGCAGGGCCGGGTAGAAGATCTCTTCCTCGATGTTCTCGTGGATCGTGAGCTCCTTGAGCAGCTTGGCCCAGAGCTCGGTGCGGGTCTTCACCCCGCGCTCGGTCGTCTTCTCCAGCTCGGCCATGAGCTTCTTCGCCTTGGCGTGATCTTCTTTGAGCAGTGTGATCGCGTCCACCTGCAACCGCCTCCTGAGTCGTTCTGGTCCAGCGTCGTTCTGGTCAGCGGAGGCAAGATGCGCGCCACCGGGCGCCGGGTGAAATGAAAATCCCGGCATCGGCCGCGTTCACGACCGATGCCGGGATCTGGGCCCCGTGCTTGGCGCCGTGCCGGCGGAACGCTCGATCAGCGCACCGCGGGCCCGGACCAGGCTCCGCCCGGACCGTGCCCCACCGGCCCCCGCGACCGGAGCAGCCGCGCAGCGGCAGCGAAGGAAGCAGGGATCAAGCGATCAAG
>DATCNH010000120.1:0-25411 GCA_036565345.1 Candidatus Limnocylindria bacterium | reverse complement strand
GGACCCGGGTCTACCTCGCCGACCACTGGCCGAGCGATGTCGCCGGAGGCCTGCTCCTCGGTGCCGCGGTCGCCTGGGCGGTCCGCGTTGACCGGCCTCGTCGGTCGTCGTAACCTGTGGATACGATGTATATACGAGGAGCGGACCGATGAAGAAGCTGACGCGCCACGGGAACAGCTGGGCGCTGGTGATCGATAAGCCGGTCCTCGATCTCCTAAAGATCGATCCGGCCGAGACGCCGATGGAGCTGACGACCGACGGTGACGCGTTGATCGTCTCACCGGTGCGCGACGCGGCGCGCCGGCGCAAGTTCGAGGCGGCGATCGCCGAAACGCATCGGCGATACGGGCGCGCGTTGAAGCGACTCGCAGAGTAGCCCATGGACATCGACTTTCTGTCTGTCGGTGAGGTCATCGAGCTCCACCGAGAGGCGATCCGCACGTATGGCGGCACGTCCGGAATTCGTGACCTCGGACGGCTGGAGGCGGCTGTCGGCGCGCCGCAGTCAGGATCCGGTGACGCCTACTACCACGAGGATGTCTGGGAGATGGCAGCCGCCTATCTCTTTCACATCGTCCAGGGACATCCATTCATTGACGGCAACAAGCGCGCAGGTCTCATGGCCGCCAACACCTTTCTGCGCATGAATGATCTGGCTGTCATCGCCGAGGAGGACACGTACGCGGACCTCGTCCTGGCCATTGCCGCCGGCTCGAAGGGCAAATCGGAAGCTGCGACCTTCTTCCGGCAGTTCACAACGCCGGTGTCCCATCCATGACGGCCGCCATCCAGGCCACGAACGTGTCCAAGACGTACTTCGTCCGGCGCGAGCGGCGGCGCACGCTCAAGGAGCAGCTGCTCCGGCAGTACGCGCCGAAGACGCGCGTCGACGCGCTCCACGACGTGAGCTTCACCGTGGAGCCTGGCGGCACGTACGGGATCGTCGGCGCGAACGGCTCGGGCAAGTCGACGCTCCTCAAGCTCATCGCCGGCACCTCGCAGCCGACGGCCGGCACGGTGACGGTGAACGGGCGCGTGTCCGCGCTCCTCGAGCTCGGCGCGGGGTTCCACCCCGACTTCACCGGCCGGGAGAACGTGTACCTCAACGCCTCGATCCTCGGCCTGTCGCGGAGGGAGACCGACCGGATCCTGCCGAGCATCGTCGACTTCGCCGAGCTCGGGGACTTCTTCGACGGGACGGTGAAGACCTACTCCTCGGGGATGTACATGCGGCTCGCCTTCGCGGTCGCGGCCCATGTGGATCCGGACATCCTGCTCATCGACGAGATCCTCGCGGTGGGCGACGAGTACTTCCAGCGCAAGTGCTACACCAAGCTGAACGAGTTCCGCGCCCGGGGCAAGACGATCTGCTTCGTCTCGCACGACCTCGGAGCGGTCGCCAAGCTCTGCCAGCGCGCGATGCTCCTGGATCAGGGGCACGTGCGCGCGGAGGGCGACATCCGTCGCGTGCTCGATGCGTACCACGAGCTCGTGGAGCAGCGCGAGGAGCACGCCCTCGAGTCGGCCGCCCCGACCGGCGACCGCTGGGGCTCCGGCGAGGTGACGATCGAGGCGGTGACGCTCCACGGCGGCCTGGACGCGCACATCCTCCGCTCGGGCGAGCCGTTCGAGATCCGCCTCGCCTACCGGGTCAATCAAGCGGTCCCCGGGGCGATCTTCGGGCTCACGATATACCGCGACGACGGCCTCTCGGTATACGGCACGAACACCGACATCGACGGCACCCCCGTGGCGGTGCGGCTGGGCGAAGGCGGGATCTCGTTCCGTGGGGACGGCCTGGCGCTCCTGCCGGGCCGCTACGAGCTCGATGTCGCGGTCATCGCGCCCACCGAGCACGTCTATGACTACCATTCGAAGCGCTTCGCGTTCCGCGTCGCGGGCACCGTCCGCGAGATGGGGACGGCGCGGATCGAACACCGCTGGGAGGTCCTGTGACCCAGGTCCACACGCCGGAGGCCCTTCGCGCCAACTACGAGCACATCTGGTCCACGACGGACATGCGTGAGAGCCAGGAGTACTACGCCCGCTGCCTGGCGCTCGCCAAGCCGAAGCGCGGCGACCGGGTCCTCGACGTCGCCTGTGGCGGCGGCTACCTCCTCATGGAGGCCGAGCGCGCCGGGCTCCAGGCGTTCGGCATCGACATCGCGGAGGCGGCGCTGGAGCGGGCGAAGCGCTTCGCCCCCCGGAGCGACCTCCGCCGCGGCGACGCCGAGGCGCTCCCCTACGCCGACGGCTCGTTCGAGATCGTCACCTGCCTGGGGTCGCTCGAACACTTCCTCTCGCCGCCCAAGGCGCTCGAGGAGATGCGGCGGGTGCTCGCTCCTGGCGGCCGCGCGGTGGTGGTCGTGCCGAATCAATGGTTCGCCTACGACGTCGTGCGCGGCTGGGTCGAGGGCGCCGGGCTGTCGCACGGGCAGGAGTCGGAGCGCTACTTCTCCATCGGGCAGGCTCGCGACCTCATCGGCGCGTCGTTCGCCATCGCGCACGACGAGGGCTGGAACCCGCCACGCACGCTCGCCGACCAGACCCGGCCGTTCACCGGGCGCTGGCGCGGCCCGGCGCTGCGGATCTACGGCTGGCTCCGGCGCCGCCTTCCGATCGCGATGGCCTACGTCTTCGTCTTCGTCGGCGAGCACGCTCCCGCCGACGCGCCGGCGTTCGTCGATCCATCGCAGGGCGGCGTCATCCCCGGCGGCTGGAACGCGGTCGAGGGGCCGGAGAGCCGTTGGACCGCCGGGCGGGCCGGGGTCTGGCTGCGGCTCGGGCCGACCCTCCACGCCACGGTGCTGCATGACGAGCCGGGCGATCGCGCCTTGAAATGCACGCTGACGATCGAGGGCGAGCGGGTCGGTGAGGCCAAGCTCGCGGCGCACCGCTGGACCGATCTCGAGTTCGTCGTACCGGAGCGGTTCCGCGGCACGGTGCAGCGCGTGTATCTCGAGCCGGAGCGCACCTGGTCGCCGATCGATCACGGGGTCCGGGAGGACACCCGCACCCTGGGCCTCTCGGTCCGCCGGATCGAGAGCCCCGCCACCGATCCGGCATGAGCGTCGACATCGACGCGGTCCTGGCCGAGGCCCGGGAGCGCGTGCGCGGCCGGCGGGCGGACGGGATCTACGGGCCCGAGGTCGACGCGGCGCTCGAGCGGCCGCTCCCCGGCGGTGGCCCGATGCTCGCCGACGAGCAGGGCGACCCGCTGGCCGCGCTCGCGACGGTCCTCGGCGAGGGCGTCGACTACGACCCCCGCAGCCGCAAGCCGCTGTTCGGGCGGGGGATCACCGCCGCGCGGCAGGGGGTCATCGGCCTGGTCCGCTGGTGGATCCAGGCGATCGTCGAGCGCCAGGACCGCATCAATCAGCTGGTCGGCGCCTCGCTCGGGCGCCTGCAGGACGCGCCGTCGCCGGCCTTCGAGGCCCGCCTGACCAAGCTCGAGCGTGCCTGGGCCGACCGCCGCCGCGACGAAGTGGCCGCCAATCTCCACTCGCTGTACTTCCAGGCCCGGTTCAGCGGGGACGAGGCCGTCATCCGGGCCCAGTCCGCGCAATTCGCCGATCTCTTCCGTGGCCGGACGCGGGTCCTTGACCTGGGCAGCGGCCGGGGAACGTTCCTGTCGCTCATGCGCGAGCTTGGGGTCGGCGCGTATGGGGTGGACCTCGACCCGCGGATGGTCGAGCACGCGACGGCCGCGGGATTCGAGGCGGTCGAGGGCGAGGCGCTCGCGCACCTGCGCTCGCTCCGCGATGCCTCGATCGACGGGCTGTTCGCGCGGCACGTCGCCGAGCACATCCTTCCGGGCGAGCTCGTGGCGGTGCTCCGCGAGTGCCGCCGGGCCCTGCGGCCGGGATCGCCGGTGGTGATGATCACGCCCAATCCGGCCACGCTGGCCGTCGGCGCGCACACGTTCTGGCTCGACCCCTCGCATCTGCGACCGATCCCGCCGGAGCTCTTCCGCTTCTACCTCGAGGTCGAGGGCTTCACCGGCGTGGACCTCAAGACGTTCGAGCCGACCGCCGAGCGTCTCGACGAGAGCGTGCCCGAGGGGGCGATCCGCGAGAACGTGCGGCTCCTCAATCGCACGCTGTTCGGAGACCGCGACTATGCGGTGATCGGGTACACGCCGGCGTCGTGACGACCGTCCATCAGTTCCATCCGGTGCTGGCACCCGGGGACGCGATGAGCAATCACGTCTTCGCCCTCCGCGACCGGCTGCGGGCCTGGGGGTACGACGCCGAGGCGTACGCGGTCGAGGCGAAGCCCGGGGTCGAGCACGAGACCCTGCCGTACCGGCGCCTGTTCCGCGCGGTGAAGCCGGACGACCTCCTGCTCCTGCATTACTCCATCGGCAACGAGCTGTTCGCGCAGCTCGCGAAGATCCCTGCCCGAAAGGTGCTCGTCTATCACAACGTCACGCCGCCGGAGTTCTTCGTCGGGATCAATCCGCACGCCGCGGCCTTCGCCCGGCTGGGGCGACGGCAGCTCGCGGATCTCGCGCCGCAGGTCGAGCTCGCGATCGGGGTCTCGGAGTACAACCGCCGTGAGCTCGAGGCCGCCGGCTTCACCCGCACCGCGACCGTCCCGATCCTCATCGACTGGGAGGCCCTCGCGATCGAGCCGGACCGGGGCGTGCTGGCAGCCTGGTCCGGCGCGCGGACGAAGCTCCTGTTCGTCGGCCGGATCTCGCCGAACAAGCGGCAGGACGAGCTCATCCGGCTGCTGGCGTATCACCGCCGCTGCGTCGATCCGGCCGCGCACCTGCTCCTGGTCGGCGGGTTCCGTGACCAGCCGCAGTACCACCAGCGGCTCCGGGCGCTGGTCCGCGCGCTCGACCTCGAGGGTGCGGTGACGTTCACCGGCCCGGTGTCGCAGGCGCAGCTCGTCGCCTACTACCGCACCGCCTCGGTCTATCTGTCGCTCTCCGAGCACGAGGGCTTCGGGGTCCCGCTGCTGGAGGCGATGCACGAGGGCCTGCCGGTGGTCGCGCTCGACACCTCGGCGGTGGGCGAGACCGTCGGCAGCGGCGGCCTGCTCCTGCCCAAGAAGGATCTGCCCCTCGCATCCGAGGCCTGCGGCCTGGTCGTCGAGCGCCCGGAGCTTCGGGCGAAGCTCGTCGCCGCGGGCCACGCCCGCGCCGGCGCGTTTGCCGCGGACGCGGTCGCCGAGCGCACCCGCTCCGTTCTCGGCCTCGCCTGATGCGCCTTCGCGCGGTCCACCAGTTCCATCCGACCATCGCGCTCGGAGATGCGGTGGGGAACGATTGCTTCGAGCTCCAGCAGCTGCTCTGGCGCTCCGGGGCGCGGAGCGAGCTCTTCGCCCAGGAGGCCCGCCCCGAGGTCCGGGCGTTCGTGCGCGACTGGCCCGACCTGCGCGCGGAGCCGCCGGGCGACACGGCGCTCCTGGTGCACCTGTCGATGGGCAACGAGTCGCTCGACGAGGTGGCCGAGCTCCCCATCCCCAAGGCGGTCGTGTACCACAACATCACGCCGGCGCGGTTCTTTGAGGGCGTGTCCGAGCACAATCGCCACTACGCCGCGCTCGGCCGCGAACAGCTCGCGCGCCTCGCGACGCGCAGCGAGCTGGGCATCGGCGACTCCGAATTCAATCGCCGCGAGCTGGAGGCCGCGGGGTACGCGAAGACCGCGGTCGTCCCCATCCTCATCGACTGGTCGGCATACGAGGTCGCCCCCGATCCGGCGGTGCTTGCGCGCCTGCGAGACGGCGGCACGCCGATCGTCGCGATGGGGCAGCTCCTGCCGCAGAAGGCGATCCACGACGTGATCGCCGCGTTCGCCGCGTACCGCGCCGGTGACCCCGGCGCGCACCTGTATCTGGTCGGCTCGGGATCGATGTCCGGGGAGTACGGACAACGCCTCCGCGCCGATGTCGAGCGGCTCGGCCTGCAGGAGGCGGTGACGTTCGCCGGCAAGGTCGGGATGGCCGCGTGGGTTGCCTACCACCAGGGCGCTCGCGCGCTCCTCACGCTCTCCGATCACGAGGGGTTCTGGGTCCCCGGCCTCGAGGCGATGCGCTTCGGCGTCCCGATCGTCGCGCACGCCGCGGGCGCGATCCCGGACACCGTCGGCGACGCCGGGATCCTGTTGGCGGACAAAGCGCCGGAGGCCGTCGCCGCGGCGCTCGAGCGTGCGGTGTCGGACCAGGCGCTGCGGGCGGAGCTTGTCGCGAAGGGGCACGCTCGCCTCGCCGAGTTCGCGCCGGAGGCGGTCCGGCGGAAGCTGCGCGACGCGCTCGCCCTCGCCGGATGGGAGCTGGGCGAGCCGCGCAGGCGCACCATCGCGGTGCTCTCGAGCGACCGGCGCTGTGGCGTGCACGACTATGCCGACACCCTCGCCGACGGCCTGCGCGCGAACGGCCACGCGGTGACCTTCGTCGGCGTGCCCCACCTCGACTCCCGCGAGCTCGCGCGGAAGGTGAAGCTCATCCCCGCGACGACCGACGCGGTGATCGTCGAGCACGAGGCCGGCATCTTCCGTGACGTGTCGTTCGTGCAGGCCCTCTTCCAGCTCTGGCGCAAGCGGATCCCGGTCGTGCTCTCCCTGCACGAGCTCGAGCCGGAAAAGTTCCACCACTACCGAAAGCTGTCGCACGCGCTCCACTACCGGCCGCGCTACCGGCACGGGATCGAGCTCGTCCGGGCACCGTACATCGCGCTCCGGATCGCCGAATGGTTCCTGCGCTACCGGGCGGTGCTCGGGCTCATGGGCGCCCTGCCCCGCAGGATCATCACGCACTCCGATCGATCGCAGTATTGGGTCGGGCTGCTCACGAACGACCACGGCAAGGTCGAGCAGATGCCGCTCCTCCTGATGCCGCTCGAGCAGACCACCCTGCCGCGCACGCCGGACGAGAAGCGCGCGCTTCGGGAGCGGCTCGGCCTGCCGGTCGACCGGTTCCTGTTCATCTCGCCGGGATTCTTTTTTCCGCGGAAGCGCTTCATCGAGATCATCCGTGCGCTCCCGGCGGACGCGACCCTGGTCCTCTCGGGGACGCGCTCGGAGCGCGAGCCGGCGTACTTCGATCAGGTCACGGCGTTCGTTGCCGAGCGTGGCGCCGGGAACGTCATCGTGAACACCGCGTTCGAGACGATGGGCGACCACGTCGCCGCATCGGATTGCGTCGTCCTCTACTACGACGACATCTTCCAGAGCGCGGTCGCCACGCAGGCGGTCTGGGCCGGCCTGCCGGCGATCTACTCGGACATTCCCGGCTTCCGCCTCTATCAGGGTGCCGGTCTGACCGCGCGCGACAGCGGCGAGCTGGCCGACGCGATGCGGGAGATCCAGCGCCCCAGCACCTATGCGCGATTGGCCGATCAGGTCGCGATCCTGCGGCGGATGCTCGCGCCCGAGCGGATCGCGTCACGCTATCTGGTCGACCTCCCGTGAGGATCCTCATCGTCGTCCAGCGGTATGGCGGCGATGTGGTGGGCGGCTCCGAGGGGCACGCGCGCGTGGTGGCGAGGCGGCTCGCGCTCCGCCACACCGTGGACATCGCGACGACCACCGCGCGCGATTACTGGACCTGGGCGCCGTACTTCCCTGCCGGCACGGGCCGGGAGGATGGGCTGCTCGTCCATCGGTTCCCGGTCGTCGCCGGACGCAGCCCCACGTTCAAGGCCTTCGAGACGAAGGTGAGCACCGCCGGCCACGGCCTCGCCGACGAGCTCGCCTGGCCGCGGGTGCAGGGACCCCACGTGCCGGCGCTCTACGAGTTCCTCGCGCGGCGCGGCGACGACTACGACCGGGTCGTCTTCTACACCTACATCTACGCCCCGACGGTCCTTGGCCTGCCGATCGTCCCGGAGAAGGCGATCCTCATCTCGACCGCCCATGACGAGCTGGCCCTCGGCCTCGCCCCGTACCGGGCGCTGTTCCATCTCCCGCGGGCGATCGGCTACCTCACCCCCGAGGAGCGGGCGCTCGTGCACCGCCGCTTCCGCAACGACCAGGTCCCCGATGTGGTCCTCGGCCTGGGCATGGATCCGGCGCCGGCGGGCGACGGCGCCGCGTTCCGGGAGCGTCACCGGATCGCCGGGCCGCTCGTCGCCTACCTCGGCCAGGTCACCGCCGGAAAGGGCTGCGACACGCTCCTCGAAGACTGGGCGGCCTACCGCGCGGACGGCGGGGCGGGGACCCTGGCGCTCGCCGGAACGGGCGGCCTGCCGATCCCCGAGCGCGAGGATGTCCGTGCCCTCGGGCGGGTGAGCGATGCCGAGAAGGCCGATCTCCTCGACGCGGCCGACGTCCTCGTGCTGCCGTCGCAGTTCGAAAGCCTCGGCATCGTGCTGCTCGAGGCCTGGCAGGCCGGCACGCCGGTGCTCGTCCCGGAATGGAACGCGGTGACCGCGGGTCAGGTGCGGCGCTCCGAGGGCGGCCGGACCTATCCGAGCCACGACGCCTTTGGGAGCGAGCTCCGCGCGCTGCTGTCCGACGGACCCGAGCGGGGCGAGGCCGGCCGGCGCTGGGTCACCGCAGAATGCGCCTGGGACGCGTTCGACGGCCGGCTCGACACGCTGCTGGAGCTCGCGCATGCCTGAGCGCGTGCTCGTCGTCGTGCAGCGCTATGGCGATGTCGCCGGCGGCGCCGAGACCCACGCCCGCGAGCTGGTCCGCCGCCTCGCGCCGCATTACGCCATCGAGGTCGCGACGACGACGGCGAAGGACTACTGGACCTGGGAGCACACCTTCATCGCCGGGATCGACAAGGTCGACGGCGTTCCGGTGCATCGCTTCCCGGTGCTCCGCCCGCGTCGGCAGCCGTTCCGGCGGTTCGAGCGCGCCGCCTTCGCGCCGTCGCACACCCTCGCCGACGAACGCGCCTTTATCGACGCCCAGGGTCCGTACGCGCCGGAGCTGCTCGAGCATCTCCATCGCCATGGCCGTGACTACGACGTCGTCCTGTTCTTCACCTACATCTACTTCCCGACCGTCCACGGCGTCCCGCTCGTGCCCGAGCGTGCGGTCGTCGTGCCGACCGCCCACGATGAGCCGGCGCTCGGGCTCGCCGCCTACCGTCCGGTGTTCCACGCGCCTCGGGCCCTCGCCTTCAACACGATCGAAGAGCGCGACCTGGTGCACGCGACCTTCGGCAACCAGCGGGTGCCGCACGACGTCGTCGGGGTGGGCATCGACGTCCCGGCCGGCGCGTCGGCGGAGCGGTTTCGCGCCCGCCATGGCATCGATCGCCCGTTCTTTCTTTACGTCGGCCGGATCGTCGAGTCAAAGGGCTGTCCCGAGCTGTTCGATCACTGGGCGCGGTATCGCGCGGCGCATCCCGACCAGGCGACCCTGGTGCTCATCGGCGATGCCGAGATGGCGATCCCCGCATCCGGGGACATCCGGCACCTCGGCCGGTTGGACGACGCCGAGAAATTCGACGCGTTCGCGGCCTGCACCGCCTACGTCCATCCCAGCCGCCTCGAGTCGCTGTCGCTCGTCACGCTCGAGGCCTGGGCGATGGGGAAGCCGACGCTCTGCTCGGCCCGCTCCCCGGTGCTCGCGAGCATGTCCCGCCGCGCCGGGGCCGGTCTGCCCTACCGCTCCGCCGCCGAGCTCGCGGAGCTGTTCGCCCTCCTGGTCGAGCGGCCGGCGCTGGCGGCGGGCCTGGGCGCGGCCGGCCGGGCCTTCGTCAAGCAAACCTATACCTGGCCGGTGGTCGTGGAGAAGTACCGCGATCTGTTCGCCGAGGTCGTGACCCGCAACCGGTAGCCGCCCCCACGCCGCCGTTCGGCCCAGGCGATCCGGGCGATCCGGGCGATCCGGGCGATCCGCTGGCGCTCCGGCTTCGTACAGAGCGTCCAGTACAGGGAGCCGTGGGTCCGGAACCGCCGTGCTCACCTGGAACACCCGTTCTCAAGATGGGGGAAAGGTCCACGCCCAATGCGACGTACCCTTCGCACCTTCGCCGTTCTGACGTCGGCCGCGCTCCTGGCGCTCGCGATCGTCCCGTCCTTCGGTGGCGCATCCAGCCACCGCGAGGCCCCGATGATCAGCCAGGATCCCGCGGCCGACGGTACCGACTTCTACATGTTCCGGAGCGCCGATGCTCCGAATTCGGTCAACCTCATCGCGAACTACTACCCGTTCCAGGAGCCGGCGGGTGGCCCGAACTTCTACCGGTTCGGCGACGACGTGCTCTACGCGATCAACATCGACGACAACGGTGACAACATCACCGACGTCAGCTACGTGTTCACCTTCCAGACGGTCACCCGGAACCCGAACACGTTCCTCTACAACACCGGGCCGATCAGCTCGTTGAACGACCCGAACTGGAACGTCCGCCAGTACTACAAGGTGACGCGGGTCCTCTCCAACGGCTCGTACACCGACATCGCGAACGGCTGCGTGGTCCCGCCGAACAACATCGGCCCCAAGTCCACGCCGAACTACGACGCGCTCGCCGCGAGCGCGGTCTGCATCGCCTCCGACGGGACCAAGATCTTCGCCGGACAGCGTGACGACCCGTTCTACGTCGACCTCGGCGCGACGTTCGACCTGCTGACCATCCGCCCCGGCGCTCCGGGGAACAAGGGTGGCGGCCGCGACGATCTTTCCGGCTACAACGTCCTTAGCCTCGCGCTCCAGGTCCCCGCGAGCAAGCTCACCAACGACGGTGGCGACGTCACGACGACGAATGTCCCCGTCCTGGGTGGCTGGACCACCGCCTATCGCCAGAAGGTCAAGGTCCTGAACGGCGACGGCACCGCGAACAACAACGGACCGTGGGTCCAGGTCTCGCGCCTCGGCGCGCCCCTGGTGAACGAGGTCGTCGTGCCCCTTGGCGCGAAGGACCTCTGGAACAGCTCGCAGCCCGCCGGCGACGCGGCCACCTTCCTTGGTGGCGTGACCGATCCTGAGGCCGCTCGCCTCCTCCACGCGATCTACGGCATCGACGTTCCCCCGACGCCGCGGAATGATCTGGTGACGATCTTCCTCACCGGCATCCCCGGCCTCAACCAGCCCCAGAGTGTGAAGGCCTCTGAACAGCTTCGGCTGAACATCCAGACGCCGATCACGGCCAGCCCGAACCGTCTCGGCGTCCTGGGTGGCGACAACCAGGGCTACCCGAACGGCCGCCGCCTCATCGACGATGTCGTCGACATCTCGCTGCAGGCAGTGGCCGGTGGCACGCCGTTCACGCCCCCGACGAACAAGGCGCCGAACAACCAGCTCGGCGATGGCGTCAACGTGAACGACAAGGCCTTCCTGACCTCGTTCCCATACGTCGCGAGCCCGACGCAGGGCTACGACCACACCTTCCCCGGTCACCGGACCGAGCCGGCGACACCGTAGCGATGCACACGCCCGAGCGTCCGTCCGAGACGGCGCCGAAGGCCGGGGAGCGAAAGCTCCCCGGCCGGGGCGTGCGCACGCTCGTCCTCTCGGCGGTCGCCGCGGTCGCCCTGTCCATCCCGATCGCCGCGGTCCTCAGCTACGTCCGGGTGTCTCCGCAGGACATCCCGGCGGCGGTCGAAGCGTTCCTCGACCGTCGCACCGACGGCGAGAAGTTCATCGCGACCGCCCAGACCAAGCTCACGAATGCCCCGAACGATCCCAAGGCGATGGCCGGATTGGCCGCGGCGTATCTCGTGCGGGTGCGCGAGACCGCCGATCCGTCCTACTACCAGAAGGCCGGCGAGCTGCTCGATCGGGCGACCGCGCTCAACGCGACCGACCCCGAGATCACCGTCACCGCCGGAAGCCTCGCGCTCTCCCGCCACGACTTTGCTGCCGGCCTGCGCTGGGGGCAGGTCGCGGTGCAGCACGCGCCGGATCGCCCCGCCGCGTACGGCATCCTCACCGACGCGCTCGTCGAGCTTGGCCGGTATGACGAAGCGGTGGCGGCCGCGCAGCGCATGGTCGACCTGCGTCCGGACCTCGCCTCGCTCTCCCGGGTGTCGTACCTTCGCGAGCTGCACGGCGATCTCGACGGCGCGATCGACGCGATGCGCCGGGCCGTCGCCGCCGGCGCGCCGCGCTCCGAGGGCACCGCCTGGAGCGAGGTCCAGCTCGGCCATCTCCTGTTCGCGAAGAATGACCTCGACGGCGCCGATCGCGCCTACGAGAGCTCGCTCCAGCGGATCGACAACTACGTCTACGGCCTTGCCGGCCGGGCCCGGGTGCGTGCGGCCCGCGGCGATCTCGCGGCGGCGGCCAGGCTCTATTCCGACGCCGCGACGCGCTTACCGGTCCCCGAGATCGTGATCGCACTGGGTGACGTGTACGCCCGGATGGGCGACCAGACCCGGGCCCGACAGCAGTACGAGCTCGTCGTGGCGATGGAGAAGCTCCTTGCCGCGAACGGGGTCCGGAACGATGTCGATCTGGCCCTGTTCGATCTGGACCGGGGGATCAATGCACCCACCGCGCTGGCGTCGGCGCGCGCCGAATACGCCATCCGGCGCTCCACGACCGTCGCGATGATCCTCGCCTGGGCCGAGTACAAGAACGGCGATGCCACGGCTGCCTACACGCATATGACCGAAGCGGTCCGCCTCGGCTGGCGCGATCCGCTCACGCTGTATCGCGCCGGCCTGATCGCCCAGGCGGCCGGCGACCTGCCGCGGGCGGTCGCCTTCCTCACCGAGTCGAGTCGGCTGAATCCTGAGTTCTCGATGCTCTACGCCGGCGACCTCGCCGTCCGGCTCGCCCATCTTCAGGCGGCGGCGCGATGAGATCGGTCAAGCGCGTCGCGATCGCGCTCCTCGTGGCGATCGCGCTGCTCCCGGCCATCGGGGGACAGGCGTCGGCCCATCCGCTCGGGAACTTCACGGTGAACCATCTCGCGATCGTGAACGTCGCACGAGATGCCGTGGGGATCCGGTACATCCTCGATCTGGCGGAGATCCCGACGATCCAGGAGACGAATGCCGGCACCGTCGACGGCATTGCCGCCCGACTGGGCAAGGGACTCGAGCTGCGGATCGACGACGCGACGGTCCCGCTCACGCTGCGGACCTATTCCGTCGAGCGGCTCGCCGGCCAGGCCGGCCTGGAGACCCTGCGGGTGACCCTGGAGCTCACGAGCGATACCGGCGTTCGAGATGGGGCGTCGATCGCCTTCGCCGACACGAACTACGCCGGCCGCATCGGCTGGCACGACATCGTCCTGCGCGGGGCGGTGGCGGATTCGACCGTCCCGGCGACCGAGCCGACCAACGAGCTGCGGCGATACCCGACCGACGTGACCGCGACGCCGCCCGACCGCACCCGGGCGAGCGGGGTGGTCCGCTATTCCGCGAGCGCCGGCGAAACCAGCCCCGCGGTACAGGACACGACCCGCTTCGCTCTCGACACCAGCGCCGACCGCCTCACCGGTTTCCTCAAGGCCGGCTCTTCGGACCTGCCCGCGCTGCTCGCCGCGCTCGTCCTGGCGATGTTCCTCGGTGCCCTGCACGCCCTCGGTCCAGGGCACGGCAAGGCCATGGTCGCGGCCTACCTCGTGGGCTCCAAGGGGACCGCCAGGCAGGCGGTCATCCTCGGCACCACCGTGACGGTGACCCACACCCTGGGCGTCTACGCGCTCGGCGCGATCACGCTCGTCGCGGCGCAGTACATCCTTCCCGAGCGGCTGTACCCGATCCTCGGCGTGCTGTCCGGCGTGCTCGTCGTCGTCCTGGGCCTTGGCATGCTCCGGAGCCGGCTCGCCGGCCTGCGGACGCCGGCGGATTCGCACGGGCACGACCACGCGCATGACCACGGCGACGCCGAAGGCCAGCACCGGCACGATGGGCCCATCGGGCTGCGCGGCCTGCTCGCCCTCGGCGTGTCCGGCGGCCTGCTCCCGTGCCCGACCGCCCTGGTCGTCCTGCTCGCCGCGGTGTCGTTCCACAACGTGCTGCTCGGCATGATCCTGGTCGCCGCGTTCAGCATCGGGCTGGCCGGCATCCTCACCGGGATCGGGCTCGCGCTGGTGTTCGGCCAGCGCTACGTGCGCCGGAGCGGCCGCGCGCTGCGGCTTCCCGGTAGCCGCCTGGTGCGCTACCTGCCCAGCGTGTCCGCCGCGGTGATCACGGTCGCCGGGCTCATCATCGCCGTCGGAGCAGCGCGCGGCCTGGCCTGACCGACCGCGCGACCGCGCCCGACGCGCCCGATACTGCGGGCGATGCGCCACAACCGCCTGGGCCGCCTGGGCCGCCTGAGCTGGATCCACGCGATCGTGTCGGCGCTCCTGGGGATCGAGCTCATCCGCGCGCTGCACCAGAGCTTCATGCGCGAGATCATCGTCGACGAGCCGGCTCGCTTCGCCTACCTCGTCGCCATCCCGATCGCGAGCGCCGCCGCGAGCCTGGTCGCGATCGCGATCGGCCTACGCAGCGGGAATGCCCGCCGGGCGTTCGTCGGCGACCTCTGGGGCCTCGGCGCGGCCTTCGCGTCGGTCGTGATCCTCACCGCGGGCTACGAGACCCGCGAGGTCGTCGGCCTGCTCTTCGTCGCGGTCCTGGTGGCCCGGCTCCTCCCGTCGGCGTTCGCGATCGCGCGCGGGACGGAGCGGTCGGCGGTCCTCGCCTTCACCGTCGCGCTCCTCTTCTACGCCCCACTCGCCCTCTGGTCGGGCGCGGCGACGAGCGCGCAGGGCGACCAGCCGCACTACCTGCTCGCCGCCGACGCCGTGGCCCGCGGGTCGGTCGACCTGGGACCGGAGTACGCCGATCCGGCGACGTTCGAGCGCCTCTCCGGCACCCCGCTCGCCCACGCCGACATCGAGACGCATGCGGCCCATACGCCGCGCGGCGAACGGCTGGTGCAGGGCTACGGCCTTGCTGCGCTGCTCGCGCCGGGCTGGGCGGTGGCCGGGAAGAACGGGGCGCTGCTCGTCATGGCGCTCGTCGGGGCTCTCGTGTCCGCCCAGATCCTGCTGCTCTGCCGAGAGACCGTCGCCGACGCCCGGGCCGCCGGCACCGCGTGGCTGCTGACGACCGCGCTCGTGCCGCTCGCGAACGTCACGACCGTCGTATACCCCAACGCGGTCGGCGCGGCGGCGATCGTGATCGCCTATCGCCTCCTGTTCACCGCGACGGTCCGGCGGCCGGTCCTGGCCGGCATCGTGGCCGCGACGACGCTCCTGCTCACGCCGCGCGATGGGGTGGTCATCGCGTTCCTCGTCCCCTTCGTCGTGGTGGCCGGGCGTGCGGCCGCGCTTCGCTTCGTCGCGACGCTCGTCGTCGCGTTCGTCGCGGTGAGCGCATTCGATCTCTTCGTCTACGGTGTGCCGCTGCCGTACGCCGGGTACCTCTTCGGGATCGACGCCGCGCAGCTGCTCGATGGACAGCCCACCCTTCGGCCCCGCGCCGATGTGGGACTCGGCGGGATCCTCTTCGACCGGGCATTCGGCCTTGCGGGCAGCGCCCCGTGGATCTTCGCCGGCCTGGCCGGGATCGCTGCCGCGCTCCGGCCGCCGAGCCGCCGCGCCCTGCTGCCGGCGCTCTTCGCGGTGGTCGCGAGCCTGGCGGCGCTCTCGGTGTACCGACTCTGGGAGGGTGGCTACGCCCCACCGAACCGGTACCTCGTGGACGTCCTGCCGCTGTGGGCGCCCTTCGTCGCCGCCGCGCTCGCGCTCCGCGAACGCTGGATCGGTGCCGCAGTCGCGGTGCTGGGCGGCCTCGGTGCGCTCGCCTCGTTCCTGCTCCTCGCGATCCCGAATCTGGCCTTCAACGGCGTCGAGAGCGCCCGCCTGGTGGAGGCCCTCGACGCGATGCTCCCCTTCGATCCCTTCGGCCTGCTCCCGTCGTTCGAGGTGAGCGCCGCGCTTCCGGGAGCGTTCCTGCGCAGCGTGCCGCTGGTCCTGCTCGGCGTGCTGCTCATCTTCGCCGGCCGGCGCGCGGGTGCGCGGGCATGAGCGGCGCACCGGACGCGCGGCCGAACAGGCGCGTCGGATCACGGGCGCTTCCGGCCTACCGGACGTTCTTTGCGGCCAACGCCGCGCTCATCCTGCTGCTCGCCCTCGCGCCGTTCCATCCCGGGACCGGCGGAGCGGCGACCGGCGACCTCGCGCGCAGCCTCGTCACCCGCTGGCTTCCATACGCGCTGGCGATCGCGACCGTGCTCGCGGCGGCCCTCGCGCACCGCTCGGCCGAGCCGCGGCGGATCCTCGCGCGGCAGCTCTGGCTCTACCTCGCGGTGCCCGCGACCGCCGCGCTGGTGTTCTTCGGAGACCGAATGGATCCGAGCATCCTCGGAGCTCCCTATCTCGCCGTCGTCGCCGCGATCGCGCTCGGCGGGCTGCAGGCGGTCTGGCGGGCGCGGGTCCTTCGCGGCGATGCGACCATCGGGCTGCTGCTCGGCGCGGTCTCCCTCGCCTCGGCCCTCGCACTGCTGCCGTTCGACCGCACGATCCAGCTCACCGCCTCGGACGAGCCGCATTACCTCCTCATCATGGAGAGCATCGACCGGGACCACGACCTGGATCTGCGGAACAACTACGACGCCGCGGACTACGCCGACTACTACGCCGGACGGCTGCCGGACCGTCACGTCATCATCAGCGGCGACTCACAGCTGCCGATCCGGGACCTCGGGCTCCCGCTCCTCGGCGCGCTCCCGTTCGCCGTCGCGCGCCGCACCGGCGTGCTTGTTCTCATGTGTCTCGTTGGCGCGGCCGTTGCCTGGCGCGGCTACGCCTTCCTCCGGTTCCACGCGTTCTCGCGCCACGCCGCCATCGTCGCCGCGGGCGCGGTGGCGCTCCTCCACCCGGTCTTCACCTACTCGACCCAGATCTATCCGGATCTGGTCGTCGCCCTTGGGGTCCTGGTCGTCGCCGAGATGCTCTCGCGTCCGGCGACCGCCGTCCGTCTCGCGGCCGCGAGCGCGATCCTCGGCCTGCTGCCGTGGCTTACCGTCCGGGCCTGGTTCATCGTCGTCGGTATGGGCCTGGTCGTGGCCTGGATCGCGCTCGCCCCGCTCGCCCGTGGCATCACCGCACGGCGGATCGCGCTCGTCGCCGCGGGCGGCGGGCCATTCGTCGGGTGGACCGTCCTGCTCGTCGCGGTGGACTACCGGATGTTCGGGATCCCGGTGCCGAATGCGGGCTACTACCTCATCCAGGGAGCGCAGACGGTGCTCGCCTACACGCCGCAGATCGGGATCCCCGGGCTCTTCGTCGACCGGACGTTCGGCCTCCTCTCGCGCGTGCCGCTGTACGCCCTCGCGTTCTTCGGAGCGGTGCCGCTTCTGCGGCGGGCGCGGCTCCTTCGATCGCCGGGCCTCCTCGCGTTGTTCCTGGGCTGGCTCTGCTACCTCGCATACATCGGCAATGTGCAGTACTGGTGGGCTGACGGCTCGCCGTCATCGCGCTACCAGCTCGCGACGATCGCGCTCCCGATGGCCGCGCTCGCCGCGGGCCTCGACCGGCTCCGCGGCGCGTTCGGCGCCGCGCTGGCCTGGGTCGCCGCGGTGTGGAGCGCCGTCGTGACCGCGCTCTTCGCGCTGGTCCCCAACATCCGGTACGACCTCGCCGCGGATATCGTCCCGGACGGGGGTCCGGGGCGCCTGTGGATCCATGTCACCCAGGCCCTCCGGGCCGATCCAGGGCTGCTCTTCCCTTCGCTCGTGCGCGCCGGCCCGTCCGACGCCGTGGTCACCGCGGCCTGGGCCCTGCTGCTTGCCGGCTTGGTGGTCCTGGGCGCGCGTGCGCCGGCCGGGCCGCCGGTCGCACCCGGTCCCGTGCCGCGCCTACGATGACCGGGTGAGAGAAGGGCCCCGGCCGGGCGACTGGGGCAACATCGACTGGTCGCGGGTCGATCTGCCCGGGATGCGCCGGACGCCGGGCGGCGCCCGACGTCCCCCCAGCCGGCTCGGCGTCGTCATCAGCGCGGCCTTCCTCCTCCTGTTCCTGCTGCCGCTGATCGTCCGGCCGATCATCGAGTTCTCCACCGATCTGCTCTGGTTCCGCAGCCTCGGGCTCGAGACGGTCTTCCTGCGCCGGTACACCGCCGGCTTCTATGCGTTCGTCATGTTCTTCCTCGGCTTCTTCCTGTTCGCGCTCCCGAACCTCTACTTCGCCCTTCGCCCGCAGATGACCCGGGTGATCGTGGATGCCGCGAGCACCCGCCGCCGCCGTGGTGCGCTGGCGACCACGCTGCGCGTGATGCCGCTGCTCCTCGTGCCGGCGTTCTTCTTCGGCATCGCCGGCGGCGACGAGTGGGACACCCTGCTGCGGTGGCTCAACGCGGTGCCGTTCGGGAGGACCGATCCGGTCTTCGGGCGCGACATCGGGTTCTACTTCTTCACCCTGCCGGTCCTCCAGTTCGTCCGGGGATGGCTGCTCGCCGCGGTGGTCCTCACCGCCGTCGGCGCCGTCGCCTTGTATGTACTTCGCGGCGTCATCGGCGTGGCGACCGCCCCGATCGCCCGAGGCGATCTCGGCGTCTCGGCCCGCTCGGCCCTGGCGCTCGCGCGGCCGGCCCGCGCGCACCTGTCGATCCTCGGGGGGCTGTTCCTCCTGCTCATCGCCGCCGGCTACGTCCTGGATCAGTCGACGCTCCTCTTTCGCGACGAGGGGATCCTCACCGGCGCGGGATACGCGAGCATCAACGCCCGGCTTCCCGCGCTCCAGATCCTGGCGGTCATCGTCGGGCTGGCCGCGATCGCCTGCTTCGCCAACGCCTTTGTGCGGACGCTGTGGGTGCTCGGCGGCGCGCTCATCCTCTGGATCGTCGCCGCGGTGCTTATCGGGGGGATCTACCCGGCGATCATCGAGACGGTGACGGTCAAGCCCGATCAGCTCAACAAGGAGCGTCCGTACCTCGCGCGGAACATCGAGGCCACGCGCCTGGCGTACGGCCTGGCGAACATCGAGGAGACCGCGGTCGACATCAAGAACGAGCCGAGCGCCGCCGACGCGCGGTCGGAGTTCGCGAACGTCGACGCGGTGCGGCTCTGGGACTACCGGCCGCTGCTCTCGGCCTACGGGCAGCTCCAGGCCCTGCGCCAGTACTACGCCTTCAACGACGTCGACGTGGACCGCTACGTGATCGACGGGGTCGAGACCCCGGTGATGCTCTCGGCTCGCGAGCTCTCCTCGGCGGCGCTGCCCGCGGCGGCGCAGACCTGGGTGAACCGCCATCTCTATTACACCCACGGCTTTGGCGCGGTGCTCACACCGGTGGGTGCGATCGGGACCGAGGGCCGCCCGCGCTTCGCGCTGCAGGACATCCCGCCGGTCGGCCAGCCGAAGATCGACGAGCCGCGGATCTACTTCGGTGAGCTGACGAAGGACTACGTCATCGTCGGCACGAGCCAGGACGAGTTCGACTACGCCCAGGACGTGAAGGACGCGACGACCCGGTTCAAGGGCGCGGGCGGGATCGGGGTGAGCGGCCTCTGGGACCGCATCCTGTTCGCGCTGCGCTTCGGCGACTTCAACCTTCTCGTCTCCAGCCAGATCGGACCGGAGAGCAAGGTGCTCTTCCACCGCACCATCGCCGAGCGCGAGCAGCTCATCGCGCCGTTCCTCGCCTATGACAGCGATCCCTACCTGGTCATCGCGGATGGCAAGATGTACTGGATCAACGACGCGTACACCACCGGCGACCGGTATCCCTACAGCGAGCGCTACGGTGCGGTGGGCGCGTCGTCGAAGCTCGGCCTGCCGAACCTCAACTACATCCGCAACAGCGTGAAGGTCGTCACCAGCGCGTACGACGGCTCGGTCCACTACTACATCGCCGACAACCAGGACCCGGTCCTCGCGAACCTGCGCGCGATCTATCCGGATCTCTTCGAACCGATCTCGAAGATGCCGCCTTCGCTGCTGGCGCATCTGCGCTACCCGGAGCAGCTGTTCACGGTGCAGACCCAGATCTTCGCGACGTATCACATGACCGATCCGGATAACTTCTACAACCGGAACGACGCCTGGCGGATCGCGAACGAGATCTTCACCCAGGGAAGCGCCGCGCAGCCGATCGAGCCGTATTACGTCACCGCACGGCTTCCCGGCTCGAAGGCGCCGGAGTTCATCCTGTTCGTGCCGATGACCCCCGCCGGCGGCCAACGCGACAACATGGTCGCCTGGATCGCCGGACGCGCCGATCCCTCGGACTACGGGAAGCTGCGGGTGCTCAAGTTCCCGCAGGGACGCACGATCTTCGGCCCGCTGCAGATCGAGGCACGCATCGATCAGGACGCGACGATCGCCCAGCAGCTCACGCTCCTCCGGGGCGGCGGCGGCGCGACCGTCATCCGCGGCAACCTCCTGGTGCTGCCGGTCGGTGACTCGTTTCTCTATGTCGAGCCGCTCTACGTCCAGGCCAGCCAGGGCAAGATCCCGGAGCTCCAGCGGGTCATCCTCGCGACGCAGGAGCGCGTGGTCATGGCCGAGTCCTTCCAGAAGGCACTTGACCAGCTGTTCGCCGCGCCGGCCAAGCCGGGCACCACTCCGTCGCCGACGCCCTCCGCCACCCCCACGCCCTCGGGCGCGTCGCCGAGCGGCAGCCCGGCACCGGCCCAGACCGTGGCGCAGCTGATCAAGAGCGCGTCCGATCACTACGACCGCGCGCAGGCGGCCCTCAAGGCCGGTGACTTCGCCACCTACGGGTCGGAGATCCGCGCGCTCAACGACGACCTCGCGCGGCTGCGCGCGCTCACCGGGCAATAGCCGGCACCTCCGCCGGCGGCAGCGCCGTTCCGGCGGCCGGGCGTCCCGCCCGCAACGGTGCCGTCGCCGCGGCGATCCTCGCCGGGATCCTCTGGTCCGTTGGGGGGATCGATCAGCGGGCTCCCCAGCCTGACCGGATGGCGCTCCTGTTCGCCGGCCTGGTGCTGCTGTGGGTCCACCTGCGCGGGCCGGGGATCCCGCTGCTCGCCGGCGGCTACGCCCTCGCCATCGGCGCGAGCGAGCGGATCGCCCGCATCCCGCTCGTCGACGGGAGCGACGTCGTCCGGGCCACGACCGAGGCGATCCAGACCCTGCTGCTGGGCGCCAACCCCTACGCGCACATCATGCAGTCGACGATCCCGGTGGGGTCGCCGTTCGTCTACCCACCGGGGGAGTTCCTCTTCTACCTGCCGGCCTACCTGCTGGTCGGCGACCTTTACCGCGTCGACACGGTGACCGGGATCCTGAGCATCGGCCTCATCGTCGCGGCCGGGTGGAGGGTCGGCTGGGAGCGTGTCGCGCTGCCGGCGATGCTCTACGCGACCTGGGGTGTTGGGGCCTTCCGTGCGGTCGATGGATCGAACGACGTCTCGGCCGCGTTCCTCGTGATCGCCGGGCTCGTCGCACTCGCCTTCGCCGACCCCCGCACCCGCCTGGGGCGGATGCTGTTCGTCGTCTCCGCCGTCGCGTTGGGCTGGGCGATGGCGTTCAAGCAGTTCTCGGTCGTCATCGTGCCGCTGGTCGTCCGCCATCTCGCCGTGAGTGGCCGCGACTGGCGGCGCTACGCCGTCATCGCCGTCGGGACGGCTACCGCGTTCGTCCTGCCATTCCTGCTCTGGGATCCGCGGGCCTTCGTGGCGCAGCAGCTCGCCACGCTCACCTTTCATCAGGACCTCTGGGGCATCAACCTCCTGAACTTCCTCGCCCCGTACCACGACGTGGAGCCGTTCTATCCGCTCTTCTTCGCCGGCGAGGCACTCCTCACGCTGCTCGCGCTCGCGCTGGCGCTGCGCGCCCGCCTCGAGACGATCGGGATCGCCGCCTTCGCGGGCTGCGGCGTGGTCCTCGTCGCGCTCCTCCTCGCCCGCTGGTCCACGCAGCCCTACTTCATCTATGTCGGGGCCATCGCCTGCACCGCGCTGGCGCTGGTCGACCGCTCCACCGCGGCGGCGGAAAACCTAGAATCACCCCGTTGAACACGGTCGTCATCGGCGGGGGCATCTGCGGCCTCGCCGCAGGAGCGCAGCTCGCCGCAGCCGGCGAGCAGGTCACCGTCCTCGAAGCCCAGCATTTCCTCGGGGGGCTCGCCACGACCCTCCCCGGGAACACGGGCGCGGGGTACGACTTTGGGCCGCACGCGTACCACGCCCGGAATCAGCGGGTGCTCGATCTCTTCAAGGAGATCGCCTCCGACGGCTTCCCCGCGCAGGCGAAGAAGGTCAGCATCAAATTCCGCGGGAAGTACTACAAGTACCCGCTGGAAGCGCTCGACATCGCGCGCAGCATGTCGCCGATCGTCGCGGCGCGAGCGTTCGCCGACTACTTCCTGGAGGCCATCCGGCGCAAGATCGCCCCGAAGAAGCTGGTGTCGGCTGAGGATTGGGTCGTCCAGGCGATGGGCCGCACGCTCTACGGGATGTTCTTCGGGCCGTACACCACGAAGGTCTGGGGCATGCCCCCGTCCCGTCTCGCGGCGTCCTTCGCGCAGCACCGTATCCCGCACATCTCGCTGATGAAGGTCGTGATCTCATCGCTCCGCAAGGGCTACGCCAAGCGCACCGGCACCGAGCATCGGTATGCCCCGCTCGTCATCGAGCTCTACTACCCGCCCAAGGGAGCCGGCCTCATCTCCGACCGCCTCGCCGAGCGCATCCGGACCGCCGGACCGGCGAACGCGACGCGCACGAACACGCTCGTGACCGGGATCGAGGTGACCGGTGACCGGGTCACCGGGGTCCGCTACCGCCGCGTGCCCTCCACCGCGCACGGTGGCGAGCTCTGCGTGCTCGCCTCGGGCACCGAGCCGACCGTCGATCCGTTTGCCGGCGCCGGGAAGACCGGCCCCGAGGAGCGGGCCGCCTGCGACCGGCTCGTGAACACCGCGCCGCTCCCCGCGCTCATCGGCCTCCTGGGCGATGCGGCGTCGCCGCAAGCGAGGGCTGCGGCCGAGTACCTGCGCTTTCGCGCCCTCACGATCGTCGGACTCCGGGTGAAGCGGCCGCACGCGCTCCCGGCGCAATCGATCTACTTCCAGGACAAGACCTTCAACCGCCTCAGCGAGACCCGGAACTACGGCGGCTCGCAGATCTGCGCGGCGGACGAGACGATCCTCCTGTGCGACATCACCTGCGATGTGAACGACGCCATCTGGAACGCCGATCCCGACGAGCTGGGGCGCCGGTGCGCCCAGGAGCTCGAGGCCGAGGGCTTCATCAAGGCAGGCGAGCTGGCCGAGTCGGTCGTACTCCGTTCGACGTTCGGCTACCCGGTGTACATGGTCGGGTACGAGGCGGCGATCGACACGCTCATGACGGAGCTCATGCGCTTCCCGAACCTCGTCACGGGCGGGCGGCAGGGCCTGTATAAGTACGTCGATATGGACATCGCCTCGGAGATGGGGCTCGCGATGGCCGACTTCCTCCTCTCCGGACGCAGCAAGCAGGACGCCATTGGCGGCACCCCCTACGAGGATCGGACCTTCGCATGATCGCGCCCGCGGCGCCCGACCTTCGCGTCGCGGTCATCGGCGCCGGCTATTGGGGCCCCAATCTCGTGCGCAACTTCAGCGAGGCGCCCGGCGCGAACGTCGTGGCGGTCGCCGACCTGTCCGAGGAGCGGCTCGCCGGGATCCGCAAGCGCTTCCCCGCGGTCCGCACCACCACCGACCACCGCTCCCTCCTTGCCGACCCGGACATCGACGCGGTCTGCATCGTCACCCCGATCTCCACCCATCGGCCGCTGGCGGAGGAGGCGTTCGCCGCGGGCAAGCATGTGTTCGTCGAGAAGCCCCTCTCCGGGACCGTGGCCGACGCCGAGGCGATCGCGGCCGCGGCCGCCCAGGCGGGCCGGACGCTCATGGTCGGCCACACCTTCGTGTACAACCCCGCGGTCATGGCGGTCCGCGATCTGCTCGTCCGGCGCGAGCTCGGGAAGGTCCAATACATCGACAGCCAGCGCGTGAACCTGGGCCTCCATCAGTTCGACTTCAACGTGCTCTGGGATCTCGGGCCGCACGACGTGTCGATCGTCCTGTACTGGCTCGACGAGGAGCCCGACTGGGTGCAGTGCATCGGGGGCTGCTACATCCAGCCGGATATCGAGGATGTCGTGTTCCTCACGATGGGGTTCCCGTCCGGCGCGATCGCCCACGCGCACCTGTCCTGGCTCGCGCCGAGCAAGCAGCGCACGATGACCGTCATCGGCGACCGCCGGATGGCGGTGTATGACGACGGGCATCCGGCCGAGAAGGTGAAGATCTACGACCACGGCGTTGCCGAGCTATCGGCTGACGAGCTCCGCCGCAGCTACCGCTCCGGCGACATCCACAGCCCGCGGGTCGCGATCACCGAGGCCCTGCAGCTCGAGGTCCGGCATTTCATCGACTGCGTGCGTGACGGCACGACCCCGCGGAGCGACGGTGTGGCCGGGGTGCGGGTCGTGCGCGTTCTCGAGGCCGGGATGCGCTCGCTGCGCTCCAACGGCGCGCGGGTCCCGTATGCCCCCACCGCCGAGGCGCCGCGGACGCCGCAGGGCGTGCGGCCCAGATGACCAGCAGATGACCAGCCTGGGCCTCCAGGTCCACCCGACCGCGATCGTGGGGCCGAACGTCGACCTCGGCGCCGGGAGCGTCGTCGGCGAGTACGTCATCCTGGGCCGTGCCCCGCGGGGGAAACGCGACGGCGAGCTGCCGCTCCGCATCGGCCCGGGGGCGGTCATCCGGCCGTTCACCACGATCTACGCCGGGACGACGATCGGCGCCCGGCTCCAGACCGGCCAGGGCGCCTCGATCCGCGAGGACAACGTCATCGGCGACGATGTGTCCATTGGAACGCACGCGACGCTCGAGTTCGGGAACCGGCTGGGCTCGCGGATCCGGGTGCATACCGGCTGCTTCCTCGAGCTCGTCACGGTCGAGGACGATGTGTTCCTCGGCCCCCACGTCGTGTTTACCGACGACCCGCATCCGATGTGCCCGGCATACCTCGACTGCGTCCGCGGCGCCACGGTGCGGCACCACGCGCGCATCGGCGGCAATTGCACGATCCTCCCCGGAGTGGAGATCGGCGCGGATTCGCTCGTCGGTGCCGGGAGCGTGGTACGGAAGAAGGTCGAGCCGCGCAGCGTCGTGGCCGGCAATCCCGCGGTCCAGGTGAAGGGCGACATCACCGAGCTGGCGTGCTTCGCCGGGATCTTCCCGCACGCCTATTCGTGGCTCGAGGAACAGCGCACCCCATGAACATCGCAGAGCAACCGAGACTCAACCATCGGCCCGTAAGACTGGGAGCTCGTCGAACGCAGGCTGAAGAGGAGGCGACCCGCTCATGACCACCACCGCCACGAAGACCGACATCCCATTCGTCGATCTCAGGGCCCAGTACGCGACGATCAGGGACGAGGTGCGTCCGGCGATCGACGAGGTCCTCGAGGGCATGCAGCTCACGATGGGCCCGAACACCCGGGCGTTCGACGAGGAGTTCGCCGCGTTCTGCGGGGCGAAGCACGCGATCGGCGTGGGCAGCGGGACCGACGCGATCCAGCTCGCCGTCCGCGCGCTGGG
>DATCNH010000119.1:0-4541 GCA_036565345.1 Candidatus Limnocylindria bacterium | reverse complement strand
TCCACCCCGGTAGGCGATGACCTCCACGCGCTCGACGGTGATCAGGCCGTCGACGACCATCGCGTCTAGCTCCGGAAGGACCGCCCGCAGCCGCTCCTCGGTGTCGACGACCTCGATGAGCATCGGCAGATCCTCGGAGAGCCGGAGCAGGCTCGTGGTGTGGAGGTGTGCCTTCGCGCCGAAGCCCGCGTACCCGCGGATGACGGTGGCGCCGGCGATCCGCCGCTCGCGGAGCAGGTCGAGGATCGCGCCATGGAGCGGACGACCGCGGTGCTGATCGCGCTCGCCGATATAGATGCGGGCCAGAAGCCCGGTCCCCTCGATCTTCACGCGACGGCCCTCCCCAGAAGCAGGCCAACGACCACGACGACGACGCCGAGGGCCATCGAGCCGAAGAGATTCGCCAGACCGAGCGCGTAGCTGCCGTCCTCGATGAGCCGCCAGGATTCCAGGGCGAGCGTCGAGAACGTCGTGTACGCGCCGATGAAGCCGATGAGGACCGGCGGCCGGATCACCGAGGGAAGCACGCCGCGCTCGACCGTGAGCGCGAACAGGAACCCGAGCACGAACGCGCCGGAGAGATTCACGACCAGCGTCCCGAACGGGAAGGTCGCGCCGGTGCGCTCCGCGATCCACCCATCGACCAGGTAGCGCGCGATCGCGCCGAAGAACCCCCCGAGGCCCACGAGGAGGAGCGTCACCGCCGCATTGTCGCCGTACGATGCCGGCTGTGCAGGCGCTCGTGGTGCTGAACGGCGATCGGCCGGAAGCGGCCTGGCTGGCGGTGGAGGCCGGAGCGGCCGACCTCGTCGTCGCCGCGGACGGCGCGGCCGATGCCGTCCTCGCGGCCGGCTGCCGGCCCGACCTCGTCGTGGGCGACCTCGATTCCCTCTCAGCGGCCGGCGCCGCGCTCCTCGCCGAGGCCGGGGTGCCGATCGAGCGGCACCCGCGCGAGAAGGACGCGACCGATGGCGAGCTCGCCCTCCGTGCGGCGCTCGCGCGCGGCGCAACGGCGATCCGGATCGCCGGTGCACTCGGCGGCTCCCGCGCCGACCAGGGGATCGCCGGCATCATGCTGCTCGCGCTTCCGGACCTGGAGGGCGTCGACGTCGCGCTGGTGACCCCCACCGACACGGTGCGGGTGCTTCGCGGGCCCTCGGCGCATCGACTCACCGGCCGACCCGGCGATCTGGTCTCGCTCCTCCCGCTCGGCGCGCGGGTGACCGGCATCACCACGACCGGGCTGCGCTACGCGCTCGCCGACGCAAGCCTCGAACCGGGCCTGACGCGCGGCCTGAGCAACGAGCTGCTCGCCACGGAAGCCACGCTGGAGATCGGCGCCGGCGCGCTCATCGTCACCACCCACCGCGCCTACCATTGAGCCCGGATGGCCACCAGGACGCGGGCGGTCCCGCGGCACGAGACGCTCGGCCTCACCCGCGACCAGGTGCTTGGGATGCACCGGGCGATGCTCCTCACCCGCATGCTCGGCGAGCGGATGATGCAGATGAACCGGATGGGCCGGGCGGCCTTCGTCGGCGTGGCCGATGGGCACGAAGGCGCGCAGGTCGGGTCGGCCTGGGTCATCCGCCGCGGTCACGACTGGGTCCATCCGTACTACCGCGATGTCGGCGTCGCGCTCGTCCTTGGGCAGACCGCCAAGGATCAGTTCCTCGGGGTGTTCGCGAAGGCGACCGATCCGAACTCCGGGGGCCGGCAGATCGTGAATCAGTTCAGCGATCGCGCAGCGAACATCGTCACCGGCTCGGTCTGCATCGCCACGCAGTTCCCCCAGGCCGCCGGCATCGCCCTGGCGATCAAGGTCCGCAAGGAAGATCGCGTCGTCTTCACCTACGGCGGTGACGGCGCGACGAGCCCGGGGGATTTCCACGAGGCGGTAAACTTCGCGGCGATCCACAGCCTCCCGGTCGTCTTCATCATCGAGAACAACCTGTTCGCCATCTCCACCCCGGTCGCCAAGCAGATGAGCGTCGCGAACGTCGCCGATCGTGCGGCAGGATATGGCATCCCGGGCGTCATCGCCGACGGCACCGACGTCCTCGACGTCTATGCAAAGACGAGGGAGGCCGCCGACCGGGCGCGGCGCGGCGAAGGCCCGAGCATCGTCGAGGTGAAGTGCTACCGCTACCAGCCGCACAGCTCAGATGACGACGACAGCCGCTACCGGTCCAAGGATGCGCTCATCGAGTGGCGGGCGAAGGATCCGGTGGACAAGAGCGCCACGTACCTGCTCGCCTGCGGCGTCGAGACCGCCGAGCTCGAGCTGATCCGGGCCGGCATCGCCGCGGAGATCGAGCAGGCCATCGACGACGCCGCGGCGGACCCCGATCCGCGGGCCGAGGATCTCCTGCTCCACGTCTACGCGAAGGAAGGCATCCCGCCCGGCACCCGCGCCTGACCGGGAGGATGCCCGGCCGCCTCGCGCCCCTCGTCGCGCTCCTCGTCCTGCTGTCCGCCTGCGCCGCGCCTCCGCCGGCGGCGACCGCGACCCCCTCCCCGACGCATGACCCGGCCGCACTGAACGTCACCGCCCTGCTCGATCTCTCGGGGAGCCGCTCCCCGAAAGGCGATGCGCAGCGGAATGCGCTGACGCTCTGGATCGACGAGCAGCAGAACCGCCCCGCGGCCCCCCGGCTCCGGCTGCGGATTGTCGACCTCGCCGGGAGCGACGCGCGACTCTTCATCGAGCTGCACCGCATCGCCGAGGAGGACCTGGCGGATGCGGTGATCATCGGTGTTCCAGTCGGGTCGGACGAGACGCTGTTCCGCGCGATCGAGCTGCTGAGGCGTCCGGTCCTGTTCACCGTGCCGATGAGCGAGACGGCCGGTCGCGGCCCGGGCGGCGGCTGGGCTTTCGGGCTTGCGCCGACCCTGCAGCAGGTCGCGGCGATCGACCGCACCGTCCTGCCCGCCGCGCCGCTGTCGGGCACGGTGTCGGCGATCATCGTGAGCGATGAATCGACCTCGGCGGTCCGGGAGCGGACCGCGCTCCAGGCGGAGCTTGCGGCGCGCAGCGGCACCGTGCCAACGGTGCTCCGGATCCCGAGCACCGGACGAGACGCATTCCTGGAGCGCCTGCGCCCGGCGCTCACGGTGAGCGTCGCGCTGTACTTCGCCGGCGCGACCGGCACCTACCTGTCCCCCACCCGTCTGCTGCCGAGCCCGACGGCCGCCACCGGCTTCGTGACCGTGCTCTCGTTCCTCACCGACGCCACCGATCTGGGACAGCTGCGCGATTCGTCAACGGTGACGCGGTGGCCGGGGACCCGGTACCTCGTCACCACCCAGTACGACCCGGCGACCACGGCCGGCGCGGCGCGAGCGGCGTTCGCACGCGCATACGGCGACCGGCATGGCCCGCCGACCACGCAGGCCGCGCTCGCCTACGACGCGCTCGGCCTGCTGGCCGGCGCCGCCGAGCGCGTCGGCAACGGTCCCGAGCGCTTGCGCGACCGCATCGAGAGCGGTACGTTCGCCGGCATCGCCACCTCGTACACGTTCACCCCCACCCGGCATGCCGGCTTCGATGCGCGCGACCTTGTCCTGCTCGCGTGGGACGGGAGCCAACCGGTGCTCGGCCGACCTGCCTTCGCGATCCCGAAATAGCGATGGCCGGATCGCGCGAGGTCGACGCGCTCATCTACGACTGGAACCGGGACGGCCGCGCCGCGACGGTCGACTATCGGGTCGTCGAGCTGGATGACGAAACGCTCCGGGACGGCCTGCAGGGGCCATCGGTGCGCAACCCCCCGCTCGAGGTGAAGATCCGGCTCCTGCACCTCATGGATGCGCTCGGCATCGAGAGCGCCGATATCGGACTTCCCGGGGCGTCGCCGCAGGCGCGCGCCTCGATCGTCGCCCTGGCGCGCGAAACGACGAAGCTCCGGATCAGACCGAACGTCGCGGTCCGCACGCATCCGGCGGACGTCCAGGGAGCGATCGACGCGTCGGTCGAGGCTGGCGTGGCGATCGAGACCTGTGCCTTCATCGGCTCGAGCCCGATCCGCCGCGTTGCCGAGAGCTGGTCGATCGACACGATGCGCAAGGACGTCGAGGATGCGGTGTCGCTCGCGGTGCGCAACGGCCTGCCGGTCATGTTCGTCACCGAGGACACCACGCGCGCCGATCCCGAGACGCTCCTGACGCTTTACGAGACCGCCATCGCCGCAGGCGCGACCCGGGTGTGCGCCTCCGATACCTGCGGCCACGCGACTCCCGAGGGCGTCCGCAACCTGCTCACCTTCATCCGCGACGACGTCGTGCGCGGGCGCGCGGTGAAGATCGACTACCACGGCCACAACGACCGCGGGCTCGGCACGATCAACGCGCTCACCGCGACCGCGATCGCCGACCGCGTTCACGGCACCGCCCTCGGGATCGGCGAGCGGGTCGGGAACACCTCGCTCGATCAGCTCCTCATCAACCTGCAGCTCTGGGGACTCATCGAACGCAACCTCGAGCCGCTCGTCGAATACACCGCGCTCGTCGCGGAGCACTGCGGCATCCCGATCCCCGTGAAC
>DATCNH010000118.1:0-8065 GCA_036565345.1 Candidatus Limnocylindria bacterium | reverse complement strand
GTCCCCGAGCGGCGCGCGGGGCTCGTCAGCCGCGGCGCGGCCGGGGAGGCCGCGGGCTCGGCGGTGGCCGCGGGCCGCGCCGGCGGTGTCGCCCGCCGGGTCGCGGTGCGCGAACGGGAGCGCTGTTTTCGTGCCATCGGTGGGACAAGGATAGGCGAAAGCCTTATGTTCCGCGCGGATGACGCTCGACGAACGGGTCCTGTCGCTTACCGTCGTCGGGCTCGGCGTTGCGGTCCTCGGACTCGCCGTCTGGGTCGCGCTGCTGCAGCGCTCCGAGGCGACGCTCCGCCGCCGGCTCCGGCGGGTCATCCCGGGCGGCGAGACCGGGCTGGATGAGATCCTCGACGCCCAGGTGCAGCAGGCGGCGTCGCTCTCGGGCCGGGTGGATGCCCTGGTGCGCCTTCAGCAGGAACTCGACACCGCGCTCCAGCGTTCGATCCAGCGCGTCGGGGTCGTCCGGTTCAATCCCTTTCCCGACACCGGCGGCGATCAATCGTTTGCGATCGCGCTCCTGGACAAGATCGGGAACGGCCTGGTGATCTCGAGCCTGCATAGCCGGGCCGACACGAGGGTCTTCGCCAAGCAGATCGCGAACGGCCGCTCCCGCTACCCGCTGTCCGACGAGGAGCAGGACGCGATCAAGGCCGCGCTGGGCACGTGACCGCGCCCGCGCCGGCGTTCCTCGCCATCGTGAATCCCGCCGCCGGGAACGGCGCCGGCAAGCGCCTTGCACCCGTGCTCGCGGAGCGATTCCGCGGCGCCGGCCTGCGGATCGAGGTCCTGGTCACCCCCGGGCCGGGCGAGGCCGCCCGCCTGGCGAGCGAGGCCGCCGACGACGGTTATGACGTGGTCGTCGCGGTGGGGGGCGATGGCACCGCGAACGAGGTGGCCAACGGCCTGATCGGCACGAGCACCGCGTTGGCGCTCTATCCGATCGGCGCGGGGAACGATCTCGCGCGTGGCCTGGGATACCCGCGCCGGGCGCAGGACTTCGCCGCCTTCCTCGCGGTGGCCCGACCGCGCCGCATCGACGTGGGCGAGGTCAACGGGCGCATCTTCGTGAATGCGGCGGGCGTCGGGATCGACGGCGTCGTCGCCGAGGGCGTGCAGGGCAGCACGCGGATCGTCGGCCCAACGCTGGGCTACCTTGCCGGCGCGCTCGGAGCGATCGCGACCTACCGGCCGGTCCGCATGCGCGCGACGATCGACGGGGTCGCCAGCGATGCGCGGCAGCTCGTCATCGTCGCATCGAACGGGCCGTTCTTCGGCAACGGGATGAGGCCGGCACCGCGCGCCGACTTCGCGGACGGCTGGCTCGACCTCACCGTTGCCGACGGGATCGGCCGCCTCGCCACGCTCGGTGCGCTCGTGCGGCTGTACCGGGGGACCCACGCGAACGGCACGACCATCCGCGCGTTGCGCGCGCGAACCGTATCGATCGAGCTCGATCACCCGATGCTGGTCGAGATCGACGGCGAGATCCTGCGGGCCGCGTCGATCGCCATCGGCATCCGGCCGCTGGCGCTCACCGTCCTCGCGGCGTGACCGACCGCCGGCGGTCCCTTCCCGCGGTGGACGCGGTGCTCCGCGCGGGTTCCATCCAGCCCGCCGAGCGGCGGCGGCTGACCGCGTCGATCCGCGCGGTGCTGCGCGACGACCGGACCACGGGCGGCGCCGAGCGCAGCGCCACGGCATACCTGCGCCTCGCCCGCGCGCGACTGGCCGAGCGTGACCGGCCCACCCTGCGACCGGTGCTCAACGCGACCGGCGTCGTCCTGCACACGAATCTCGGCCGCGCGCCGCTCGCACCGGTCGCCGTCCGGGCGCTGACCGTCGCTGCGGGCGCCGCCAGCGTCGAATACGACCTGGTGCGCGGCGTCCGCGGGGAGCGGCACGGCCACCCCGCCGCGATCCTTGCCGAGCTCACCGGCGCCGAGGACGGCGTGGTCGTCAACAACGGGGCGGCCGCGGTGCTGTTGGCGCTCGTCGCGCTCGCCGCGCGCAGGGAGGTCGTCGTTGCGCGGGGTGAACTGGTGGAGATCGGCGGGGGCTTCCGCATTCCCGACGTGCTCGCCCGCTCTGGCGCGAAGCTCGTAGAGGTGGGTACCACGAATCGCACCTACGTCCGCGATTACGCCGCCGCGATCACGCCGCGTACGGCCGCGATCCTCCGGGTGCACGCCAGCAATTTCAAGGTGACCGGTTTCGTCGCGCACGCCGCGTCGGAGGAGCTCGCCGCCCTCGCGCGCGACCGCGGCATCGCCTTCGTCCACGATCTGGGGAGTGGCACGCTTCTGGACACCGCGCGGTACGGGCTGGGGCGAGAGCTGACGGTGCCGGAGGCGGTGGCCGCGGGCGCGGACCTGATCACCTTCAGCGGCGACAAGCTCCTCGGTGGGCCCCAGGCGGGGATCGTCGTCGGTCGGGCCGCGATGGTCGCGCGGCTTCGGACCCATCCGCTCATGCGGGCCATCCGCCCGGACAAGCTCACGCTCGCGGCGCTCGTCGCGACCTTGGGGACCTATCGCGATGGGACCGCCGAGCGCGAGCTTCCGGTCTGGCGGATGATTGCGGCGAGCGAGCGAAGCCTCGCGCGCCGGGCCCGAGGCATCGCCTCCGCCCTCGGCGCCGCCGGGATCCCCGCCGAGGTCGTCGTCACCCGCTCGACCGTCGGTGGAGGCTCGTTGCCTGAGGAGACTCAGCCGTCGCGCGGCGTGGCCGTGGGTCGGGGAAGCGCCACGGCGCTGCTTGGTCGGCTGCGCGACGCGGACCCGCCGGTCATCGCCCGGATCTCCGGCGGCCGGGCGGTGCTCGATGTGCGCAGCGTGCTGCCGGAGGATGATGAGCAGCTGACCCGGGCGGTCAGCGCCGCCCTCGGCTAGCCCGCGCCACCGCCAGCGCGCGACCCAGAATGAAGGAGGACCCATGGACATCCGCTCCGTCACGTCCGAGGCGGCCCCGAAAGCGATCGGACCCTACAGCCAGGCGGTCGTCGCCGGCGAGCTCGTCTACTGCGCCGGCCAGGTCGCTCTCGACCCGGCGACCGGCGAGGCCGTCTCCGGCGATGTGCGCCTGCAGACCGCGCGGGCCCTCGACAACCTCGCCGCGGTCCTCGCGGCGGCCGGCTCGGACCTCGCGCATGTGGTGAAGACGACGGTCTACCTCACCGACTTCACCGAGTTCGCGGCGATGAACGAGGTCTACGCCGCCCGGTTCGGCGATCACCGGCCCGCGCGCGCCACCGTGGGCGTCGCCGCACTGCCGAAGGGCCTCCGGGTGGAGATCGAGTGCGTGGCCGTCCTCCGGTGAGACCGGGGGAGGAGCCCGGCGGGCCGCTCCCGATCCGCGCCACGGCGATCGTCGTCGGCGTCTGGACCGCCACCCTCCTCGTCATCGCCTTCGTTGGTGTTCCGCTGGTGTTCTCGGTGTGCGGCGCCGTGGCGGCGCCCTGATGCCGGCGCCGCCCCCGGGCGGGCCGCGGCCGGTGGGCCCACCCAGGTGAGCGACGGCGCGGTGCGCGTCGTCGGTACCGCCGGACACGTCGACCACGGCAAGTCGACGCTCATCACCGCGCTCACCGGCATCGATCCGGACCGCCTCCGCGAGGAGCGGGAGCGGGGGATGACCATCGACCTCGGGTTCGCCTGGGTCACTCTGCCGGGCGGTGGAGACGTCGGCATCGTGGACGTGCCCGGGCATCAGGACTTCATCCGGAACATGCTCGCCGGGATCGGCGGGATCGACGCGGTGATCCTCGTGGTCGCGGCCGACGAAGGGGTCATGCCGCAGACCCGCGAGCACCTGGCGATCCTGTCCTTGCTCGGGATCGACCGCGGCGTCGTCGCGCTCACGAAACGCGATCTCGTCGATGCGGAGTGGGCCGTCCTCGTGAGCGACGAGGTGCGGCGGGCGCTCGACGGGACGCCGCTCGCGGGTGCGCCGCTCATCGAAGTCTCTGCGACGGCCCGCAGCGGGCTCGACCGGCTGCTCCTGACCCTGGAGGGGGTGCTCGGCGAGGCCGCCCCGCGCCGCGACCACGGTCGCCCGCGGCTGCCGATCGACCGGGCGTTCACGATGTCCGGATTCGGCACGGTCGTCACCGGGACGCTCGTCGACGGCTCCATCGCCGTTGGCGACGAGGTCGAGGTGGCCCCGGGGGGCGCGCGCGCTCGAGTGCGTGGCCTCCAGACCCATAAGCGGTCGATCGAGATCGCGGTGCCCGGGAGCCGGGTCGCGGCGAATCTGTCGGGCATCGACAAGGACGCGGCCCGAAGGGGCCTGGTCGTCGTCCGCCCGGGAACGCTCGCCGGGTCGGTCGTCATCGGCGCGCGCATCCGGATCCTGAACTCCGCCAGCGGCCCGTTGGAGCACGACGACACGGTGAAGGTGCATGTCGGGACCGCCGAGGCGGTCGCGCGCGTCTCCGTGCTCGGGGGCCCGAGCATCGCGCCGGGACAGGAGGACTGGGTGCAGCTCCGCCTGGCGACGCCGGTCGCGGTCCTGGTGGGCGACCGGTTGGTCCTCCGCCGCCCGTCGCCCTCGGAAACGCTCGGCGGCGGGGTCGTGGCCGACACGACCGGCGAGCGGATGCGGCGGCACAGCGACGCCGTCGCCGCCCTGGACCGACGGGCGGTCACCTCGGTCGCCGACCGGCTGCTGGCCTCGCTCGACGTGCCGCGCACTCCGCTGGAAGCCGGCCAGCGGAGCGGGCTCGACCCGGCCGAAGCCGCTGCCGCGGTCGCCGAGCTCGTCGCCGCCGGACGGGTGGTCCGGCTTGCCGATGCGGTCCTCGGAGGTGACGCGTTCGAGGTCCTCGCGGTGCGCGCCGAGCGGACGCTCGCCCTCGCCCATCGGCGGGCGCCGCTGCGCCCGGGCGCGCCGCGTGAGGAGCTGCGGAGCACCCTTGGCCAGCCGCCGAAGCGCTACGCCGCGCTCGTCGCGGCACTGGTCGCCGCAGGCCGGATCGTCGAGCACGGGACCGCGCTCGCCCTGCCCGGGCACGTTCCGGCGCTGTCGGCGGAGCAGGAAGCACGCTGGGTCACCGCGCGCGCGGTCCTGGCGCGTGAGCCGCTGCAGCCGCCGGGGGTGGCGGCCCTCGCGAGCGAGCAGGGGATCGACCGAGAGCTGCTCGGGGCGCTCATCGACCGCGGCGACCTCGTGCGCGTCTCGCCCGATGCGGTGTTCCTCCCGGAGGCGGTGCTGCGGTTCGGCGACGCGGTGATCGATGCGCTCGCGGCCGGCCGCACCATCACCGTCGGGGCCGCGCGCGATCTCACCGGATCGAGCCGGAAGCACGTCCTCCCGTTGCTACAATTCCTCGACGAGCACGGCCTCACCCGTCGGGTGAACGACGACCGCATCCTCATCCACGACCCCGCGATGGCACGACAGCGGCTGCGCGCCGCGATCGGTGCCGCCGACGCATACAAGGGAGACGCCTTATGAAGTTCCGGACCGCACGCCCGGCCGACGCCGGCACCGCCGATGTCACCATCGTGCCGCTGTTCGAGGATCTCGCCCCGCCGGCCGGCCTTAGGCGCTCCGCGCGCGCGATCGTCGAGCGGATGGCGCGCGAGCACGGCGCCAGCCTGCTGTACCGCGTCGCCACGCACGTTGGCGGAGATCGCGATGGCCGCGTTGTCGTCGTGGGTGCCGGCCGGCGGGCCGCGTACGACACCGAACGCGCCCGAGGCGTCGCCAGCGCCGGCATCAGATCGCTCTGGCGGACCGACGCGAAGTCCGTCGCGATCGCCGCCGCCGCCGACGGGATCGGCGACGAGCGGGCGGTCCAGGCGACGGTCGAAGGTGTGCGTTTCGCGATGTGGCGCCCGGAGGCGCATCGGACCACGCCCAGCGAGCGCCGGCTCCCGCCGCTCGGGACGGTGACCATCGTCGCCGCGGGCGAGCACCGCGCCGCGCTGAAGCGCGGTGACGCTGTCGGCGAAGCGGTGAATCTCGCCCGGCGCCTGGCGAACGAGCCGGCGAACAAGATGACCCCGACGATCCTCGCGAACGAGGCCCGCACGCAGGCCGCCGCGGCCGGGATCGAGTGCCAGGTCCTCGACCGTAAGCGGTGCGCCGCGCTCGGCATGGACAGCTTCCTCTCGGTGGCCCAGGGCAGCCACGAAGCGCCCCAACTCATCGTCCTCCGCCATCATGGCCGCGGCGGGAAGGGCTATGACCTCGGGTTCGTCGGCAAGGGGATCACCTTTGACTCCGGCGGGATCTCGATCAAGCCGGCTGAGGGGATGTTCCACATGAAGGCCGACATGACGGGCGCCGCCACGGTGATCGCCGCGATGACCGCGATCGGCCGCCTGGGGACCAAGGCGAACGTCATCGCCGTCGCCCCCTGCACCGAGAACCTGCCCGGCGGCGGTGCGACGAAGCCTGGCGACGTCTTCACGAGCATGAGCGGCAAGACCGTCGAGGTCATCAACACCGACGCCGAGGGGCGCCTGGTGCTCATCGACGGCCTCACCTACGCCCAGCGCGAGGGCGCGACCCGGATCGTCGATGTCGCGACGCTCACCGGGGCGATCGCCGTGGCCCTCGGCCGCTACTTCAGCGGGCTGTTCGGAACGCCGGACGCGTTCGTCGACGAGGTACGACGCACCGGCACCCAAGCCGGGGACCGCCTCTGGCCGATGCCGCTCACCGACGAGGTCCGCCTTGATATCAAAAGTGATATCGCGGACCTCACGAATAGCGCCGGCCGCGAGGGCGGCGCACTGAAGGCGGCGGCGTTCCTCGAGGCGGCGGTCAAGGCGGGCACCGAGTGGGCGCACCTGGACATCGCCGGCACCGACTGGTCGGACAAGGATCGTCCGGAGTCCCCGAAGGGCCCCCAGGGGCCCGCGGTGCGGACGCTCATCGCCCTCGCGGAGCGGTTCGCGCGGCCCTAGCATCGAACAAATGAGCGAACCGGACGGAGGGCCAGCGGTCCTGGTCATCGGGGCCGGCCTGGCCGGCTCCGAGGCGGCCTGGCAGCTGGCGCGGCGCGGCCACCCGGTCGAGCTGCGGGAGATGCGCCCGGAGACGATGACGCCCGCCCATCACACCGCACGGGCCGCGGAGCTGGTCTGCACGAACTCGTTCAAGTCCGACCTCCCGCAAGTCGCCGCCGGCCTGCTAAAGGAGGAGATGCGCCGCCTTGGCTCACTCGTCCTGACCGCCGCGGACGCCGCCCGAGTCCCCTCGGGCCAGGATCTCTCGGTCGACCGCGACCGGTTCTCCGCCGGCGTCGAGGCCGGGCTGGACGCCGCGGGCGTCCGCCGGACCGCCGGCGAGGTGACGGCGCTCGACCCGCAGCGGTGGACGATCGTCGCCTCCGGACCGCTCACCTCACCGGCCCTCGCCGCCGACGTCGAACGCTTCGCGGGTGCGGAGCATCTGCACTTCTACGACGCCGCCGCCCCGATCGTCTTCGGCGAATCGTTGGATCAGCGCGAGCTCTTCCGTGCCTCGCGCTACGACAAGGGGGCCGGGAATTATCTGAACGCGCCGCTCGACCGCCCGGCCTACCAGGCATTCGTGGCTGCGCTCGTCGCGGGGGAGCAGGTCGAGCGGAAGTACTTCGAGACCACCGGCTGGTTCGAGGGCTGCCTCCCGGTCGAGGAGCTCGCCCGCCGCGGCCCGGAGACGCTGCGCTACGGGCCGCTCAAGCCGCTCGGGTTGACCGATCCGCGCACCGGCCGGTGGGCCCATGCCGTGGTCCAGCTCCGCCAGGAAGACGCCGCGGCCGGGCTGTTCAACCTGGTCGGCTTCCAGACGAATCTCCGCTGGCCAGAGCAGCGGCGGATCTTTCGGACCCTCCCCGGATTCGGACGGGCCGAGTTCGCGCGCCTCGGGGTCATGCATCGGAACACCTACGTGAATTCGCCGGTCGTCCTACACCCGAGCCACCGGCTCCGGCGGGCGGAGCGGATCTGGCTCGCCGGCCAGCTCGTCGGCGTCGAGGGCTATCTCGAATCGGCGATGAGCGGCCTGGTGGCCGCGGTGAATCTGGCCGCCACGCTGGCGGGGGAGCCGGAGGTCGTGTTCCCCGAGGACACCGCGATCGGCG
>DATCNH010000117.1:0-36161 GCA_036565345.1 Candidatus Limnocylindria bacterium | reverse complement strand
CCGGCGGGAACACCGATCAGAGTCTTGGAGGGCGCCCTAGCCCTTCTTCGTCACACCGATCTCGGTGATCTTGAAGATGCCGAGCTCGAAGTCGAGGGCACTGTCGGTGACGCCCTTGACCCAGGGCTTGAGCAGGTACTTCGACGATGAGTACTGGTAGAAGGCGACCGCGGCGTCCTCGCTGAGGATCAGCTGGGCCTTCTGGTATCCGGCGTCACGCTTCGTCGGGTCCTTCTCCTTGTCCGCCTCGCGGACGAGCTTGTCGAACTCCGGGTTGTTGTAGCCGGTCCGCGTGACCGTGGAGGTCGAGATGAACACCGTGGTCAGCCAGTCCTGCTGGTCCGGGTAGTCCGCGCACCAGCCGAGGGTGAAGAGCTGCGGGGTGGTCTCGGCCTTCTTCACCAGGGCGCTGAAGGTCGTGCGGTCGACCGGGTCGAGCGCGACC
Organism: Candidatus Limnocylindria bacterium; assembly: GCA_036565345.1. Lineage (GTDB taxonomy): Bacteria > Chloroflexota > Limnocylindria > P2-11E > P2-11E > UBA4735. Next base: position 35,716 of record DATCNH010000117.1, on the reverse strand, counting down.
TCGAGCCCGAGGTTCGCCTTCCACTGCTGCTGGACCCACTCGACGCGGGTCTTGTTGCGAGCGGAGGTGGAGTAGGTGAACTTGATCGAGCTCAGCTCCGGCTTGCCGACGAAGCTGGACTCCGAGAGGAGCTTCTTCGCGGCGTCCTTGTCGAACTTCTGGAAGGTGTCGTCCTTGTCGTAGCCCGGGAGGCCCGGCGGGAGGAACGACGTCGCGCTGGCACCGATCTTCTGGATGTCCTTGATGAACGCGTCGCGGTCAAAGGACTTGGCGAAGGCCTGACGGACCTTCTTGTCGGTGAACGGCGCCTTCTTGTTGTTGAAGCCGTAGTAGAAGGTGCAGGAGCCAGGAACGTCCCGGGTCTGCGCCTTGAGGTCGGCATCGCCCTCGACCGTCCGGAGGTCCTCGGCGGCGACGCCATACGCGTCGAGCTCGTTGTTGCGGTACGCGGCGAAGGCGACGGCGCCCTCGTTGATCATGACCTTGGTCCACTTCTTGAGCTTGGTCAGCGTGCGGTAGTTGTCGTTGCGCTCGTAGACCATCTTCTCGTTGTGCTTCCACTCGGTGAGCTTGAACGGGCCGTTGCCGATGAACGTCGTCGGCTCGGTCCACTTGTCACCACCCTTGGTGACGTCGGCCTCACGCGAGGGGACACCGACCCAGAGGGCGGCGATCGAATTGAAGTACGGCGCGGACTCGGTGAGGGTGAAGGTGATCGACTTGTCGTCGGTCTTGATCCCGAGCTTGGCCCGCGCGGCGGAGAGCTCGGCCGGCGTCGCCTTCTTCGGGTCCATGGTGTTGTAGGCCTCGCACCCGGTGATGATGTAGCCGGTGAAGGCGTACTCGCCGGCGGTGGCCGGGTCGCACAGGCGCGTGAAGCCGTAGGCGAAGTCCTTCGGGGCGACGGCCGAGCCGTCGGAGTACTTGAGGCCATCGCGCAGGGTGTACTTGTAGGTGAGGCCGTCGGCCGACACCTCGGGGTCCTTGGCCGCGGCGGCCGGGATCGGACGGAGCGTCTTCGCGTCGAGGTTCATGAGGGCCTCGAAGACCATCATCGTCTGGCCGACCTCGGCGACGAAGGATTCCTTCTGCGGGTCGATCGTGTCCGGCTCGCCGCCGGTGTTGGTGGTGAGCTCACCGTTGGGGTCGATCGCGCCCGCGGCGCTCGCGGCGGTATTGCCCGGCTGGGTACCACCCTGACACGCCGTGACGAGCAGCGAGAACACGACGAGCAGCGCGAGGATGGACCAGGGGCTGGTGCGGCGTTGGAACAATTCGCTCCCTCCAGGTTTCGCCAGTTTCGCCAAGTTTCGCCAGTTTCGCGAAAGATCTGCGCGGACCGGACACGACGCCCGGACCGGACACGATGCCCGGATCGGACCGGATCGGACCGGATCGGCGCTGGATCGGACCGGATCGGACCGGATCGGCGCTGGATCGGCAGTTGGCCGGTCGTCGAAAGACGGCGTCCGCCGCCACGCGAGGACCCGTCCTCCCTTCGCCGATCGCCCGACTGCCGCCCTGGTGAGGCGGCGGCCGGCCGACCCGGTCATTCTGTGGCCCGCCGGCACGAAAGGTCAATTTCGGGCCGTTCGGCGTTCGCTCATGTCTACCGGCGGCCGGCGACCCGGGTTCAGACCCGTCCGGCCGGGGTGTCAGGGCCTGGCGAACCGCCATTCGCCTGCATTCCAGGTGAGCGGGTCCCCCGCCGGGACCGGCTGGATCCCGGCGAGGTCCCGCGGCGCCACGTCGACGAGCAGGCGCTGGAAGAGCGGGAGGCCGGCCGGCCCGGCACTCCAGATTCGGGCCAGCTCGGCGTACAGCAGCCGCTTCTCGGGCCGGTCCGGGCCGGCCGCCGCGGCCTCGGCCAGCGTGTCGAACCAGGGCCCCGCGGTCCCGGCATACGCCGCAGTGGCCTGCTGGGGATCGCCACCGGGCTGCGGCTGGATCGCCAGGTCGAATGCGCCCGTGGCCACCGCGGCGGCGACCTCGCCGGCCGGACGCTCACGGACCTCCGCGGCGATGCCGACCGCGGCCAGGTCGCCGGCCACCAGCCGCGCAGCCTCCAGGCGCGCCGGCGAGCCGGTGCCGACCAGCAGACCCACGACCAGGCGGTCGCCGGCACGCTCAAGGATCCCGAAGGTGCCATGAACGAACCCGGCATCGGCGAGCGCCGCTGCCGCGGCGGTCCGGTCCGGCCGGGGCGCCGGAGCGCCTTCGGCCGCGGCCCAAAGCGGCGGGACGAGGTAGCTCTTGGCGACCAGGGCGCGACCGGCGAATAGCGAGCGCACGATCGCCGTCCGATCGACCGTAAGCTCGATCGCTCGGCGCAGCGTCGGATCGGCGAAGCGCGGCCCGAAGCGCAGGACCTCGATCGCCTCCGAGGGGGTATAGAAGGTCTGGAGTGTCCCACCGTCGGCAAAGCGGTCCAGCGTCCGCGTCAGGTCCGCTTCGAGTCCGGGCGACGGCGCGACGTCCACCTCGCCGCGGCGGAGGGCATCGAGGAGCGCCCCGCGGTCCGGGAAGAAGTGGATCTCCAGCCGGCCGATCGCCGGCGCCCCGAGGGCATAGCCGCGGAATGCCGACAGCGTGATCCCGATGCCGGGCAGCCAGGCGGCGACGGCGAACGGCCCGGCATGGACCGGCTCGCGGTCGTAGCGTGCCCGTTCCGCCGCCGACGCGCCCGCGAGCAGATGGCGCGGCAGGATCCGCGGGGCGGTCGCGTAGCCATCCCAGCGCTCGCCGGCCCGGTAGACGAAGCGCGCGGTCAGGGCATCGACCACCTCCACCCGTTCGACCCGGTCGGCGACCCAGCGCGCATCGCTCCCGGCCGGTCCGGCGCGGTCGCTCTGCCAGGCGAACCGGACGTCGTCCGCGGTGATCGGCTCGCCGTCCTGCCAACGCAGGCCCGGACGGAGCTCGAAGGTCGCCACCAGCCGCCCGTCCGGAGCGGTCGGATCGTCGGTCACCAGCCGGAGCCCGCCGTTGGCGAACGTCGGCACGACCGTGGCCAGCCGGGCAACGACATCGTCATGCGCGTCCCGGCGGACGAGCTGCTCGGTCACCGCCGCGGCGAGGAGGCGGGCGTTCGGATCGTCGGCGAAGACCGACGCCGGCTCGCCGACGATGCCGATGACCACGTCGCGACGGACGGTGCGTGGCGCCGTGCAGGCCGAGATGATCATGAGCAGGAGGCCGGCGAGGCCGAGCGCGCGGAGGAAGGGGGCCGACCGGGCCGACCCCGCGGACCGCGCCGACCGGATCGGTCGGGGCCGCCGGATCGGCGCGATTAGCGGAGGAGGCCCTGGCGGACCCGGTCGAGGGTGCCGGCGGGCCGATCGTCGAGCGCAGCGGACACCCCGTCCACCCCGATGAGGGGATCGAGCAGGTCATTCGCGGTCACGCTCCGGCCGACCCGCAGCCACCGGGCGAAGATCTCCGGCCGGTCGAGCGCCAGACCGCGCGCGACACGCACCTCGTCGGCCGGCACGGTCGACCCCGTCGTCAGGCCGCCGACATCGGGCGGGGCCGCCGGGGCGAGCGACACGGCGAAGACGAACGCCGCGGCCGCGACGGCGGTGGCCAGCTCCCCGGCGCGGCCGAAGAGCGCCGCCCCACGCAGTGGCGGAGGCCCAGCCGGCGCCCAGCGCACGGCCGCACGGACCCGGGCCGCCGACACGTTCGTGCCGATCTCACGAAGCGGGGCGAACGCCTCGTCCAGGGCCGCGTCCAGCCGGAGCCACTGCTCGAGCGGGGGGGCATTGCCGGTCCGTCTCATCCGCCGGTCCGCCGGGCGTCATTTGTCACCGAGGTCACACCTTCTGTAGCGATCGGACCGCCAAGCGGTTCGAAGAGGAGGCCCGGATGTGCCGCAAGATGCACTTTCAGGCCGCGGAGCGCGTAGTGGAGGCGCGATTTCACCGTCCCGACCGGCGCCTCGACGATCTCGGCGATCTCGGCGAGGCTCAGGCCGTTCAGGTAATGGAGGACGACCACGACCTTGTGCTTCGGGCCGAGCGCGTCGACGCACTCGAGAACGACCCGGCGGCGCTCGGCGAGCTCGGCCGCCGCGCTGGGCGAATCTCGCTCGGTGATCACCTCGTTCGACGCCTCCTCGAGCGGGTGGAACGAGACGTTCTTCCGAGGCTGGCGGTTGTACGACAGATTCACCGCGACCCGGTAGAGCCAGGGGCGGAGCGAGTCGTCGGGCTCGAGCCGCGCGAGGGCCCGGTACGCCCGCGCGAACGTGTCGACGACGATCTCCTCCGCCGCCGATGGATCCTTGGTGATCGCGTAGCCGAGCCGATGGATCCCGTCGCGATACCGATAGAACAGCGTGTCGAAGGCGTCCATGTCCCCGCCGCGCGCGGCGTGCACGAGCGCCCGATCGCCGCGGTCGTCCGCCGGGCGATCGCCCAGCGGCCGTGCGCGGGCGGTCACGGCAGAAGCCGCCGGATCGCCAAGACGCGCCGGTCGGGACCGAGCTCGCCGTGCTCGACCGCGCCGCCGTTCTGTGGCGCGTGGACGTAGGTGCGCGGGCCGGTGGCGATCGCGGTGTGGGTCACGCGCTCGGCGCCGAAGAAGAACAGGTCGCCGGGCACGGCCACATCGACCGGCCGCCCGCAGAGGGCCTGCTGATCGGCATCGCGCGGGAGCCCCACACCGTTCAGACGGTACACCTGCTGGGTGAGCCCGGAGCAGTCGATCCCCCGCGCGCTCACCCCTCCCCAGAGATAGGGAGTGCCGACGAAGGTCTCAGCGGTGGCGAGCAGGTCGGAGGCCATCGGCGGTCGCTCCGGCAGGTCCGCCGGGCCGGCGGTGTCCGCCACGGCGATCCAGCCTGTGCCGCAGCGGATCCAGCCGGCATCCGCCGCCCCCTGGACCACGGTCCCGGGCGCGGCCGCATCCACGACCGCTCCCTCCGGATCGGCCGCCGAGCGGATCGCAGCGCCGTGCACGGCGACGATCCGCTCGGACCGCGGACGCGCCGCCGGGCCGAAGGCCTCCGGCGAGGCCCACCCAAAATAGTGGTCCTCTCCCTGGACGAACGCCCAGCCGTCCTGCTCGCCGAGGATCGTGACCACCTCTCCGAGCAGGGCCTCATCCACCAGCTCGCTCTGCCCATCGGGCGCGGCATGGAGGCCGGCAACGCCGTGGACGATCGTCGCGCGCTTCGGCCGGACGATCGGCACCCGGCCGGGCGCGAGCACGCTCACTTCGGGTAGCGGAGCACCGGCGTGCGCGCCGCGCCGACTTCGTCGAGGCGTGCGAGCGGGGCCCGCAGCGGCGCGGCGTGCACCTCGGCGGCAGCGGTCTTCACCCGGCCGGCGATGCGCACCATCGCGTCGGCGAACGCGTCGAGGGTCTCCTTTGGCTCGGTCTCGGTCGGCTCGATCATGAGGGCCTCGGGAACGATGAGCGGGAAGTAGACCGTCGGCGGGTGGAAGCCCTCGTCGATGAGCGCTTTGCCGATGTCCAGGGCCGTCGCGCCGTCCTTCTTCTGCGCCGCGGCGGTCAGCACGAACTCGTGCATGCACGGGCGGTCGTAGGCGACGTCGTAGGCGCCGCGGAGCCGCGCGAGAAGGTAGTTCGCCGCAAGGACGGCGTCCTCGCCGGTGCTCCGCAATCCTTCCTCCCCAAGCGAGCGGATATACGTATAGGCGCGCGCCAGCACCCCGAAGTTCCCGTGGAACGCACGGACCCGCCCGACGCTCTCCGGCCGGTCGGCGTCCAGCGCGTAGCCGGCGCCGCCCTTCACGATCCGGGGCACCGGGAGGTACGGCGCGAGGCGCTCGTTCGCGCAGACCGGACCGGCGCCGGGTCCACCGGCGCCGTGCGGCGTGCTAAAGGTCTTGTGGAGATTGAGATGGATGACGTCGAAGCCGAGGTCGCCCGGCCGGGCGATGCCGAGGAGGGCGTTCATGTTCGCGCCGTCCCCGTACATGAGGCCGCCGCATCCGTGGACCGCCGCGACGACCTCTTCCAGGCGCTCCTCGAACAGGCCGAGGGTGTTCGGGTTGGTGAGCATCAGCCCCACGACATCGTCGCCGAGCGCCGCCTGGAGCGCCGCGAGGTCGACGTTGCCGCGCGCATCGCTGCGCACCGTCGTCACGTCGAAGCCGCAGAGCGCGGCCGACGAGGGATTCGTCCCATGCGCGGAGTCCGGCACGATGACCCGGCGGCGGTCGCCGTCGCCGCGCGCGCGGTGGTAGGCCTTGAACATCAGCATGGCCGTGAATTCGGCGTGCGCCCCCGCCGCGGGCTGGAGCGACACCTCGGCCATCCCGGTAATCCCGGCGAGCAGGCGCTCGAGCTCGTACATCAGCCGGAGCGCGCCCTGCGCGTCGGCGTCCGGCTGGAGCGGGTGGAGATCGGCGAGACCGGGGAGCGCCGCGACCCGGTCGTTCACCTTCGGGTTGTATTTCATCGTGCACGAGCCGAGGGGGTAGAACCCGGTGTCCACCGCGTAGTTCAACTGCGCGAGGTGGGTGAAATGGCGCACCACCTGGATCTCCGCGAGCTCCGGCAGCGCCGGCGGCGCCGCGCGGCGGAACGACGCGGGGATGTGGTCGGACGGCGCGCTGGTGACGTGCCGGCCGCCTCGACCCGGACGGGCGAGCTCCTGCAGGAGCGGCTCGAGCGCGGGCAGCGCCGTCCGGGCGCCCACATCCGGCCGGATCACCCCACCCCGCACGCGCGCCTGCGGATCGCTCACCGGGCCACCGCACCGGCGCCCGCGGGACGGGGGACGTCGCGGACAACCCGCCCGATCCCGGCGACGAGGGCGTCGAGATCGGCATCGGAATTCATCTCGGTACAGCAGATGAGCAGCTCGTCGGAACGCTCCGGGAAGTCGTGCCCGAGCGGGTAGCCGGCGACGATGCCGTCGCCGAGGAGCGCATCGCGCAGCGTGGTCGCGTCCACCGGCGTGCGCAGCGTGAATTCGGCGAAGAACGGCCCGGCGTTGGTCACGCTGCAACCGGCGATCCCACGAAGCCGCGACGCGAGGCGGTGCGCGAGCTCGACCGATCGGTCGGCGACCGCGCGCAGGCCGGCCGGCCCGAGGAGCGCGAGATGGATCGCCGCGTGGATCGCGTAGACCGCCTCGTTGGTGCAGATGTTGCTCGTCGCCTTCTCGCGGCGGATGTGCTGCTCCCGGGTCTGCAGGGTGTTCACGAATCCACGCACCCCGTTGGCATCGGTGGTCTGTCCGACGATGCGGCCCGGCAGCTGCCGAACGAGGTCCGCGCGAACGGCCATGAGGCCGACGTACGGCCCGCCATAGCTCATCGGGATTCCGAGCGGCTGGCCGTCGCCCACCGCCACGTCGATGCCGCAGGCGCCGGGCGGCGCAAGGAGGGCGCAGGAGACCGGATCGACCGCCGCGATCGCGAGCGCGCCGGTCCGGTGGGCGGCCGCGGAAACGGCGCGCAGGTCGACGAGCGTCCCGAAGAACGACGGGTTGGCGGTGATGAGCCCCGCCGCGCCTTCGGCCGCATCGATGAGCGCATCGCTGGAGGGGACCTCGATGATCTCGAGGTCGGGTCCCTGCGCGTAGGTGTGAAGGATCTCCCGGTGGTGCGGGTGCACGTCCTGCGACACGACGACGCGGCGCCGACCGGTCGCCCGCACCGCCAGGAGCGCCGCCTCGGCGACGGCGGTCGAGCCGTCATAGAGCGAGGCGTTCGAGACGTCCATGCCCAGGAGCTCCGCGACGAGCGATTGGTATTCCCAGATCGCCTGCAGGGTTCCCTGGCTCACCTCGGGCTGATAGGGGGTGTATGCGGTGAGGAACTCCCCCCGGGTCGCGAGCACCGGGACGGCCGCCGGGATGTACCGCCGGTAGACGCCGGCACCGAGGAAGAACGGCCCGGATCCGGCCGGCCGGTCCTCCGCCGCGAGCCCGCCCAGGGCGGTGAAGAGCTCGAGCTCGGAGAGCCCGTCCGGCACGCCGAGCCGCGGCGCGCGGGCCCGCTCGGGAATGGCCCTCAGGAGCTCGTCGATCGAGCCGACGCCGATGGCCGCGAGCATCGCGGCGCGGTCTTCGCTCGTGTGCGGCGAGTACGGGTTCCGGCCGGACACTAATCCCCGCCGGAGGCCGGACTCTCGCCGATGTGCGCGCGGTAGTCGGCCGGCGAGAGAAGCTCGCCGGCTTCCCCGCGGTCGGTCACGCGGATACGGAGCATCCAGCCCTCGCCGTACGGGTCGGTGTTCACCAGCTCGGGCTTCTCGATCACCTTTACGTTGCGCTCGAGGACAAGGCCGGAGATCGGCGCGTAGACGTCGGACGCGGCCTTCACCGATTCGACGACCCCGAAGCTCGCGTGCTGGCGGACGGTCGAGCCCTTCTCCGGGAGCTCGACGAACACCACGTCGCCGAGCTGCTCCTGAGCGAACGCGGTGATGCCCACGACCGCGGTGTCGCCGTCGCTACGCACCCACTCGTGCTCCTTGGAATATCTGAGGTCGTCGGGGACCGAGCCGGGCCCGCTCATCTAGGCGCTCCTCTTCCAGAACGGCGTCTTGACGACTTTAGCGGGGACGTCCCGCTCGCGGATACGGACGGCGAGCTCGGTCCCGATCGTGGAGAGGCCGGCCGGCACGTAGGCAAGGGCGATGTTCCGCTGCACGGTCGGGCCAAAGGTGCCGCTCGTCACGATCCCGACGGTCGTCCCGCCGCTGGTGACCGGGTGCCCGTGGCGCGCGATCCCGCCATCGGTTCCCAGTCCCACGAGCTTGCGCTCGGGGCCGGCCGCCTTCACCGCGGCGATCCGGTCGCGGCCCACGAAGTCCTTGTCGAGCTTGCAGGTCCAGCCAAGGCCGGCCTCGATCGGTCCGGTCGTCTCGTCGATCTCGTTGCCGTAGAGGGAGAACCGGGCCTCGAGCCGCAGGGTGTCCCGCGCGCCGAGGCCGACCGGCAAGAGGCCGAGCGCGTCCCCCGCGGCGATGATCCGCGACCACACCGGGACGACCCGATCGGCGTCCACGAAGACCTCGAAGCCATCCTCGCCGGTGTACCCGGTGCGCGCCACGATCGCCCGCGTGCCGGCGACCCGCGCGCTGGTGACGCCGAAGGCCGGCAGGCCCTCGATCGACGCCTCGCGCACCTCGAGATCGGTGACCGCCGAGAGGATCACCGCTGCGCGCGGTCCCTGGACCGCGATGAGCGCCGTTCCGGCCGAACGATCGTCGAGCGTCGCGTCGCCGTGCAGGCGCGCGGCGATGTGCGCGCGGTCCTTCGCGATGTTCGACGCATTGACGACGACGAGCGCCTCGTCGTCCCCGAGCCGGTAGACGATGACGTCGTCGACGATGGTCCCGCCCTCGTTGCAGAGGAGGCCGTAGCGCGCCTCGCCGACCGCGAGGCCGGCGATGTCGCTCGACACGAGCCGGTCGAGCGCCGCGAGCGCGCCGCCACCGGTGACGTGGAGCTCGCCCATATGCGAGAGATCGAAGATCCCGGCGGCCCCCCGCACCGCACGGTGCTCGGTCACGATCCCGGCCGGGTACTGGATCGGCATCTCGAAGCCGGCGAACGGGACGATCTTCGCGCCGAGCAGCACGTGCTCGTCGTAGAGCGGGGTCCGGTGCAGCTCCTCGGTCACGACGCGGCCTCCTCGGGTAGCGTCGCCCGGTCGAGCACGTCGCGATAGGTGTCGAAGGTGAGCATCCGGCGCGCCTCGCTCACGCCCACCCAGCGCACCAAATCGTATTCGTGGTCGTGCAGCGCGACGTCGCCCCCGACCGCCTCCATGAGGAAGAACGTCACGAGCTTGTGGACGCGCTCCCCGCCGGCAGCGAACCAGTACTCCATGGTGCCGAGCGGCCGGAGGATCCGGACCACCAGACCGGTCTCCTCGCGGACCTCCCGAAGGGCGGTCTCCTCGACGGTCTCGCCGGGACTGGGCGTGCCCTTGGGGAAGACCCACGACCCGTCACCGGTGCGCCCGACGAGCAGGACCTCGCGGCCGTGCTCGGACGATCGCGCCACGACCCCGCCGGCGGCCGCTGCGGTCCGGGCGCGCAGCGGACGGCGCGCTCTCGGACGTGGCGTGGACATGGCGGGTCCTCCCCTGTGGCCGTGCTGAGGGGGCTCATTCTGTCACGGCACTCGCGGCGTCGTACGCCGCCCGGAGCGCCCGGGCGACCGCAGCGGGGGACCACGCCGCCATCGCGCGGCGCCGCGCCTCGGCCGCGACGCGAAGGCGGAGCGGCGCGTCACCGAGCGCCCGGTCCACCGCGCCCGCGAGTGCCTCCGCGGTGGGCGCCGCCGCCGGGAACAGCCCGCCGGCGCCATCGCCGAGGATCTCGGCATAGCCGCCGCGGTCCGGCGCGACGATCGCGCACCCCGCCGCCGCGGCCTCGCAGAGCGCCAGCCCCTGGGTCTCGCTGCGCGAGGCGCTCACGACCGCGGTCGCGGCCGCGAGCACGTCGCCGAGCGCGGGGGTATCGAGCTGTCCGAGGAGCCGGACCCGGTCGGCGACCCCCGCCCGTGCGGCCGCATCCAAGAGCTCGGCCACGAGCGGCCCGGCGCCGGCGAAGACGAGCACCGCGCGAGGGTCGGCCACCGCGCGGAGCATCGCGACGAGCTCGATGACCCGCTTCTCCACCGCGAGCCGCGAGATCGACAGCAACACCGGGACGTCCTCGGCCACGCCGATACGCGCGCGCCCGCGCGCGCCGTCGCCCGCCGCGAGGGCCGCGTCGACCGGTGCCGCGACGATCCGTACCGCGCGGGCATCGCCCGCCGCGCGAAGCTCGTCGGCCAGCGCTTCGCACGGGGCGATGACGAGGTCGGCCGCGGCGACGACCGCGGCGGTGTACGGCTCGAGCAGCGTCTTGGCGAGCGGTGCCGCCGCACGGGCGTAGTGGACGTATTCGTCGAAACGCGTGTGGACCGTGACGACGAAGGGCGCGCGGAGCGACCGTGCCGCGGCAAGCGCCGCCCAGGACGCCCCGAAGACCGAATGGGCGTGCAGGACGTCAACGCCGCGGGAGCGCAGGCGCGGCGCCAGGCGCGGCCGAAAGAGGGCGACCCGATACCCGGGCGGCGACCCCGGAACATGGAGATCGGGCTCGGCGAGGTCGACGTCCCCCCGCGGCCCGACGACGGTGACCGTCAGCCCGGAGCCGCGGAGCGCGTCGCGCTGCCGCCGGACCGCGACGGTCACGCCGGAGACGTACGGAAGCGCGACATCGGTGAGGAAGGCGACGTGCATCGGGGGCGGCGGGGGCGGCTAGAGCAGCCGGGTGTTGTTGATGACCAGCGCGAAGCTGCAATGGAGGAACTCCGCCGCTCGGCGCGACAGCATCATCCGCGAGAGGAAGATCTCGAAGTACTCCATGAGCGGCGCGACCTCGGTATCGATCGTGAGCTCGAGGGTGATGAGCTTCTCCCGCCGGCTCACCTTGATCTCCGACTCTGTCGCCGCGTAGTTCACCCGGTCGTGAATGTCGAAGGTCGTGGTCTTGGGGTTGCGCACCCGGCTGCGGTGGACGTCGCTCTTGTCGGCGATGATCACCGCAGCGGACACCGCGCTCACCGGTACGCCGCCCTCGGACTCCTCGTGGTTCGCGATCGCACCCATGATCACCGCGACCTCCTCGTAGGTGAACCCGAGCTCGACAAGGATGTGATTCACCAGGAGTGCGCCGGTCTGCCCATGCTTCTCGCGGGTGATGACGTTGCCGATGTCGTGGAGGTAGGCCGCGACCGCAGCAAGCTCGGTGCGGCGGGCCTCGTGGCCGAGCGAGCGGAGGATGAACCGCGCGCCGTCGGCGGTGGTGTTCGCGTGGCGCTCGCCGTGCTCGGTGTAGCCGATGGCCCCGGTCTGGGAGTTCGCCGAGCGGATGTAGACCTTCACCCGCTCGTCGCTCTTCACGTTCTCGAGCGTCGGCCCCTGGCGCTTCGCCTCGGCCGGGGTCTTCGTCCGCGGCTCCGCCCGGTGGACCTTGACCTTCTCGTCGTCGGTCTTCGTGTCGTCGGGGCCGGGCCGTTGCGCGGAGGAGGCCGGTGGCATCGCCGAATGCTAGTCCGCTTCGCCGCCGCGCCCTGTCGCGCCGGCGCGGGCGTCGGCATAGCCGCGCTGCAGGCGCTCGGCGACCTGCTGGAGCCAGCGCAGCTCGCTGATCCCGGCGCGGCAGACGACCTGACCGCGGGTGAACGCGAGCCACGGCTTGAGCGCGCCGCCGAGCAGGCCAAGCCAGACGACGCTCGACGCGTCGACCTTCGGGACCTTCTCCCGCGGCTCGGCCGGCGTGCCGGGAGCGCGAGGCGCCGGGGGCGGCTTCGGGTCCGCCGGGGAGGCGGCGAGGCGTCCGGCGCCGGCCTCCAGCACGATCGCGCGCACGCCATCGGTGAAGCGCAGGAGCGCGCGGCCGGCGGGCACGTCGCCAAGCGCGGCGAGGACCGGCGGCGTGTCGCTCGCGGCGTCCAGGATCTCGAGGATCAGCTCGATGACCACGTCGGGCGCCGGCGCGCCCGCGGCGGCGAGCGTCGCGGCACGATCGAGCGACGCGACGAGCGCGGCCGCGGTCATGCGAGCGGGAGGCTCGAGCTCACGCCGGCCGGCATCTCGGCGCCGCGGTGGCGGAGCGAGTAGAACGCCGCCGCACCGACCATCGCGCCGTTGTCGGTGCAGAGGCGCGGCGGCGGCACGCGCAGCGGCACGCCGATGCGCCGCGCGATCTCGGATCGGAGCGGGCCGTTCGCTGCGACGCCGCCGCCGAGCATGACCGATCGCACACCGTGTTCGGCTGCCGCGCGCGCGGTCTTCGCCGCCAGGGCCTCGACGATCGCCTTCTGGAACGATGCGGCCACGTCGTTCACCGGCAGCGGGCCGGCCGCCTCGAGCGAACGGACCAGGCGCAGCACCGCCGTCTTCAGGCCGGAGAACGAGAAGTCGTAGCGGTCCGCGAGCCAGGCCTTCGGCAGCGGATACGCGTCCGGATCCCCGTCCTTCGCGGCGCGCTCGATGAACGGGCCGCCGGGGAAGCCAAGGCCGAGCAGCCGCGCCACCTTGTCGAACGCCTCGCCCGCGGCGTCGTCGATCGTCCGGCCGAGCAGCCGGAACCGGCGGTGCCCTTCCATCAGGACCAGATCGCTGTGCGCGCCGCTCACCACGAGGACGATCGCCGGCAGGTCCGGCTCGAGTGGGACGTCCTCGGTCTCCGCGAGCCAGTTCGCGTAGACGTGCCCCTCGAGGTGGTTGACCCCCACGAACGGAAGGCCTGCGGCGAGGGCAAGCCCGCGCGCGTAGTTCGCACCGACCAGGAGCGCCCCGACGAGGCCGGGACCGACCGTCGCCGCGATCGCATCGATGTCCGCGAGGGTCATGCCCGCGTCGCGCAGGGCCTGACCGGTGAGTGGGTCGATCGCGCGGAGATGCTCGCGCGCGGCGACCTCGGGGATGATCCCGCCGGTCTGCGCATGCATCGCCTGGGTCCCGATGACGTTCGCGCGGATGCGGCGGCCGTCCTCGACGATCGCGACACCGGTCTCGTCGCAGCTGGTCTCGATGGCGAGGATCCTCATTCGGGCAGGTCAAGCTCCCTGCGGAGCGCCGCCAGACGCTCGCGCACGGCCCGATCGCCGAGCCGCTCGGTCCACATGATGAGGGCATCCTCGTTGTTGTCGCTGTAGTAGCGGCGCCGCACACCCGCCCGGCGGAACCCGTATTTCTCGTAGAGCCGCTGGGCCCCGAGGTTCGAGGCCCGCACCTCGAGGGTCAGCCATTCCGCGCTCATCGTGGCGGCGACCTCGAACAGCCGCTGGAGCAGCAGCTCGCCGATCCGCTGGCGGCGATGGTCGGGATGGACCGCGAAGGTCGTGATATGGGCCTCGTCGACCATGAGCCAGAGCCCGCCGTAGCCGACGACGCGGTCTCCGGCGCGGGCCACGACGTACCGCGCGTTCCGGTTCTGGGTCAGCTCATGGCGGAAGGCGTTCGCCGGCCAGGGGACCGGGAAGGAGGCCTGCTCGACCGCCTGCACCGCATCGATGTCCTCGAGGGTCATGTCGGCGATCTCGACCGGAGCGACCGACACCATCAGGTGCCACGCTTCGGGAGGCCGAGCGCAGCGTCATCCGCCGGCGGCGGCGCGAACGGCTGATCGAACGAGCCGCCACGGGCGGGCTGCCGGACGTAGATCGGCTCGAGGCCGCCGAGTGTGGCCTGCGGACCCGCTGCGAGCGCCTGCCAGCCGAGCTCCGCCAAATAGCCGGCGCGCCGCATCTGCGCGGCCGGCGTCGCGAACACCGCCTTGCTCCCGAGGAGGTCGCGGAGCGTGCTCTCGGCTTCGGCGTCGATCTCGCCGACGAAGAGCGTGTGGGTCCCGATCTGGCGACAGAGATCGGCGAGCGTCCCGACGATGAACGGGGACCGTCGCTCCCAGCGGCGGTTGCGCTCCTGATAGAACGCCGCGTAGTGGACGCCGCGGCCGGCCGGAAGGATCGGGCAGGTGCGCAACTTCGACGCCGCGTGCGGATACGCGAGGACGTCGAGCGTCGAAATGCCCACGAGCTGCGCGCCGGTGCCGCGCGCCAGGCCCTCGGCCGCGGAGATCGCGACCCGCAGGCCGGTGAACGAGCCCGGCCCGGTCGCGACGGCGATCCTGTCGATCGTCCCGAGCGGCGTGCGGGTGCTCGCGAGCAGGCGCTCGATCGCCGGGAACAGCTCCTCGGCATGGCGCCGCTGAGCGTGCCAGGTCTCCTCGCCAAGGACCGCGGCTCCGTCGTAGATCGCGACCGACGCCCAGGCGGTGGAGGTATCGAGCGCCAGCAGCGCGCTCATGCGCGCGCCGACCGGCGGCAACGCGCGCTCATGCGCGCGCCAACCGGCGGAGCGCGCTCATGCGCGCTCCGCGAAGGCATCGCCGCGCAGCGCTTCGAGCAGCCGGGCCGACCGTGGGCCGGTGGCGGCGAGCGCGACGCGGCGCTTCGACTCGGCGATGTGCTCGATGCGCACGTCGAGCCGGTCCAGGGGCAGCTCGTCGCCCGCGCGGTCCGGCCACTCGATCACCGTGACGCCGCCGGCCTCGAAGCACTCCTCCCAGCCGGTGGATCCGAGGTCGGCCTGGCGCAGGCGGTACAGGTCGAGGTGGTACAGCGGGAGCCTGCCGCCGGCATGCTCGTGGAGGATCACGAAGGTCGGGCTGGTCACGGCGTCCTCATCGATCCCGAGGCCGATCCCGATGCCCCGGGCGAGGACGGTCTTCCCCGCCCCAAGCTCGCCCCAGAGGGCGATGACCTCGCCCGGCTCGGCGTGGGCGGCAAGGCGCTCTCCGAGGCGCTCGGTGTGAAGGGACGAATGGCTCAGGAAGTCGATGGACGCCGGGTCATGACCCGCCGATGGTGCCGTGTTCGAATCTGCGTCGTTCAAGAACGAGGCGAATGGTAAGGCCGACG
This sequence comes from Candidatus Limnocylindria bacterium, assembly GCA_036565345.1. GTDB lineage: Bacteria > Chloroflexota > Limnocylindria > P2-11E > P2-11E > UBA4735. The sequence goes on along the minus strand of DATCNH010000117.1, from coordinate 20,310 downwards.
ATCGACCCGATGACCGCGGCCCACAGCGCGAAATACCAATCCCGAGGCACCGCGCAGGCGACCGCGATACCGAGCGTGCCGCAGCCGACGATCCCGGCGAGCGGCACGAAGCCCACCGCGAGGACGCCGAGGCGCAGGCGGCGCAGCCGCGCCGCCGTCGCGAGGTAGCCCTCGCGCCGGAGCGCCTCGGTCCGCTCGGCCTTCGTCTGCCGGGGCGCCGGATGCGAGGCCCGCCGCCCCTCGGCCGCGATGTGGCGCGCACCCCGCGCACGCTTACGCCGGGCGGGCATCGCCGGCTCCTGCCGCCGGGCGCGGTCGGCGGGCCGCGTGCACCCGCGCCGGGCCGCTCACCGGGGGGCGTCGATCGGGAGGATGTTCGCCGCCGGAACGGGCCCGTCGGCGGTGTCGATCGCATCGGCCAGGGTCTCGCTCGGAAAGCGCAGCGGCCCGGCGAATGCGCCCGCGCCCTCGAACGGCCGGACCGCGCCGAAATCGCCGGCGAGCACGAGCGCGGATGCGTCGGCAGCCTCCATCGCCGCGTCGGCCGCGGCGAAGACGATGAGCCGGGCCGACGCGATATGGATCGCGGCGCGGCTGCCGGACAGCGCGACCAGGCCGAGATGGACCGCCAGGGGTAGCGGCGCGCCGCCGAAGCCGAACAGGCAGAGCACCGTGGGCCGGTCGTCCTCAGCAGCGTGGCCGTGTGCGCCGACATCGTCCCCATAGACGACCCGCAGGCCAGCGGCGGGCACGCCGCCGGCCACGAGCCCGCCCACCCCGCAGGCATGCGCCCGGGTGATCGCCTCGGCCGCGGCACGCGTCCCGCAGACGACGATCCGGTCGCGGAGGCGCACGTCGATGCGCGTGGGCGCGAGCTCGTCCATCGGCGCGTCGACCCCGACATAGAGCTCGCCGATCGCATCGGGGCCGTACGCCGCGATGCCGCCAAGGGTCCAGGCGTCGCCTTCGACGGTGATCGCCCCGTCGTCCGACCGGACCACCGTACCGTCCATCGCCGAGCGCACCGACCAGCGCCCGGCGATCGGGGCGACGATGAGATCGCCCGAGGCGGTGCGGTGCAGGAGCCGGCCGTCGATCGGCGCGGTGACCGCGCGCGCGAGCCGCCGTCCGGTGCGCGCGAGCACCGTGCCCCGCCGGACCTCAGCCCCAACCGTCACGCGCTGGGCCAGCTCGAACTCGGCCGGACGCAGGCCGAGGGCGCGCGCACCGGCGATCCGCACCGGAGAGCCCTGGATCGTCCCGGTCGCGAGGGGCTCACCGGCCCGGATCAGGTCGCCGGTGACGGCGCGGGTCGAGACCCCGAGCGGAAGCTGATGGGTCACGCTGGTGTGCCCGTACCGCCAGGTCACGTTGCCGCCTCCGGCGCGAGCGCGTCGAGCACGGCGTACCAACGCGCGACCGTCGGGACGCGATCGGCGTCGCGCGGCGGCAGCGTCAGCGGCCGGCCGCGCACGTCCACGACGACCCCGCAGGGCCCGCCGACGCCGCGGACCGGCGTCGCGGTCCCCGGCAGGCGCACGGCGACCGGCCCGTCGGCGGGCACCGCGAACAGCGCGCCCCGCTCGAGCCGGTCGTCGGTGAGTCCGCCGGAGCCGTCCACCGAGACACGGCCCCGTCGCGACGGTGCCGCCGGCACGAGGAAGGCGAGCGGAACGGTCGCGGCGGCCGCGGCACCGGCAAGGACCCGCAAGGGATCGCCACCTTCGACGGCGCGCATGCGCGCGGCGAGGCCACCGGTCGCGAGCAGGGCGTCGTCGCCGTCGCTCGAGAGCGACGCCGCACCGGCAAGCGCCAGCGCGTCGACCGCGAGCAGCACGGCCTGGGCGGCCCGCGGCCAGCCGGCCGGGATCCCGCAGAGGGTCACCGACCGCGCATCGCGGAAGATCTTGCCGAGTCCAAGGGCGTCGGACTCGGCAAGGATGTGGCCGATCGCCTCGTGTGCCAGGGCGACCACGAGGACGAGGCCGAAGCGGTCCGCCGGGACCGCGTCCGGCCACCGCGCGCGATTGAACACCCGCTCGAGCAGCGTGGGAGCATCGACCGACCACGGGATCCACCGCCGGACGGCGTCCAGGCCGGTCCGGGCCACGACCCGGTCGGCGCCAGAGCCACACCCCAGACCGACGAGGTGCGCGACGGTCACCTCGCCGGCGGGCGTCGCGCGGGCCAGCGTCGTGCTCCCGCCGGCGGCGTCGACGACGAGCGCGGGACCGCCGTCCCGGACCGCGAGCAATCGCGCAGCCTGCTCCACCGCCTCGTCTCGCAGCACCAGCTCGGGATCGGTGCCCCGTCGCAGATCGCGGATCCGCCGGACCAGGGCCGATCGGCCGTCCGGCCGGCGCGGGTCGGGAAGGATCTCGACCGCGAGCCCTCCCGCGGCCGCCCGCAGCCGCGCGGTCGCGCGCGCGTCGCCGGCAACGAGCAGGCGCGGTGCCGGCCGGACCTCGCGACAGCCGAAGCGGAGCGCCTCGACGAGCGACTCGACGCCGTCGGCATCCCGCCGGTGATCGGCCACGTGCGCGATCACCAGCTCCGGCCGCCCGGCGCGAAGCGCCTCGGCCTGCTCGGTGAATGTGGCGGTCTCCCGGACGCTGCGGACCGCCACCAGATCGGCTCCGGCAGCGATCAGCGCGACGCGAAGCGCACGCTCGGCCCCGGGGTCGGCGCCGCAGACGATCGCGACGCGCACCGGTCGTCCGGCACCGATGACCAGATGTGCCGGACCGGACGTCGGCTCCCCCGTGAGGACGGTGGTCGGATCGGAGAGCACCGCGACTCCGCCGTGATCGGTCGCCGCCCAGCGGACGAGGCGGGACTCGTGGGCGACATCGACCGTCGCCCGCTCTCGACGGTCGGCGGTCACCGCGCCGCGGCGGGCGCCGGCTCGTGGACCGGCGCGGCCGCACGCACGGCGGCGGCGAATGCCTGGAACACACCCTTCGCCTCCGGCGCGAGGTCGTGTCGCTCGGGGTGCCATTGCACGCCGAGGAGCCACGGCCTAGTGGCGGCGTCGACCTCCTCGAAGGCCTCGATGAGGCCGTCGACCCGGGCCGTCGCCCGGAGGCCCGGTGCGAGGGTCGCGTCGGTCACCGCCTGATGGTGATACGAGTTCACCCGATGCGGCGCCGTGCCCGACGCCCGGGCGAGGAGCGAGTCCGGCGCCGCGGTCACCAGGTGTGGGACGAGCGGGCCATGCTCCTCCGAATGTCCGGCACGGTGCTGCACCAGCGACCCGCCGAGCGCGACGTTCACCAGCTGGAATCCCCGGCAGATCGCGAGGATCGGAATGGCGCGCGCCCGAGCCTGTGCGAACAGCGCGAATTCGGTCCCGTCACGCTCGACGAACGGCGGCTCCGATCCGTCGGGGACCGCGCCGTACCGTTCCGGCGCGACGTCCTCGCCGCCGGAGAGGCAGAGGCCGCCAAGGTCCTGCGGAAGCGCGTCACCCGGCTCGACGGCGACGACGGCGAGGCCCTCGTCGGTCAGTCCGCGTAGGTAGAGGTCGCGCGCCCACCGACAGCGAGGGCGATCGTGGCCACAGAGCGTGAGGGCGACGGGCCGGCTCATGGCGAAAGTATGCCGTCGATCGGTCGGCGGGGTCATCAGCCATCGTGATCGCGGCGGTGAGGGCGACGGGCCCGGCTCCTGGCGAGGGCGGCCCCCGATCCGACGACGAGGGCATCGCGAGGCGCCGACTCGGGAAGGGAGCGGCCCGAACTCCGTATCGGCGTGCAGCGCCGAAGCAGGTGGTGGGTGCGTATCGGTCGGCACGGAGGCCTGACTCAGCGAAAGAAACCGGTGTAGATCGCCGCGCCGTCGCCGCCCTGGAAGTTGAGCTGGACGACGACGGCAACAAGCCGGCCGCCATCGCCCGCGATCACGACCGAGTACTGCGAGTCGTCACTCAGTCCAGGAACCTCTCGCGGGTCGATGCGGATGGCGCTGCCGGGCACGATCGTCAGGCGTTGAGTGGCGACAAGCGTCCCATCCGCGAAGCGGTACCAAGACAGCGTCAACCGGCTCGCGCTCACGCTCTGGGCGATGATCACGGTGGTCCACCCGTCGCGGCCCCCCAGCGTGCGTGTGACATTCGGGAGAAAGACGTCGGCGGGCCGCGAGAGCCCGGTGTACGACGCCGCCGTGGTGGCTCCGATCACGGTCACCAGCGCCGCGAGCTGCGCCCCCGGTGCACCGACGGTCCATGAATACTCGCCGTCGGCGAGGCAGCCCGTGGACAGCGTGCGACCGCACCGATTTCGTCGTGGGTCGCCGCTGCCAAAGCGGAGGTCGAATGACCAGGACGCGCCGGGCTCGAGCGTCGGCCCGATGAACGCGGTGCTCTGCACAGCGCCCAGCGGGGTGAACGTCAGCGTGGGCCGGGTCACAGCTCGCCCCATGTTCTGCACCGAAATCGTGCTGCTGCCGGCGCCGACGCCCGGGACGTTCTTCACCGCGTACGGCCCGTAGACCGTGTTGGCACCGCTGTCGAGCGCGACATACGAGTAGAGCATCGCCGTCGTGTCGGCGCGTGCCTCGCGTTCGGTATTCGCGATCGCGACGAGTCGCCCGGCTGCGCTGATCCGTACCGCGTACGCCCCATCCGGGAGGCCCGACTCCGCAGTCATGTCGATGACGATCGAGCGTCCGGGTTCGATGGTCCGGGGCGCGATAGTCGTGCTCTCGCCATCGGCGGGAGTGAACACGGCGGTCGCAACCGTGGGCTCGATGCCGACATTCTGTACCGCGATCCGTGACACGAATCCGCCAACACCCTTGACCGCACTCGGGAGAAAGACGCTCGCTGCGCCACCGATCTGACTGACATAGGAGTCGGCTTCGAAGCGGGTGCCCAGCCCGCGCTGCTGGTTCACGACGGCCACGATCTTCGCCCCGAAGCTCCGCACCACCGCCGAATACGCGCCGTTGTCGGGAAGGTCCGCGTCCTGGTTGGGGCGATCGGCCGACGAGGTCCCCGGCTTCAGTCCACGCACGATCCGTCGGGTGACGAGGCGACCGTCGGCGATCGCGTACAGGTTGACCTCGAGGTCGGCCGGCACGGTGTCGGCATTCTGGACGATGAACGGCGTCTCCCAGCCGTCGGGACCGCCGAGCGTTTTTGTGAGGTACGGCAGAAAGAGGCTGATCGTCGGCTCGCCGACCAGGGCGGCAACGATGGGGCTGCCGGTCGCCGACGCGGGTATCGCGGTGGTCGCCCGCGGCGTGAGCGACGGAACAGTTGCGATCGCGGCCGAGCTCGCCGGTGCCCCGCCCGGAGCGCAGGCCCCCGGGGTCGCGAGCGTCAAGAGCACGAGCACACGGATCGCATACGCCTTCACCCCGCCCGGTCCGTGCGGGGCAAGAAGGATGGCGACATCGCCGCCGACGGTAGCATGGGGAGAAACAGCTACGGACGCCGCCGCCGTGCGCCGCGGCGACCCCGGTCAGGCGGGGGGAGCCTCGTGTAGCGACGCCCGGTCGATGAGCTCGATGAGCACCCCGTCGCCGGCGCGCGGGTGAAGGAACGCGACGTCCCCATGCACACCGGCGCGCGGGACACGGTCGACGATCTCGACGCCGGCCGCCGTGAGGTCGGCGAGCGTTCGCGCGAGATCGTCGGCGACGAAACAGAGATGGTGGAGCGTCGGCCGTCCTCGTGCGGCGAGGAACGCCGCCACGCCGGAGGTCGTCCCCGTCGGCTCAAGCGGCTCGACGAGCTCGATCCGCGTCGGGCCGGCGGCGAGGAACACCGCGCGGACCTGCTGATCGGGCAGCTCGTGGACCGGGCCGGGGACGAGCCCGAGGGTGTCGCGGTAGAACGGCAGCGCCGCGGCGATCGAGGGCACCACGACCGCCACGTGGTGGAGCTCGCCGGTCCGGCCGGTCCGGCCGGTCGGGCCGGTCGGGCCGGTCGGGCCTGCGGTCACGAGCGGTCGGCCGGCACGTGGCTGCCGAACACATCCTTGAGGTCCGCGCAGATCTCCCCGAGGGTGACCCCCGCGACCGCGGCGTCGGAGATGACCGGGATCAGGTTCGCGCTTCCGGCCGCGGCGTCGCGCAGCGCGGCGCGCGCGGTGTCGGCGGCCGCGCGGTCACGCGACGCGCGGAGCGCCGCCAGCCGCTCGCCCTGGCGCTCCGCGACCGAGCCGTCCACGCGGAGCGTGGGGATGGCCGCTTCGTCGCCCTCGGTCACGAAGGCGTTCACCCCGACGATCTTCCGCTCGCCCGATTCGACCTCGCGCTGATAGCGGTAGGCCGATTCCTCGATCGCCCGCTGCTGATGGCCGTGCTCGATCCCGGCAAGCGCTCCGCCGAGCGCGTCGATCTTCGCGATCTCGGCGAAGCTGCGCTCGACCAGGTCGGCGGTGAGCCGCTCCACCAGGTAGGCGCCCCCGAGCGGATCGATCGTCTCGGCCACCCCGGATTCGTCGGCGATGATCTGCTGGGTCCGGAGGGCGATCCGTGCGGACTCCTCGCTTGGCAGCGCGAGGGCCTCGTCGTAGGCGTTCGTGTGAAGCGACTGGGTCCCCCCGAGCACCGCGGCCAGCGCCTCGATCGCGGTCCGGACGATGTTGTTCCGCGGCTGCTGCGCGGTGAGGGTCGACCCCATCGTCTGGGTATGGAAGCGGAGCGCCCGGGCTTCGGCGCTCGCAACGGCGAAGCGCTCGCGGGTGATCCGCTCCCAGATGACGCGCGCGGCACGGAACTTCGCGACCTCCTCGAGGAGCGTCGCATTGGCCGCGAAGAAGAACGAAAGCTGGCCGACGAACGAATCGACCGGAAGGCCGCGGGCCACCGCGGCCTCGACGTACGCGATCGCGTTCGCGAACGTAAAGGCGAGCTCCTGCACCGCGTCGGCGCCGGCCTCGCGGATGTGATAGCCGGAGATCGAGATCGTGTTCCAGCGCGGGAGCGCGGCGCGGCAATGCTCGAAGACGTCGGTGACCAGCCGGAGCGACGCGCGCGGCGGGAAGATGTAGGTCCCGCGGGCGATGTACTCCTTCAGGATGTCGTTCTGGACGGTGCCGCCGAGGCGATCCAGCGGCACGCCCTGCTGCGTGGCCACGGCGACGTACATCGCCAGGAGGATCGGCGCGGTCGCGTTGATCGTCATCGAGGTCGTGACCTGGTCCAGCGGGATCCCATCGAAGAGGCGACGGAGATCGTCCAGCGACGAGATCGAGACCCCGACCTTCCCCACCTCGCCGGCGACCTGCGGATCGTCGGCGTCGTAGCCCATCTGGGTCGGAAGGTCGAACGCGACCGAGAGGCCGGTCTGGCCGTGCGCGAGCAGGTAGCGGTAGCGCGCGTTCGACTCCTCGGCGGTGCCGAACCCGGCGTACTGCCGCATCGTCCACAGGCGCCCGCGGTACATCGTCGGCTGCACCCCGCGGGTGAACGGCGGCTCGCCCGGGTGGGAGCGGGAGCCGATCGCGGCGACGGCCGCGTCGTATGCCGCATCCGGCAGCGCGTACGCCGGGAGCGGCTCGCCGTAGGTGGTCTTGAACGGTCCGCGCTCGTCCATGACGCCGATGCTAGGACGCCTGCCGACCGCCCGGGGCGGAAACGCGGATCGGCTCGGGTGCCATCGGGTTGCTATCGCACGTCCGGAGGCGTACCTTGACGCGCACCGGAAGTGAGATGTATGTTTTATACATCATGCGACGCACGCAGATCTACCTCTCCGACGAGCAGGGCCGCCTCCTGGAGCGCCGCAGCAAGGCGACGGGGAGCAGCGTCTCGGCGCTCATCCGCACCGCGGTCGACGGCGCGTACTCGCGCCGCCGGGCCATGAGTCGGGCGCAGCGCGTCCGCCTGGCACGGTCCGCCGCCGGCTCCTGGAAGGCATTCTCCGAGACCGGCGAGGAGTATGTCGAGCGGATCCGTGGCGCGCGGCGGCTGGCCCGGCTGCACGGGGTCGAATAGTGCGGCTGGTCCTCGATACCTCGGTGCTGATTGACCATCTCCGGGGCAGACCGAGAGCCGCCACGGAGCTCATTCCGAATGCCATCGACCGCGGCGACGAGCTCTGGAGTTCCGATATCGTCCGGGCGGAGCTCCTTGCGGGCATGCGCGCCGAGGAGGAAGGCCCGACACGCGACCTCATGCGGCTGATCTCATGGTCGGAGGTGGACGAGTCGCTGGCCGAAGCGGCCGGGGCGCTCGGACGACGCTTTCTGCGCTCGCACCCCGGCATCGAGGTGTCGGACCTGATCGTGGCCGCCCTTGCACAACAACTCGACGCGGATCTCAAGACCACCAACCTGAAGCATTTCCCGATGTTCAAGGACCTCCGGGCGCCGTACTGATCCGGACCCGAGCCGGCCGTCAGGCCCCGCTCGGGTCCGTGCCGTAGAACTGTGCGAGCCGTTCGCGGCTACCGCGGCCGCAGGACGAGCGTCGCCTCCCCGGTCCCGAGACGCGCGCGAGAGAGCGGGAGTGGCAGCAGCAGTCCCGCCCGCCACGATGCGGTCTGGTCGCCGTGGTGGCGGCCGGCCGGCTGTCCTGAGTCGCCGAGCGGGAGGACCGCGCGCGTGGCATCGAGGTCACCCAGGTCCACCTTGATCCGCTCGAGCGCGCCTCCAGCCGGAGGATCGTACGGACCGGCGGTGAGGAGCCCGGCGAGCGGGGATCGGAGCGCGGGCGGGAGGACCGCCGCGAGCGGGTGGCGGAAGACGATCGGCCCCGGCGCCGCGGCCAAGGCCGATGGAGCGGCGCCCTGCCGGATCTCGCCGCCCGGTGGATCGAAGGCCGCGGCCGCGCCCGTCGCGACGCCGATATGACCCGCCGCATCGGCATAGCAATATGCCGGGGTCGCGCTCCGCGCCGAGCGCAGCGCCGCGGCGAAGCTCGCCGCGTCGCCGGCCCGCGCGACGGCCAACGACGCGTCGAGGTCCCGCAGCAAGCTTGCGTCCGCGCCGGCGACGAAGGACCACGCGATCCGGCGGTTGTGGCCCATCGCGATCCCGGGAACGCCGGGCGCCGATAGGCCGGCGACCTCGTCGTCGGGTCCGGTGAGCGCGACCGCATACCAGAGCGACGGGTCGGCCTCGCCCGCGAGTCGCGGATCGCCTTCCAGGAAGGGCCGGCCGGAGGCCGACCGGAGGCCGACGGTGGCGCGGCAGCTGGCACCAGCATCGGTCCCCCCGCCCGCGATCGCCCGGCCGAGCGCCGATCCGGCGCCCCGCTCGCGGGCCAGGAGGCGTTGGACGACGAGCGTGTCGCCGACGCTCCATGGCGCGGGGCGGAACCCGAGCAGGGTGAACTCCAGCGGAAGCGATTCGCCGTGCTGCTCGAGGAACTTGTTCACGCCGTCGGCGTAGGCCTGCGCCGCGGCGCGCGCGGATGCCCCGAGCCGCGCCTCCTCCGCTTCGGCCGCGGAGGCCAGGCCGGATGCGGCGGTATCGCTCTCCGCACCGGCCGGACCGAGGACTACGGCGAGCTGGCCGCGTCCGGCGCGCCGCAGGAGCTCGAGCTGGAAGAGCCGGTCCTGAGCGACGGCGTAGCCCTGGAGATAGAAGAGGTCATGGGTCGTGCGCGCGAAGATATGCGGGACGCCCCAGCTGTCGCGCACGATCTCGGCGCGCTCGTCGAGCCCGAGCAAGCGCGTGTCGGCATCCGTCGTCGGCAGCGGCCGGAAGAGCAGGATCAGCACGGAGGACACGAGCGACGCGACGAGCACGACCGGGACGACCACGGCCGTCGCGATCAGCACCGGCCGCCTTCGCCCGGCTGGTCCGTTCACTCCGGCCGGGTCGATCCGGTCAGTCGGGTCGATCGGGTCGATCGGGTCGATCGGGTCGATCGGGTCAATCGGGGGTGATGACCACGAGGAGCGTCCCGCCGTCGACCGTCGCGCCGGCTGCGGCGCCGAGCTTGGTCACCGTGCCGGCCCGGGGGGCGCGCAGCTCGTTCTCCATCTTCATCGCCTCCAGCGTGACCAGCGGCGCGCCGGCCTCGACTCGAGCGCCCTCGGTGACGTGGACCGCCTTCAGCAGGCCGGGCATCGGCGCGCGCACCTCGGCCCGGCCGGTAGCCGCACGGCCCCCCCGGCGCGCCGCGGCGAGCGCGCGCTCGTCGGCGACGGCGACCCGCGTCTCGACCCCATCGACCCATAGGCGCAAGGGATCGCGGCCGAGGAGGGCGACCTCGTGCGCGATCCCATCGATCGTGACCGACCAAAGCGTGCCTGCCACGACCTCGGTGAGGACCGCCGCGACGACCCCGTCCTCGATGAGGGTCCGGCCGGCGGCGGTGGACTCCACCCGCAGCGTGGCGTCGGCGATCCGGACCTCGTACCTCATCGCTGCGCCTCATCGCGCGCCGACCGCGCCCAGGCGGACGCCGCCGTCGCGGCGGCCGCGGCCGGCGGGCGCCGCTGCAGCCCGACCGCGACGAGGGCCGCCGCCCGCGCCGCGCCGTCCTCCAGGTCCGGCGGGCGCGGGTCCGCCCAGTGCGCCGCGACATAGCCGGTGTCATAGCGGCCGGCGACGAAGTCCGGCTCGGCGAGGGTGTGCGCGTGGAACGGGAGCGCCGTGGGAATACCGCCGATGATCGTCTCGCGGATTGCCCGCCGCGCGCGGGCGATCGCGACCTCGCGGGTCGGGCCACTCACGATGATCTTCGCGAGCAGGGGGTCGTACTCGTTCGGCACGGTCATCCCCGCGGCGAGCGCCGAGTCCACCCGCACCCCGGGGCCGAGGGGTTCGCGGACGAAGCTGATCCGGCCACCGGCCGGAAGGAAGCCGGCGTAGGGATCCTCCGCGGTGATACGGAGCTCGATCGCGGCGCCCTCGCGGCGGATATCGTCCTGGCCGAAGGGGAGCGCCTCGCCGGCGGCGATCCCCAGCTGGAGCGCGACCAGGTCGAGCCCGGTGACCAGCTCGGTAACCGGATGCTCGACCTGGAGCCGGGTGTTCATCTCGAGGAACACGAAGCGTCCGTCCGGGGACACGAGGAACTCGGCGGTGCCGGCGCTCGTGTATCCGGCCGCAAGCGCGATGCGGACCGCGCTCTCGCCGAGGCGCGCGCGCAGCTCCGGGGCCACCGAGGGACCGGGGGTCTCCTCGATGAGCTTCTGGTGCCGCCGCTGGACCGAGCAGTCCCGTTCTCCGAGCCAGACGACGTGGCCCTGCCGATCGGCGACCAGCTGTACCTCGATATGCCGCGCGTCCGTGACGAGCCGCTCGATGAGGATCCGGGCATCGGCGAAGCCGGTCCGCGCCTCGCCGGTTGACCCTCGCCACGCCGCGGACAGCTCGCCGGCCGACCGCACGATCCGCATCCCCTTGCCGCCGCCGCCGCCGGCCGGCTTCAGCAGGACCGGGTAGCCGATCCGCTCGGCAGCCGCGCGGGCGGCGGCCTCATCCGTGACCGGCTCATCGGTGCCGGACGCGACCGGCACGCCGGCCCGGCTCGCGAGGCGACGCGCGCTCGTCTTCTCGCCGAGGGCGCGCTGGACCGCGGCGTCCGGGCCGACGAAGGTGAGCCCAGCCCCGGCGACCGCCTCGGCGAAGTCCGCGTTCTCGGAGAGGAACCCGTAGCCGGGGTGGATCGCGCCCGCGCCGGAGCGCTTCGCGACGGCGATGATGCGATCGCCGCGCAGGTAGCTGTCCGCCGGCGCCGCGCCGCCGATCGGGTACGCCTGATCGGCGAACCGCACGTGTGGCGCCGCGCGGTCGATGTCGCTGTACACCGCGACGGTCCGCAGGCCGAGGTCGCGGCAGGTGCGCATGATCCGGAGCGCGATCTCGCCCCGGTTCGCGATGAGGACGGCGTCGAACGGGCGGCGGGCGCTCAGAGCGGGATGTTGCCGTGCTTCTTGCGGGGGTTGGTGTCCCGTTTCCCCGCGAGCGAGCGCAGCGCCGCGATCAGGCGCGGGCGGGTCTCGTGCGGCTCGATGATGTCGTCGAGATAGCCGCGGGCCGCCGCGATATAGGGGTTCGCGTAGCGGGCGACGTAGTCGGCGACCAGTGCCGCGCGGCGGGCATCGGGGTCGGACGCGCCGGCGAGCTCCTCCTTGTACAGAATGTTCACCGCGCCCTCCGGGCCCATGACCGCGATCTCCGCGGTCGGCCAGGCGACGTTGTAGTCCCCCCGCAGATGCTTGCTCGACATGACGTCGTAGGCACCGCCGTAGGCCTTGCGTGTGATGACCGTGAGCTTCGGCACGGTCGCCTCGGCGTAGGCATAGAGGAGCTTGGCGCCGTTGCGGATGATCCCGCCGTGCTCCTGTGCGGTGCCCGGCAGGAAGCCCGGGACGTCGACCAATGTGAGGAGCGGGATGTTGAACGCGTCGCAGAAGCGGACGAATCGCGCGGCCTTGATCGAGGCGTTGCTGTCGAGCACGCCGGCCAGCACCATCGGCTGCTGGGCCACGACGCCGATAGTCGAGCCATCGAGCCGGGCGAAGGCGCAGAGGATGTTCCGCGCCCATCCCTCGTGGACCTGGAGGATCCGCCCGTCATCGACGATCCGCCGGATGGCCTCGGTCATGTCGTACGGCTTCGCCGCCGATTCCGGGACGATCGCGTCGAGCTCCGGATCCTGCCGATCGATCGGATCGTCGGTCGGCACGCGCGGCGCGCCGTCGAGGTTGTTCGACGGCAGATAGCCGACGAGCTCGCGCAGCAGGGCGGCGCAGGCGACCTCGTCGTCGGTGACAAAGTGGGCGACGCCGGAGGTGCGGCCGTGCGTGTCCGCCCCGCCCAGCTCATCGAAGGTGACGTCCTCATGGGTCACCGTCTTCACCACGTTCGGCCCGGTGACGAACATGTACGAGGTATCCCGCACCATCGCGACGAAATCGGTGATCGCCGGCGAGTACACCGCACCGCCGGCGCAGGGGCCCATCACCGCGGAGAGCTGCGGCACCACTCCGCTCGCCAGGACGTTGCGCAGGAAGATGTCGGCGTACCCGCCGAGCGAGACGACGCCCTCCTGGATCCGGGCGCCGCCAGAGTCGTTCAGGCCGATGATCGGCGCGCCGTTCCGGACGGCGTGGTCCATGACCTTCACGATCTTCGCCGCGTGCGCCTCGGCGAGCGAGCCGCCGAACACCGTGAAGTCCTGGGAGAACAGGTACACCAGGCGCCCGTCGATCCGACCGAATCCAGTGACGACGCCGTCGCCGATGACCTGCTCGTCCGCCGCGGAGAGCTCGCTCGGCCGGGCGAGGACGAACGCGTCGAGCTCCGTGAAGGAACCGTCATCGACGACGAGCTCGATCCGCTCGCGCGCGGTGAGCTTTCCTTTCGCGTGCTGCTGCTCGATGCGGGCCTCGCCGCCGCCGGCCGCCGCCTTCGCCCGCAGCGCTTCGAGGCGCTGGATCGGGCTGGGCACGCCGCCGCCGGCCGCGGCGCCGGACGCCCTGGTCATCGGGTCGTGCCCATCGCGTCGGAGGATAGGACGGGGGTGGTCGGGCGGTCGTCGCCGCTACCCTGACGGTGCCGGGTATAGCCGGGCGGGAGAGGGCATGGCGACCGCGGACGAGCTCAAGCGGACGATCCGGGTGGTGATGTTCGATCAGTACGGGACCGTGGTCGACATGCAGACCGGCCTCACCGAGGTCGCCGCGCCGTTCCTGAAGGCGAAGGGCTGGACCGGCGACCCCGGCTCGTTCGTCACCTGGTGGCGCCGGACCCACTTCGAGAATTCGATGATCGACGCCCTGCTCCACAAGGAGCACACGCCGTATCGCGAGATCGGCCACGCCGCGGTGTCCTACACCCTGGATCGCGCCGGAATCAGCCACACCCCGGAGGAAGTCCGCGCTCTGGTGGGCTCGATCGAGCGGCTCCGGCCCTTTCCCGACGCGCCCGCGGCGCTTGCCCGCCTCCGGACCGGGTACAAGATCGCGGTCCTTTCGAACGGCGACCCGGACATGCTCGAGGCGGCCAAGCCGTATCACGGGATCCCGTTCGACCGGGTGATCTCGGTCGCCGAGGCCGGCTCGTTCAAGCCGCACGTCGCGACCTACACGAAGGCGGCCGAGCTTATGGGCGTCCGGATGGACGAGGTGCTCTTCGTCGCGAACCATGCGTTCGACTGCATCGGCGCGAAGTCCGCGGGGATGCACACCGCGTTCGTCGACCGCCGCAAGCGGCCCTTCGGCGGCACGCCGCACCAGCCGGACCTCCGGGTCGACGACCTCACCGCCCTTGCCGACACGCTGGTCTAGCGAGTCCGGTCCGGCGGGCGTTCTAGTGCCGGAGGTCCACCGTCACGGACTTCCGCTGGGTGAAGGCGTCGAGCATCCCTTCGAGCGAGAACTCGCGGCCGATGCCCGACTGCTTCATTCCCCCGTAGGACATTCCGGGGAGCTGGCCCAGCCCACGGTTCACCTGGACCCAGCCGGACTCGATCCGGTGCGCGGTGGAGAGCGCGGTCCCGATGTCGCGGCACCACACGTACGCGGCGAGGCCGTAGTGCGAGTCGTTCGCCATGCGGATCGCCTCGTCCCGGTCGGTCCAGGGGATGACCACGAGGACCGGACCGAAGATCTCCTCGCGGGCGAGACGCCAATCGTTGTCCGCGGCGGTGAAGATCGTCGGGGTGACGAAGTAGCCCTCCGACAGCGGCCCGTCGCCCGGCGGGCGACCGCCCAGGGCGACCCCGCCCCGCCGCACGCCGTCGTCGATGTACGTGCAGACCTTGTCGAACTGGCTCCGGTTGATGATCGAGCCCATGTCCGTCGCCTCGTCGAGGGGGTCGCCCACCGTGAACGCCCCGGCCTTGCGCACCAGTCGGTCGAGGAACGAGTCGTGGATCGCGGCGTGCAGGAACAGCCGCGAGCCCGCGGTGCAGGACTGCCCCTGCCGGGTGAACCGCATTCCGGCGAGCACGCCGTCGGCGGTCGCGTCGTCGTCGGAGTCGGGAAACACGATCGCCGGGCTCTTGCCGCCCAGCTCGAGCGAGACCGGGACGATCCGGTCGGCCGCGGCGTGCATGACCAGCTTCCCCACCTCGGTGGAGCCGGTGAAGGACAGCTTGCGCACCGTCGGATGCGCGGTAAGCGCGGCCCCGGCCTCGTGCCCGTAGCCGGTGACGACGTTCAGCACGCCGGCCGGAAGCTGCTGCGCGCAGATCCGGGCCATCCGCAGCACCCCGAGCGGCGCGTCCTCCGCCGCCTTCAACACCAAGGTGTTCCCCGCGGCGACGGACATCGCGATCTTGAGCGCCGAGAGCTGGACCGGCGCGTTCCAGGGCACGATGCCACCGACCACCCCGATCGGCTCGCGCCGGTTGTAGACCAGGAGATCCTCCCCCAGCGGGATCACCTCGCCCTTCAGCTCCTGGGCCGCCCCACCGAAGTAGCGGAAGATGTCGATCGCGCTTCGGACCTCCGGCCGGGCCTGGGTCCGAATGGCATTGCCGGTCTCGGTGGCGATCGTGCGCGCGAATGCCTCGGCATCGCCCTCGATCAGGTCGGCGATCCGGAGGAGCGCGAGGCCGCGATCGCGCGGTGGCGTGGCCCGCCAGCCGGCGAACGCCGCGGCGGCGGCGGCGCAGGCCCGGTCGATATCAGCGGCGCGACCGCGCGGGACCGTCGCGATCACCGAGCCGCGGCGGGCGGGGTTCTCGACGTCGATCGTCCCACCGTCCTGGGCATCGACCCAGTCGCCGCCAATGAGCATCCGCTCGGCCACCGCTCCGCCGGACGATGCCGTCCCGCTGCGCGTCGCGTCTGTGGTCGAGCCCTGTGTCATCACGCGTCCTCCGTCAAAACCTTCGCCTTGGACCGCTCGAGCACCTTGAACACGGCCGAGAAATCGCTGCGCCCGTGTCCCTGCCGGCTGGCGAGGGCGTACTGCTGCCGCGCCGCGTCAGCGACGGCCAGCCGCAGGCCGGCCTCGGCTGCCGCGGCCATGATCAGGGCCAGGTCCTTGTGCATGAGATCGACCATGAAGCCCGGAGCGAAGTCCCGCTCGGACGGCGCGTCCGGCACCAGGCCGGCGACGGGCGGGCGGGTCTCAAGGGCCCAACACCGTCCCGAGCTCTTCGCCATCACGTCGAAGAGCACCTGCGGATCGGCGCCAAGGCGCTCGCCGAGCGCGAAGGCCTCGGCCACCGCGACCATTGAAGCCCCGGCGACGAGCTGGTTGCAGAGCTTCACCGCCTCGCCCATCCCGATGGCGCCGCAATGGATGATCGTCCGGCCCATCGCGCCCAGCAGTTCCCGCTGCGAGTGCAGCACCGCCGCGTTTCCGCCGACCATGATCGTGAGCGTTCCGTCGGCGGCGCCGGTCGAGGACCCGCTCACCGGCGCGTCGAGCATCTCGGCCCCGGCGCGGCTCACCTCGGCGGCGACCCGCCGGGTCGTCCCCGGGTCGATCGTGCTCATGTCGATCGCGACCATCCCCGGCCCAAGGCCGGCGATGACGCCATCCGTCCCGAGATACGCGGCCTCGACGTGGCGCGACGCCGGCAGCATCGTCACCACGACCTCCTGCCCGCTCGCCGCCTCGCGCGCCGTCGGGGCCGCCTTGGCGCCGGCCGCGACGAGCGCGTCCACCGCCGCGGGGTCGAGATCGAACACCGTGAGCGCGTGGCCGGCCGCGACGAGGTTCAGGGCCATCGGCCGACCCATGACCCCCAGACCCACGAATCCGACGCGCCTGGCCATGCCGTTTCCTCCCGGGCCCGGTGTCCGGGGCCCTGCGGCGATGCTACCGCCGGGCGGCAGGTTTAGCGGTAGGTCCGCGGCGCGAGCGACCAACCCGCGAAGGCGTCCGCGTCGTGCGAAGGGAAGGCGCGATCGAGATCCCCGTCCACCAGCTCGCGGATTGCCGCGAGCGAGGCGCGCGCGGCGGCCGCATCGGGGGCCGGGATCTCGTCCCGTTCGAGGTTCGCTCGGGTGAACGCCGCGTCGCCGCAGAGGATCACCCGTCCGGTCTCGCGTAGATCGACGACCAGGGATTGGTGGCCGGGGGCGTGACCGGGGGTGGGGACCACCGCGATCCCCTTGGCGATCTGTGCCGCACCCACGGTCGGCAGATACGTGAGCGACGGATCGTCCCAATAGATCGCCGGGAAATTGGGACGGCCCCTCGCGTGCGCGAGGTGATCGGCCTGGACGATGAACGTCGCCTTCGGGAATGCCCGGTTGTTCCCGGCGTGATCGAAATGGAGATGGCTGTTCACCACGATGGTGATGTCGTCGGGCCGAACGTCGAGCGCGGCGAGGCGCGGGACGATCGCATCCTCCGCCCGCATCGTCACTTCCAGGCCGCTCGCCGGACCGAAGGTCGCATCGGGCCGGTCGATGTGGACCGGGTGGAGGCCGGTGTCGAACAGGATGAGCCCCTCCGGGCAGCGGATGAGCGCCGACCACACCGGCTGCTCCACCAGCTCGGCGCGTGCGGCCGGATCCAGCCACGGCGCGAACTGGCCGCGCCGGAGGCGCACCCCGCCGGTACGAAAGATCGAGAGCAGGGTCAGGAGCGGAGCAGCTCTTCGACCGCCGCGTAGGGATCGACCTCGCGGCGCGCGACCCGCGCGACCGCGGCCTCGAGCTGCCCCGCGCCGATCGTGTCCTCGAGGCGCCGGACGAGCGCCTGCTGGAGCAACGACTCGACCTCGGATCGGGCGGCGTCGGTCCGCCGCCGCTCGTGCTCGCCGCTCTCCCTGGCCCAGGCGTCGTGCGCGGCGATCGCCTCGATGAGCGCGGGAATGCCGGTGTCCTCGGTCGCGCTCGTGCGGACGATCGGCGGCCGCCAGCCGGCGACCGTGCCGCCCGGGGTCGGGCCCGGACGGATCGGAGCGCCAAAGCTCAGCATGTGCGCGAGGTCGCGGGCGGCCTCGTCGGCGCCGGGCCGGTCCGCCTTGTTCACCACGAGCACGTCGGCGATCTCGAGGATCCCGGCCTTGATCGCCTGGATGTCGTCCCCGAGGCCGGGCACGGTCACCAGGCAGACGGTATCGGCGACGCGGACGACGTCGACCTCCTCCTGGCCGACGCCCACGGTCTCGACGATCACCACCTCGACCCCGAGCGCGTCGAGGACGTTGATGACCCGCATCGTCGCCCGCGAGAGGCCGCCGGCATGGCCGCGGCTCGCCATGCTCCGGATGAACAGGCCCTCGTCGAGGAAGCGCTCGCGCATCCGGATGCGGTCGCCGAGGATCGCGCCGCCGCTGAACGGGCTCGACGGATCCACCGCCACCACCGCCACCCGGGCGTGGTGCTCGCGATACGCGCCGGCGAGCCGGGACACGAGCGTGCTCTTTCCCCCGCCGGGTGGCCCGGTCACTCCGACGATGCGGGCCCGGCCGGTACGGGGATAGATCGAGCGCAGGATCTCGGTCGCCCCGGGCTCGTCGTTCTCGACGATCGTGAGCAGCCGTGCGGTGCTCCGCTTGTCGCCGTCCGCGGCACGGGCAAGCAGCTCGGCGGCGGCGCTCAAGAGGCGGCGATGAGCTCGCGGGCGATGACGATCCGCTGGATCTCGCTCGTCCCCTCGCCGATCTCCATGAGCCGAAGATCGCGGACGATGCGCTCGACCGGATGGTCGCGCAGATAGCCATAGCCGCCCAGGATCTGCAGGGCGGCGTTCGCCGCGCGGCTCGCGGCCTCGGTCGCGTAGAGCTTTCCCATCGAGGCGGCCTGGCGGAATGGCAGGCCGTGGTCGGCGCGGCTCGCCGCGCGGTGGATAAGGAGCCGGCCGGCGTCGAGCTCGGTGCGCGCGCGGGCGAGCTTCCACTTTGTCATCTGAAACTCCGCGAGCGGCCGGCCGAACTGGCGCCGCTCCTTCGCGTAGCCGACGGCCGTCTCGAGCGCCGCACGGCCAAGGCCGATCGCGAGGGCCCCGATGCCGATCCGGCCACGGTCAAGGACCTTGGCGACATCGCCGTACGCCGCGCCGACCTCGCCGATCCGGTCGGCGTCGGGGACCCGGCAGTCCTCGAGCTGCAGCGGCGCGGTGTCGGAGGCCCAGAGGCCCATCTTCCGCTCGGGCCGTCCGGCACAGAGGCCCGGCGTCCCGCGAGGGATCCCGAACGCGGTGAGCCGGCGCGGGGCGGTCGCCGCGATGACCACGGTGAAGCCGGCGACGCTCCCGTTCGTGATGAACTGCTTGCTGCCGTTCAGGATCCAGCCGTCGCCGTCCGCGCGTGCGGTCGTCGTCGCGTTCACCGCGTCCGAGCCCGACCCCGGCTCGGTAAGCGCCCAGGCGCCCAGGTGCTCGCCGCGCGCGAGCGGCGGCAGCCAGCGCGCGCGCTGCTCCGCCGAGGCGGCGGTGAGGAGGTGCCCGATGCACAGCGAGTTGTGCGCCGCCAGCGTGAGCGCGAGCGAGCCGTCACCCGCGCCGAGCTCCTCCGCAACGAGCGCCGTGGCGAGCGCGTCGAGCCCGGCGCCGTCCTGCTCGGGCGGCACCGCGAGGCCGGTGAGGCCCAAGCGCGCCAGCTCGGGCACGAGGTCGACCGGCACGACCCCGGCCTCGCTCCAGCGATCGGCGTTCGGGACGATCCGCTCGCGCACGAAGGCGCGGATCGTGTCGCGCACGAGCAGCTGGTCAGCGCGATAGCGCAGGTCCACTACCGCGGCGGGTTGTAGACGGCATCCGCGCCGGGGACCGACGGCTTGAGCTCGTTGACGATCGCCTCGTCGCCGTCCATGAGGGTCCGATCGATCGCGAACGCGGCCGTGCGTGCGGCCATGATCGGCGCCTGCTGATCGGCCGGGAGCTGGACGAAAGCGATCATCCGGGCCTTGGTGAGCCGCTTGCGCTCGGCCGGATCGAGGCGCGAGAGCTCGCGTAGCTGCGGGGTGAGCGCACCGACCCGCGCGGTCTCCTGCGGGATCGCCGCAATGAGCCCGAACCGCTGCTTCCACCATTCGACCGCGTCGACCTCGTCCTTGCCGGCAAGCGCCACCAGGCCAACATCGATCGGTCGATCGTCCTTCTTCGCCACCTCGGTCCTCCTTCGCTACGCCGGCTGGCCGCGGCGCTTCGCCACGGCCTCGCGCAGATACGTCGTGATCTCGTCGAGCGACGCCCCCGGCTGGAAGATCCGCTCGACGCCGTAGGCCCGGAGCGCGACGATGTCGTCCTCGGGGATGATCCCGCCGCCGAAGAGCAGCACATCATCCATGCCCTTCTCCTTCATGAGCTCCGCGATGCGCGGGAAGATGTAGTTGTGCGCCCCGGACAGGAGCGAGAGGCCGATCGCGTCGGCGTCCTCCTGGAGCGCGGTCTCGACGACCTGCTCGGGGGTCTGATGCACGCCGGTGTAGATGACCTCCATGCCGGCGTCACGGAGCGCCCTGGCGACGACCTTCGCACCGCGATCGTG
>DATCNH010000116.1:0-4649 GCA_036565345.1 Candidatus Limnocylindria bacterium | reverse complement strand
CCGGCGAGGATGGTCTGCTCCCACTCGTGCTGGTCGACGGTCCAGCCGAGGATCACGCCTTTGCCGCCGTACTCGTCGTTCGGCTTGAGCACGAATCGGTCGCGCTTCGCGGTGACGAGATCGACGAGGTCGACCGTGCGTCCCCGGTAGGTCGTGTGCCCCTCGCGCATCCGCCTGGTCCAGGGGATGTGCGTGGCGATCGCCCCGCGCTGCGCCGGCGTGTAGAGGGCCGCGTAGCGATCATCCGAGAGCAGCGCGAGGCTCATCTTCTTGTGCAGCAGCTTGGCCCGGAAGCTGTTCACGACCGTCACCGTGCCGTCGAGGTAGGCCTGGACCAGGGGTCCCGCCGCGTCCGGCCGCGCGAGGAGCTCGCTCGTGAGCACCCGCCGGTACACCACGTCGATCCGCTGCCCGCCGGCGCGGAGCACCCGGCGGGCGTAGGTAAGGTCCTGCGGCGCACAGATGATCGCGCGCAGGCCGTGCGCCTCGAAATACCGCGCGAACATCTCGAACTCGGTGAGCGTCGGCAGTCCCGGCCAATCGACGATGGCGACGGTCCGCAGGTCGCCCCGGGCGCGACGGGCCCGGGCCAGGACCGCAAGCTGGCGGGCTCGGACCGGGAACGCGCGGAGCCGGTGGCGCTTGCGGTACGCCCGCATCACCGGAAGGGTGGCGAAGACCTCGGTGAGCTCGTCGTTGTAGGCCATGCCCGCCGGAGACTCGGCGTTGTACTCGACGAACCGGATCGTTCCATCCGGTCCGACGAAGCCGTCCAGGCGAGCTGCGGGCGAGGACGCGCGGAAGCCCGGGTCGGCAAGCGCCAGCTCGGCTTCGCGGGGATCCAGGTCCAGTTCGCGGCGCAGGTCCTCATCGCGCAGGATCACGCGCTCCAAGCGGGAGAGCGCCCCGTAGAGGACCTCCGAGGCACGGCCGATCGCGTCGTACTGCCAGCGCGAGACGAGGTTGGGACGCAGCGCGACGCAGAGCGGCCGGTCGCCAAAGACGAGCCGTCGCTCGCGCTGCCCCTCGGCGAGGGCCGCGGCGCTCGCGGCGGCGAGATCGCCGTCCTCGAGCAGCTCGTGATACCCGCTCAGCGGATGTGTCGCCACCACCGGTGATCCTCGCGCCAGGGCGGCACCGCCGCGCCGATCGCATAGGCGATGACCAGGTCGCTCATCCGTTCGAGCACCCAATCGAAGTTCTCGCCTTTGATCGAGAATGAATCGAAGTCCGGTGCCGGATTGAGGAAGTCGATCGCGTAGAGCACGTCGTCCCGCACCGCGAACTCCACCGTGTCCATGTCGTAGCCGAGCGCGTCGGTGAGCGTGATCGCGTCGGCGATGGCCCGCTCCCGGAGGCGTCCCTCGACCGGCCGATGGGTGACGTAGCGCTCGTGGAACGGCGCCATCGGGTCGTAGCGGATCGGCAGGACGTGCTTCCGGCCGATGGCGATACAGCGGACGTAGTCGTCCCAGGCGATGAACTCCTGCAGGATCATCGTTTTCGGCCGCTGACCGAAATGGGCCGTGCCGGTCCCGTCGTACGCGGCGATGAGCTCCCCGATCGACTCGACCTTGTAGACGTCCTTCCAGCCTCCGCCGGTATTCGGCTTGAGGATCGCCGGCAGCCCGGTGTAGGCGACGATCCCCTCCCAATCGATCGGGTAGGCGAGATTCCGGAGGGACTGGTCGTTGATGTCCGGGATGTACGACTTGTTCGGCAGGACGACCGTCCTCGGCACCGCGACCCCGAGCTTGCGGGCGAGCGTGCACTCGAAGAACTTCTCGTCGGCCTCCCACCAAAACGGGTCGTTCACGACGGCGGTGCCCATGAGCGCCGCGCTCTTCAGGTGCGCTCGGTAGTAGGGCACCTCGTGGCTGATCCGGTCGACGATGACGGCGTAGCGGGGCTCTTCGAACTCGCGTGCGCCGCCGAGGATCGCCATCTCGGCCGTGACGCCGTGCTCCGCACCCTTCCGCCCGACGTGGTCGATGAACGGCTGGGGGAAGGTGTCCTCCCGGCCGACGAGCAGCCCGACGATCCGGCTGGGGCTCACAGGTAGCTGTCGACCATCTCTTTCCAGTACGGCCAATCGTGGGCCCAGCCATCCCAGAGATGGAACTCCGCGGGGATCCCCTTCCCCTGGAGCGTCGTCGCGAGGCGCCGCGATTCCTCGACGTTCGGATCCTCCGCTCCGGTGGCGATCACGAATTCGGTCCGGCGGAGCGGCTCGAGGAGCGTTGGGTCCTCGAGGGCCGGCAGGAACGTGAGCGGGCTGACGAAATAGGCGTCCCCGTCCCGCGATCCATCGAGCCAGCGCGAGGCATCGAAGGCCCCGGAGAGACAGATGGCCGCGCGGGCGATGCCGGGATGGCGCAACGCGACCGAGGCGGCGTGGAACGCGCCGAACGATGCGCCGGCGAGCACCAGCTCCGCGCCGTCGGCCTCGCGGCGCGCCAGCGGCAACAGTTCTTCGGTGAGATACCGGTCATAGGCAACGTGCCGCAGCGCGCGGTCGTGCGGCGGCGCCGTCTTGTTGTAGAACGACTCGCCGTCGACGCTGTCCGCGCACCACAGCTGGAACCGGCCGGCGTCGATCCGGGACGCGAGATGGGCGACCATCCCGAAGTCCTCCCACTGATAGAAGCGGCCCATCGACGTCGGGAACACGACGACCGGGGTGCCGCGGTCGCCGAAGACGAGCAGCTCCATGTCACGATCCAGCGCCGGGCTCCGCCAGACCCGGTAGTCCCGCTTCACCGGCGCGCGCGCTCTCGGCACTCGTCGATCACGCGCCAGGCGGTGTCGACGCCATGCCAGCCCTTCAGCTCGACGGCGTCGTCCTCGAGCGTCTTGTACGTCCCGAAGAAGGTCTCGATCTCCTTCTGCCAGTGCGGCGCCAGATCCTCGAGCCGGTGGATGTGCGAGAACCGCGGGTCCCCGACCGGGACGGCGAGGATCTTCTCGTCCTCGCCCTTGCCGTCCTTCATGAACAGCGTTCCGATCGGCCGCGCCGGGACGACGCAGCCCGGGAACGTCGGCTCTTCGACGATGACCAGGGCGTCTAGCGGGTCGCCGTCGCGGGCAAGGGTGTCCATCACGAAGCCGTAATCCGCGGGGTAGTGGACCGAGGAGAACAGCACCCGGTCGAGGCGGATGTGGCCGCTCTTCTTATCGAGCTCGTACTTCGCGCGGGAGCCGCGCGGGATCTCGACGAACACGTCGACATCCTTGCCGTACTGGTCAGGCTTCGCGCCGACCGTCTCTGCCATCGTTCTCCCCCGCGCCGCCGGCCGGAGCGATCACGACCGTGACCTCGCCCTTGGGACGCTCGGAAGCATACCGAGCGGCCAGCTCCGCCGCCGTGCCCCGCACAAAGGTCTCGTGGATCTTCGTGAGCTCGCGGGCGACGACGACGCGGGCGTCCGGAGCGAGCGACGCGAGGTCCTCGAGGAGGTCGCCGGTCCGGTAGGGGCTTTCGTAGACGACGATGGTCCGCCCCTCGGCGAGCAGCGGAGCGAGCGCCTTCCGGCGCTGCCCGCTCTTCTTCGAGACGAACCCGAGGAAGGTGAACGATCGGGTCGGGAGCCCCGACGCAACGAGCGCGGCGATCGCGGCGTTCGGACCAGGGATCGGGGTGACGGTGTGGCCCGCGGCGACCGCGGCGGCAACGAGGGCCTCCCCCGGGTCGGAGAGCGCCGGCGTCCCGGCGTCTGAGACCAGGGCGACGTCCCAGCCGCGGTCCAGCTGCCCGACGAGGATGCCGACCTGCCGGCGGTGATTGAACTCGGTATAGGCGGTCAGGTGCTTCGCCCGGATCTCGTGGCGCCGAAGGAGGATCTGGGTGTGCCGGGTGTCCTCGCAGGCCACCATGTGGACCTCCTGGAGGATCCGCAGCGCCCGGGCCGACACATCCTCGAGGTTGCCGATCGGCGTCGCGACCAGATACAGGGTGCCCACGCGGGTAAGTGTGCCCTCCGGCAGTATTCCTGCAGTGCCGCGGGGCGTGAACCCACTCCGTGGCGCGGTCGCAGGGGCCATCGGTGGCGCGGCGGGGTCGTACACGATGGAGCTCTTCCAGGCGTGGTGGAACGAACGCGAGGCCCGCACCGGCTCGAAGCCGCGGGCCACCAAGGCCCGGACCGGCGCAGCGAAGGACGTTGACCCGGCGACGGTACAGGTCGCCGAGCGGATCCTCGCCACGGAGCTGCCCGAAACGCTCAAGCCCGCGGCCGGCGAGGCCGTCCACTACGCCATGGGCGCCGCCACCGGTGCGATCTATGGCTTCGTCGCCGAGCTCTTTCCGCCGGCACGCCTGTTCAACGGGATGCTCATGGGGATGATCGTCTGGTGGACCGCCGACAATATGGCCGTCCCGGCGGAGAAGCTGGGAAAGGGGCCCGAGCAGACGCCGCCCTCCATGCACGCCTACGCCCTCGCCTCACATCTGGTCTACGGCCTCACCACGGACCTCGTGCGATCGATCGTGCGGGTGGTGCTGTAGACCGCTGATCAGGGCGTTTCGGTGAGTGAGGCTCCGCTGACGGCCCTGCGGATCCCGTCGCGTCCTAGTTGAGGGCGGCGACGGGGACCGATCCGAGATGTCCGCGGGCCGCGATCGCGGCGGCCAGGCGGCGATCGTCGGGACA
>DATCNH010000115.1:0-4344 GCA_036565345.1 Candidatus Limnocylindria bacterium | reverse complement strand
TCATCGCGCAGGCTCGGCGGAATGTCGATCGGCTCCAGTACACCGTGCAGGAGCTTCTGGAGCTCGCCGAGCTGCAGCACGCGCGGATCGAGCTCGCGCGCGAATCGGTGTCGTGCGAAGCGCTGCTCGCCGAGGCCGCTGGCGCCGTCGAGGTCGTCGCCGAGCGCCGTGGCCAACGGGTCGTCATCGAGCTCGCGCCCGGGCTGCCCGAGCTGTCCGTCGATCGCCACCGGATCCAACAGGTGCTCGGCAACCTCATCATGAACGCGGTGCGCTACGGGCCCGAGCGTTCGACGATCACGCTGCGCGCCGCGGCGGGCGAGGGGGTCGTCCGGCTCTCGACGATCGACGAGGGGTCGGCCATCCCGGCAGCCGAGCGGGATCGGCTCTTCGACAAGTTCTATCGCCGCCCGGCACACCGCGATATCCAGGGCGGCACCGGGCTGGGGCTGGCGATCGCGAAGACGCTGGTCGAGCTCCACGGGGGCACGCTGGACATCCGGTCCGGGGACCCGACCGGGAATGAGTTCGTCATCGAGCTGCCGCGATGAACGTGCTCATCGTCGACGACGAGCCGGATGTCGCCGCGGTCGTCGCGATGGGGATCGGCTACCAGCGGCCGGAGTACGCGGTGGCCGAATGCCACTCGGGTGCGGAGGCGCTCGCACGGATCGCGACCGATCAGCCGGATCTGGTCATCTTGGATCTCGCGATGCCGCAACCGGACGGCTTCGTGGTGCTGCGGACGCTGCGCGCGCAGGGGAACGACGTTCCGGTCATCCTGCTCACCGCCAAGGGCTCCGAGCACGATCGCGTGCGCGGGCTCGAGCTTGGCGCGGACGACTACGTGACCAAGCCGTTCAGTCAGAAGGAGCTCGTCGCGCGGATGGATGCGGTCCTCCGCCGGACGCGGGCCGCCGCCGATCCCTCCCGGGCACTCGTGTTCCGCGCGCGCGACCTCCGGATCGACTTCGCCGAGCGTCGAGTCTCCGTCGGCGGACGGGACGTGGCGCTCACTCCCACCGAGTACAACCTTCTCTTCCACCTCGCGACGAACATCGGCCGGGTCATGACCCACGAGCAGCTGCTCGCCAAGGTCTGGGGCGAGGAATACCGCGACGAGATCCACTATCTCAAGGTCTACGTTGCCCGCCTGCGGACCAAGCTCGAGCGCGACCCCGCGCGTCCCGAGCACATCCTCACCGCCCGCGGGGTGGGCTACCGCTTCCCCGCGTCCTGACGCGCGGGCGGTCAGGCCCTGCGATGCGCCGGCGGCCAGCCGCCGGACGGGATCGCCCCGGGCCGCTCGATCGCGAGGAGCGTGCGTTTCGCCTCGAGCCCGCCGGCGTAGCCACCGAGGCTGCCGTCGGTGGCGACGACGCGATGGCAGGGCACGACGATCGGGACCGGGTTCGCACCGACTGCCCCGCCGACCGCCCGCGAGGCCCTCTCGTTCCCGATGCGCCTGGCAATGGTCCGGTAGGTGAGGAGGTCGCCGAACGGGATCTTCGCGGTCTGCGCGAGGACCCGGACCTGGAATGGCGTGAGTCCCGCCAGATCGACCGGGATATCGAACGTCCGACGCTTCCCGCGGAAGTACTGCTCGAGCTCGCGCGCGAGCGGACCCGAGCGGCGATGGTCCGGCACGACGCCGGGTCCGTATACCCGGACCAGCCGGCGCAGCTCGCTCTCCGGTGCCTCCGCGCCGTAGTGGATCGTCGCGACGCCCTTCGCGGTGATCGCGACCCAGAGCGGACCGAGGGGTGAATCGAGCCGGTCGTAGCCGACCGTCGCCAAGCCGTGCCTCTTCGCGCGGGCGATGAGGCGCTCGCGCGCCTCGGTCAGAGCCAGCTCCATCGTCATCTAGGCCACCGCCGCCTTCACCTTTTTCAGCGCCTCGCTCACTCGCGCGCGTGCCGCCACCTCACTGCACTCGAGCGCCTGCGCCACCTCCGCGTACGGGAGTCCCTGCACCTTGCGCAACACGAACGCCGCTCGCTGGCCGGCGGGCAGCGTGCGGATCGCGCCGGCCAGATCGGCGAGCGTGACGTCATCGCGCTCCGGCGCGGCGAGCGCCAGATCGTCGGTCGAGGCGACGATCCGCCGCGACCGCCGTTCCCGGTCGATCGCTCGATTCGTCGCGATCTTGTACAACCAGGCCCGCTCGTTCCCCGGCCGGGGCGGCGGCCAGGCCCGGAATGCCGCGAGGAACGTGTCCTGGTAGAGGTCTTCCGCGTCGACCCGTTGCCCGGAAAGCCGGATGGCGTACGCGAAGAGCTCGCGCTCATGGCGCTCGAGCAGCTGGCCGAAGGTCAGCGGTGCGGATCGCATCCTCGCTAGTAGAACGGAGCGGCGCGCCGGTTGTGAGCACCCATGCGGCGTCCCGGCTGCGGACCAGCGTGAGCAACCGATCTTCGGTCCAGCGCCATTGACGACTCGCGACATTCACCAGCTCGAGGAACCTGAGCGCCGGGACCGTGATGTCGAGCCGGCCCGCTTCGAACTCCGATCGCCAGAGGGCGCTCGGAGGATCGGCCGTCGGTCCGAACCACCGCGCCACGATCTCGCGGTCGAGCCCTCCATCCCGACCGGCGGCCGGGCGTCGCGCCGGTCGCCGCCTCGGGGCGGCGCGCTCCCGTGGCATCCTCTCTCCCGATGACCGATCCGGACCGACCGACGTTCTGGATCGGGCGCAATCCGGCGGGCGGGAGCCGGCTCCCGTATCTCCTCCGGCTGCCGGTTGCCGGCGAGGGCCGCCTCTTCCTCGCTGCGCGCGAGACCTGGCCCCGGGGTACCGACGTCTTCTGCCATCAGGTCGCCGAGTGGCCGGCCGAGGCGGAGATCGTCGAGGAGGTCCCGGTCGCGTCCTGCTGGCGGGTCGGCGCAGCGGTGCATCTGGTGCTCCAGCGCCGGGTCAACCGCCGATCGCTGTTCGTGTGGACCCGCAAGGGCGAGCGAACGCTCATCTTCTGGCGGTCCGACGCGTCGATGCGCCGAGCCCGCCCGGGGATCCGGGTGCCACTTGCGCGCGCGTTCGGCGAACGACTCACGATCGCGATCGACGTCGGCGAGCGCTACCCCTGGCGGTTCGCCGGTCGTGCCGCGACGACCGAGCGGCGGCGCCTGCCGGTCGGCGACTACGCGCTCGTGCGCGACGAGGAGATCGTCGCGGTCGTCGAGCGGAAGACCCCGGCCGACTTCGCCTCCGCCGCGGTCGGCGGGCAGCTCGGACTGGCCCTCGCCGAGCTCTCTCACACCGCGCACGCGGCACTCGTCATCGAGGGACGGCTGAGCGATGTGCTGAAGGCGGCCGACCGGGTGAAGGCGGGCTGGCTCCTCAACGTGATCGCCGCGCTCCAGGCCGAGCACGCCGGGGTGTCCTGGATGTTCGCCGAGACGCGCCAGCTCGCCGAGGAATGGGCCTATCGCTGGCTCGCCGCGTCCGCGCGGCTCGATGCGCCGCGCGCGCTCCCGCTGCTCGATGATCGGGCGATCGGCGAGACGCCGATCGCTTATGCCGGCCGCCCGAGGATGCTCGACGCCGCGGCCCGGCGGTCGCTGCTGCTCCGCGAGGCCGAGGCCGGGACGGTGTGGACCAGCCGGGATGCCGCCGCGCGCTGCGGCGTCACCCAGGTCACCGCGCACGCCGATCTCGCCGCGCTCGTGAAGGGGGGCGCCCTCGCGCCGGTCGGACGCGGTCGCGCCCGCGCCTACGCCGCCGGACCCACGACTCCTTGAGCTGCGGCGCCGCGCCGGGTCAGGGGAAGCGGCGCTCGCCCGCGCGGACCGCGAAGGCGAGCGTGTTCTGCGCCGGCGGGAGGACGCAACGGTAGCCGTCGCCGTAGGCGCAGAGCGGATTGCGCGCGAGGTTGAAGTCCAGCCCCGAGGCCGGGCCCTCGCCCGGATCGACCGAGAGGTAGCGGAATCCGTACGACTCATCGCCGGAGGAGGCGTCCCGAAAGTCGACCTGGATCGTCCCGTCGGGCATCCGAGCGGCCTCGAGCGCGAAGGGCTGCCCGTCGACCGACCCGCGGAGAAGGCCAACGATGGGGAAGTCCTCGGTCTCGCCGTTCACGCGGTCCCGACGCGTCTGCGCTCCCGCGACGGCGGGCTCGAGCCTGACCGGGACGCGGTAGCTCGGATCGATCGGAAAGAAGCTCGGCCGGAGCGCCGTCCCGACGAAGTGGTGCGCGGTCCGCGATCCGGGAGCCAGGAGCGCGCGCACCCGGGCGGCCCGCCGTTCGTCCACCAGGCGCCGATGGCGCTCCTCGTCGAGCAGGCCCCTGCTCGACACGCCGTGCTCCTCTGTCACCAGCTCCATCTTGCCACAATATCAATAGCCGG
>DATCNH010000114.1:0-19036 GCA_036565345.1 Candidatus Limnocylindria bacterium | reverse complement strand
GGCAGGTGCGTGCGTCGGTGGCTGGCGGGCGCCTCGTTCGCTTGCGCGTCCCGTGCGTCCACTGGGCCGGCGCGTCCCTGACGGACGCGGCTGCGCTCGCGAAGCACCCGCCAGCCCCCGGTGACGGCGCGTGACGCCGGCGAGGCGTGCCGCGACGGCGCGTGTGGCTGCCAGACCGGGCATGCCGCGACCATTGACGCGGTTGGGGATCGAGGCCGCCCGAGCTGGGACGCATGCGCCCAGCGAATCCCCGCCAGCCGTCCGGGGAGGCTGGGGGGTAGTTCGCGAACAAGGCCGGTCCGGCAGGGATGCGCATCCATCCGATGACGCACCTGGCCGGCGCAGCGAGCGGAATGCCCACCAGCCTCCGACGCAGGATGCGCCCGCGGATCAGGCGAGCAGTGATGCCTTTGGAGCGCTGCCCTTGGGGACAACCAGGAGACTCCGTCGCAGATCAGACGAGCGGCGATGCGCTTGGAGCGCTGCTTGTGGGGACCAGACTCACGACTTCCGTGAAACATTCGTTGTCGCCGATCGCGACACGAGCGTCGCAGCTCAGGCCATCTCGGTCGCGGGATTCGACAGCGGTGGGACGGAGACGTGGCGATCAGGATGAACACCCCGATGACCGTGGCGACGGCAAGGAGGGTGAACACGCCGCGATAGCTGAACCGGGGAGGAAGACCTCGGCGGCGAGGTAGACCGAAGCCGGGATGGCGACGGACTCGGCGGCGGCCTTCAGTCCGGCGAAGGTGCCGGTCGCCGACGGTGGACTGAGGGCGGTCACGAGAGGCCGCCGACGGCGGTCGCCGCGCCGTTGCCGATCCCGGCGACGAGGACAACGGCCACGGTCTCCGGCAGGCCGCGGATCGCCAGGCCTCCGACGGCTGCGAGGGCGATGAGGGACCAGCCGACGACGAGGACCGGCTTTGGGCCGGTGCGCGCGGCGAGGCGGCCAAAGCCCACCGCGGCGACCGCGGTGACGACGAGGGTCGCAGCGGCGAGGAGGAGCGCGGTCTGCTCGCTCTGGTGGATGTCGACGACGATGAACAGCGTGAGGTAGGGGAGCGCCGCGCTGAAGCCGAGCATGAAGGTGGACACCGCGACGAGGTACCGGAGCGCCGCCCGGTGCTCCATGAGCGCGTCGACCGCCGCCTGCCAGCCACCGCCGCCGCCCAGGTGGGGCCGCGCCGGCGCGACCGGCTCGTTCACTCCGAATACGGTGATGCCGAAGGTGAGCACGAGCAGGCCGGCGACGGCGGCGTACGACCAGGCCGGTATCGCGGCGCCTGTGCCGGAGGAAAACGAGATGGAGCGCGCCCTCGATGCTGCGGGTCGAAGCAAGGAGCCCGGTGAGGAGGTCGCCGGCGGCGGCCCGCGGGAGCTGCGGGAGGACGAAGTTGTTGAAGGCGAAGAAAGCTCCTGCGCCGACCGAGCCGGCGGAGTAGGCCAGGGCGCGGCCGGCGCCCAGCGGGGTGACGGCGGACTCAGCACCCTCCGCGTCGCTCGCCTTTGGTCATCGGGCGCACCCTACCGGTGCGCCGCGCCTCTGGCGAGCCGCCCCGGAGCCTGGTCGGCGGCCCTACCGGCGGGAAGGCTGATATCAAAAAAGGTCTCAGCCGGGCCTGCGGTCCGGCGCAGGGCCTGTCAGAATCGGCGTCGATGGATCGTCGCCGCTGATGGAGCCGGGAAGCCTCCTGCTCGGGGTGTTTGTCGGTGCTGCCGCGATCGGCGCCGTGCTGATCGCCGTCCTCCGCGGGCGCCGCGGCCACCCGGTGCAGGCCGAGACGCTCGCGGCGGTGCAGCAGGCGATGTCGGCCGAGGTCGGGCTGCTCCAGGGCTCGTTGCAAAGCTCGATCGCTGAGCTGCGGTCGGGCAACGCCCAGGCGATGGCCGAGCTGCGCACCGATGTCCACCGCTCGCTTGGGACGACCGAGCAGCAGCTCCTCACCCAGACCGGGGCGACGCAGCGGACGCTCGGCGATCTCGGCGCGAAGCTTGCCGCGCTCGGCGAGCAGAGCCTGCGGGTCGGCGAGCTGGCGAAGGATGTTGGATCGCTCCACGATCTGTTGCGGGCGCCGAAAGTCCGAGGCGGCTTCGGCGAGCTCCTGATGGAGCGGGTCCTCGAGGACAGCCTTCCGGCCAATGCGTTCAGCGTGCAGTACGGCTACCGCGACGGCACCCGGGTCGACGCGGTCGTTCGCTTCGCGGGAAAGCTGGTGCCGATCGACGCGAAGTTCCCGATGGAATCGTTCAACGCCCTGGCCCGCGCGAGCGACGATGCGGACCGGAAGGTGAAGCGGCGGGCGTTCCTGCAGGCGGTGAAGCGTCACGTCGATGCGGTGGCGAAGTACGTCGCGCCCCACGAGGGGACCATCGATTACAGCTTTATGTACATCCCTGCGGAGAACGTCTACTACGAGGCGATCATCCGTGAGAGCGAGGACCTCGATCTCCGGGAGTACTGCGCGCTGCGGCGCGTCATCCCGACCTCACCGAATACGCTCCTTGCGTACCTTCAGCTCGTGTCGGCCGGGCTGCGCGGCCTGGCGATGCATGAGCGATCGCGTGAGCTCCAGGACGGGATCCAGCAGGTCGCTCTCGAGGTCGAGCGCTTCCGCGGACAGCACGAGCAGCTCGGCCGGCATCTCGACAACGCGGCGAAGAAATACACCGAGTCGCTGCGCACGCTCGACCGGGCCGCCGGCGCGGTCGAGTCTCTGGGGCGGACCCCCTTGGCCGCGGGCGTCGACCAGCCGCGCCTTCCGCTTGCGCCGCTCGAGGCGCTGGCGACCGACGATGAGCCGACCGGCCGGCTTCCGTTCGCCCTCTCCGGGGACGACCGCTGAGGCCCGCCCTCTTGGCGATCGCCGCGGCGGCCGGCGCGGTGACGCTCGTTGTCGTCGCCACGCGCGATCCGGACCAGATGGCCACGGTCCTGGCGGCGATCGCGGCCGCCGCAGTGGCCGCCGGCGCGCTCGCTGCGGCCGGCCTGGTCACGATCGCCGCGCGCGGCCGGCGGGGCGCGGCCCGCGATCGATCCACGCTGCGTGCGGTGCGGCGCGGCACGATCGTCGGCGCGATCCTCGGTCTGGTGGCGCTCCTGCGGGTGATCGACGGTCTCACACCGCTCACCGCGGCGTTCGTCGTGGGTGCCTTTCTCCTCGCCGAGGTCGTTCTCTCCGCGCGGACGACCTGACATTCGCTAGGCTCGACGTCCGGTGGACCCGCAGCGCCTCAAAGAGAAGATCGCCGCGCGGATCGACGCCCTTTCCGTGTCGCTCGACGACCTCGCCCTGCGCATCCACGCGCATCCCGAGACGGCGTACGAAGAACGGTTCGCCGCCGCCGCGTTCGTGGAGCTCCTGCGTGCGAACGGCCGGGAGGTGCTCATCCCGATCGCCGGAGTGGAGACCGCATTCTCGTCGGAGGTCCACGGCGTCAACGGCGGGCCTGGGCCGGTGGTTGCGATCCTCGCGGAGTACGACGCCCTTCCCGGTGTCGGCCACGGCTGTGGTCACAATCTCATCGGGACCGCTGCCGCGGGCGCGTTCCTCGGGCTCGCGGAGATCACCGCGGACCTGCACGGGACGGTGCGCCTGTACGGCACGCCGGCCGAGGAGCGAGGCGCGGGCAAGGTGAAGCTCCTCGACGCAGGTCTCTTCCGCGACGTCGACGTCGCGATGATGTTCCACCCGGCAGATCACGATGTGGCTGACCCGCTCATGCTCGCGCTGTCGGTCCTGCACCTCGAGTTCCGCGGCACGGCGGCGCACGCCGCCGCGGCGCCATCGATGGGCGTGAACGCCCTCGACGGACTCCTCCTCGGCTGGACCGCGATGTCGGCGCTTCGTCAGCTCGTACGTGTGGATTCGCGGATCCACGGGATCATCACCAATGGCGGTCAGGCCGCGAACATCATTCCTGAACGCGCGGAAGCGATGCTCATCGTCCGTGCCGCCGATCCGGTCTACCTGGCCGAGCTTCGCGCCCGCGTCCTCGCCTGCTTTGAGGGCGCCGCACGAGCGACCGGATGCGAGCTCGTCTACGAATGGGGCGAGACGATGGACCGGGTGACCACGAATGCGCCGCTCGGGAAGGCCTTCAGCGCGAATGCGGCGATACTCGGCCGGACCATGGGTCCGCGACGGACGGGGGAGACCTCCGGCTCGACCGACATGGGTAACGTGTCGAGTGCGGTTCCCTCGATCCATCCGTTCCTGGCGATCTCCCGCGATCGTGTTCCCTGGCATTCGCATGCCTTCGCGGCGGCGGCGCGAGAGCCGGCTGCGCTTGAGGCGATGCATGTCGCGGCGAAGGCGCTCGCCTTCACCGCAGTCGACGTGCTCACCCGGCCAGAGCTCCTCCGCCAGGCGAAGGAGGCGCATGCCCGGCGAGTGAGGGCGGGCTGATGCCCGCCGCCCGCGAGCGGTCTCGCGGTGGGACGGATCGCGCGGCGACCGCGTCCGGCGGCCTGACGGACTGGACGGGCGCGACGGCGACGCCGGACGAGGACGCTCGAACGGCGGCCTACTACGACCTGCAGTACGGCTTCTCCACCGACGACGATCCGTGGCCCGACGTCGACTGGTTCCGCTCGATCGCCTCCGGCGCGGACGGGCCGGTGCTCGAGCTCGGCTGTGGGAGCGGGCGGATCGCTGTCGCGCTCGCCGGCGATGGGCATCCCGTCGTCGGCCTCGACCGCTCGCCGGCGATGCTGAGACGCGCCGCGGATCGCGCTCGGGCGGCGGGTGTCGCCGTGGACCTCGTGATCGGCGATCTGCGTGATTTCTCCCTCGGGCGGCGATTCGGGCTGGTGATCGTCCCGTTCAACACGTTCCTCATGGTTCCTCCGGACGAGCGGCGCGCCTGCCTGGCGCGTATCCGGAAGCATCTCGCGCCGGATGGGTTGCTCGCGCTCGATGTGTTCCAGCCGGACCCCTCGCGGATCGCCGGCGTTGACGGCGGCGTGGTCGACGAGGGAAGCGCCATCGATCGGAGCACCGGAGACCGGATCACCTTCTTCACCAGCACCCGCGCAACGGTCGACCGGACCACGCACCTGCTGCGCATCGACGCCGTCGGTGCGGACGGCATCGTGCACCGCCTGGAGCGCGTCCTGGTCCTGCATTTCCTGTATCGCCGCGAGGCGGAGCTCCTGCTGGACGCCGTGGGCTTCGAGATCGTCTCGCTGCACGGCGATCATGAGGGCACGCCGGCGGACGAGCATTCGGCGCGGCTGCTCGTCGTCGGCCGGCGTCTGGAGCGGGGCCAGCGGGGGGATCGACGCCGGTGAGCGACCTCGTCATCCGAGGGGGGGCGGTGATCGACGGGACCGGGGCGCCACGCCGCAAGGCGGATGTGGCGATCCGGGATGGCCGGATCGTCGCCGTCGGTGACATCGGGCCGGCCGGGGGCACCCCGACGATCGATGCGGCCGGGCGGGTCGTGTCGCCAGGCTTCATCGACATCCATTCCCATTCCGACGAGTCGGTCCTGGTGAATTCGGCGCTCGAGAGCACGCTCCATCAGGGGGTGACCTTGGTGGTGGCCGGGAACTGCGGCGGGTCGTCGGCGCCGGCGCTCGGCCTCGCCGCCGAGGAGCTCGATCGCGAGCTCGAGCGCGTCGGGCTGCGCCGCAGCTGGACCTCGTTCGGTGAATACGCCGCGGCGGTGGAGGCCTCAGGCACCTCGATCAACTTTTCGTCCCTCGTCGGTCACGGCACGCTCCGGATGTGCGTCATGGGGGCCGACGATCGCCCTTCGACCGCAGGTGAGCTCGCAGCGATGCAGGCGCTTCTGGGGTCGGCCCTCGCCGCCGGTGCGATGGGCCTCGCGTCCGGGCTCATCTACCCACCAAGCGCCTACGGCACCACGGACGAGCTCGCCGCGCTCTGCGCCGTGGTGCGCGAGCGCGGGGGCCTGTACGCGAGCCACATCCGGAACGAGGGCGATGAGCTGCTCGCTGCGGTCGAGGAGAATCTGGAGATCGGCCGGCGCAGCGGCGTCCGGGTGCAGCTGTCCCATCACAAAGCGTCGCAGCAGCGGAACTGGGGAAAGGTCCTCCAGTCGACCGCGCTGATCGAGCGGGCCCAGGACGCGGGGGTCGACGTGATCGCGGATCAATACCCCTACACGGCGTCGTCCACCGGGCTCGCGGTGACGATCCCGAAGTGGGCCCACGCCGGCGGTGCGGCCAGGCTCTGCGAGCGACTCGCCGACCCCACGGTCCGGAGCCGGATCCGCGACGAGTACACCGAGACCGAGCGTCGCTGGAGTCACATCGTCATCGCCCGCGCCCGGCACCAGCCGGGTTGGTCGGGGCGGACCGTGGCCGACCTAGCCTCCGACGCGGGTCGTGATCCGCTCGACTGGGCCTGCGACGCGCTGATCGCGCACGATGGCGCGGTCGACATCATCCATCACTCGATGCTCGAGGACGATGTCCGCTACGTCATGGCGAAGCCGTGGGTCTGCATCGGGAGCGATTCGCGCGCCAACGCCCCGTACGGGCCGCTCTCGTACGGCAAGCCGCATCCCCGCTCCTACGGGACGTTCCCGCGCGTTCTCGGTCACTACGCGCGGGAGCTGGGCGTGCTCACGCTGGAAGACGCGGTCCGCAAGATGACCTCGCTCACCGCCTCGCGGCTCGGCCTCCGGGGTCGCGGGGTCATCCGCGAGGGCGCCTGGGCCGATCTGGTGGTGTTCGACCCGGAGCGGATCATCGACCTCGCGACGTATGACGACCCGCACCGCTACCCGCGCGGGATCGATCAGGTGATCGTGAACGGAGCGGTCGCGCTCGATCACGACGAGACGCAGACGATCCGGAATGGCCGGTTCCTGCGGCTCGGCCAGGACGCCGGTGGCTGAGCCGAGCGTCGCGATCCTCGCGGAAGGCTTGTTCGGGCCACGGACCGCGAAGACCGCGATCGGCGCCTTGCGCTACGCGCCGTACCCGATCGTCGCGGTCATCGACTCCACCCAGGCCGGCGCCGATGCGGCGTCGGTCGTCGGCGCCGGTTCCGGCGTGCCGATCGTCGCGACCGCGGCCGAGGCGCGGGCGCGTGGGGCCACGGTGCTGCTCCTCGGTACCGCTTCCGCCGGTGGTCGGATCCCGGCAGGCTACCGGCCGATCCTGCGCGAGTGGCTAAGCGCAGGCGGTGAGGTGTGGAGCGGGCTGCACGAGCGCGTCGCCGCCGATCCGGCCCTCGCCGCCGCTGCGGCGAGTGGCCGGGTCCGGGAGCTGCGCGAGCCGCCGGCCGATCTTCCGGTGGGCGGGCATCGGACGCGGCGTCCGGGGACGACCGTCGTTCTCACCGTCGGGTCGGATGCCGCGGTGGGGAAGATGACCGCGTCGCTCGAGCTGGTCGCGGCGCTCCGCCGCGCGAGCCGGCGTGCCGCGTTCGTCGCGACCGGACAGACCGGCATCGCGATCGCCGGCGCGGGCATCAGCGTCGACGCCGTCGTGGCCGACTTCATTGCCGGTGCAGCCGAACGGCTCGTCTGCGACGCCGCGGCCGATGCCGATTGGATCGTCGTCGAAGGTCAGGGCTCGCTCGCCCACCCGGGCTTCTCCGGCGTCACCCTTGGCCTGCTTCACGGAAGCGCGCCGGATCTCCTGGTGCTCTGCACCGACGCGTCACGCACCGGCCTGAAGGATCACCCGGGGACCCCGATCCGGCCGCTGCCCGAGCTGGTCGCGATGTACGAGGGCGCGGCGCGTTGGACCCGGCCGGATGCGTCCGTGCCGGTCGTGGCGGTCGCACTGAACACGAGCGCGCTCGGCGCGTCGGCCGCAGGGGCTGCGGTCATCGCCGCCGAGACCGCGACCGGCCTGCCGTGCTGCGACCCGGTCCGCGACGGTCCGGCCGCGGTCGACCGCATCGCCGCCGCGCTCATCGGCGCGCGCGGGTGAAGCTCCGGGTCCGCACCGTCGACGTGCACCTCGCCGTGCCGTTCGAGATCGCCCGAGGGGTCCGGACGGAGAAGCGCGTCGTCATCGTCGAAGGCGATGACGGCGTGATCGTCGCTCGCGGTGAGGCATCGGCCGATCCGTACTTCGGGGAATCGACCGAGGCACTCGAGGCGGCGGTCCGCTCAGCCGCGACGCTGCTGCCCGAAGATCCCCTCGATCTGGCGACGCTTCGCGCCCGACTCGCTGAGCGGTTCCCGCACGGGGGCGCGGCGGCGTGCGCGATCGATATCCTCGCGCACGACCGCGCCGCGCAGGACGCCGGCCTCCCACTGCGGACGTTCCTCGGCTTGGCCCCCGGGGAAGCGCCACCGACGTCGTTCACCATCGGGATCGCTCCGCCGGCGGTCATGGCCGAGCGCGCCGCCGCCGCCGCCGCCGCGGGCTTCCACATCCTCAAGGTGAAGCTCGGGCAGGGCGACGACGTCGCGACACTCAGCGCGATCCGGGAACGCTTCGGCGGGACGATCCGGGTCGACCCGAACGCGGCCTGGACCCCGGACGAAGCGCCGGGGCGGATCGCCCGCATCGTCCGCTTCGGGATCGAGTTCGTGGAGCAGCCGGTGGCCGCGGCCGATATCGACGGGCTGCGATCGGTCCGGGAGCGTTCGGAGCTGCCGATCGTCGCCGACGAGGCCGCGGTGCGGTGCGCGGATATCGACCGGCTGGCCGGGGCCTGCGACGGGATCAACGTCAAGCTTCAGAAGTGCGGCGGCATCGCCGAGGCCCGGGCGATGATCGAGCGGGCCCACGAGCTCGGGCTCAAGGTCATGCTCGGTTGCCGCGCGGCGGAGACCAGCGTCGCGATCGCCGCCGCGGCCCACCTGGCGCCCGCGGTGGAATGGGTGGACCTCGACGGGAATCTGCTCATCGTCGACGACCCATATCTGGCGGTTCCCGTGGTGCGCGGCCGTTTCGTCTTCAGCGAACGACCCGGCCTCGGGGTGCTGGACCGGCCATGATCCGCCGCTGGGAGTCCGCGCTCGGCGGGCTCTGCCTCGCCGTCGCGGGGCTCGTCGCGCTTGCCATCGTGTTCGGCGGCTCGGCGACGTACGCGTCGATCGCCGGCGACTTCGCCCCCGCGACGTTCCAGTTCGCTCCCGGAGATGCCGCCCAACGGTCGGTGCGCGTCGATCTACCGGTCCTGCTCCGATATCACGACGCCTGGTTCGCGTACGTGACCGGTGACGCCGCCGATCCGCCGGTCTCCTTCGGCGCGCCGGTCTTCACCACCGCCGAGTACGCACACATGCGGGACGTGCGGCGCGTGTTCGTCGGTGCGCGGGTCGCGGCGGTCGCCGCCGTGGCCATCGCTGGGCTGCTGGTCGTTCGGGTGTCGCGACGCGGCGGGCGTGCCGCCGCGCTCTTGGCGCGGAATGCGGCGCTGGTGGCCGGTGCGGGAGTGCTCGTCGTCGCCGTCGCCGCCGCCGTCGCGTTCGAACCGCTCTTCCTGCTGTTCCACGAGATCTTCTTCCCGCAGGGCAACTTCCTGTTTGAGGCGTCGTCCAACCTGTTGGCCCTGTATCCCGATCAGTACTGGTACGGGGTGACCCTCCGGATCGGTGCCTCGTTCGTCCTCGCGGGTCTCCTGAGCGGTGTGGTCGCGCACGCGACGTTGGGCTCCAGGCGTCGTTAGACTCGACGACGTGAAACGGGTGCTGCTCATCGAAGATCTCCCCCAGGTGGCGGCGCACCTCAAGGGGATGCTCGGCCGCCAGCAGGATGTGGAGCTCGCCGGGGTCCAGTCCGCCGCCGAGGCCGGGATCATCCAGGCCACCACGGAGCGGTGCGACGTCGTCATGGTCGACGCGCTCCTGCAGGGGAAGCTCTCCGGGTTCGAGATCTGCAAGCGCATCCGAGCCGGATCGCCCGGTACCCGCATCGTCGTCATCACCGTGCCGCAGCGGCCGGTCGATCCGCGCGCGGAGGACGGCATCGACGCGGTGTTCGTGCTTCCCGGCGGCGCGAACGAACTCGCCGTTGCGCTCGGGAGCAAGGATCAGAAGCGCGAGGGCAAGGGCATGGTGGTTGCGGTGTATTCGCCGAAGGGCGGCACCGGCAAGACGACGATCGCGGTGAACCTCGCCTGCGTACTGCGGCGCAACGGCGCCGCGGTGGCACTCGTCGATGGTGTAATGCAGTTCGGTGCGGTCCGGCACTTCTTGCA
Organism: Candidatus Limnocylindria bacterium; assembly: GCA_036565345.1. Classification (GTDB taxonomy): domain Bacteria; phylum Chloroflexota; class Limnocylindria; order P2-11E; family P2-11E; genus UBA4735. The sequence goes on along the minus strand of DATCNH010000114.1, from coordinate 8,894 downwards.
GGTCCCGCCGTCAACCCGGTCCATCGTCGATCTGCCGGCCGGGGCCGCGATGCGTGCGAATCTCACCGAAGCCCTCTGGGAGGGGCCCGGTGGCGTCGCCGTGCTCCTCGCTCCGCCGCGCCCCGAGGAGGCCGACCTCGTCGCCGCCGCCGAGATCGGCAACGCCATCGGCCTGCTCGCCGATCATCACGACTACGTCATTGTGGACACCCCGGCGCGGCTCACCGAGGACACGCTCGCGATCCTCGACGCGGCATCGGTGATCCTGCTGGTGGTCACCTACATGGGCGCGACCATCGCGAACACCCGCTCGGCCATCGATACGTTCGAGGCGCTCGGCTACAAGGGCCAGAAGCCCATCATGCTGGTCGTGAACCAATCGGATTCGACCGCCGGCCTCAGCAAGGGCGGAATGGAGCACGCGCTCAACCTTCCGGTCGTCGCGGAGATCCCGACCGATTGGAAGCTGGTGAGCGAGTCGAATAACAAGCAGACCCCGTTCGTGCTCGCGAACGCGAGCGCCCCCGTCTCGCAGGCGATCGCGAGCCTGGCCACGACCCTCGTCACCCAACAGCGCAAGTAGGGAGTGGCCGCGGCAGCTTCCGCCCCCATCGGCCTGTTTGACTCCGGCGTCGGCGGGCTCACGGTCCTAAGGGAGCTGCGGCGGCAGCTGCCTGAAGAATCCACGATCTACCTCGGCGACGAGGCACGGATGCCGTACGGCCCGCGGCCGGCCGAAGAGGTCCTCGCCTTCACCCGTCAGGCGATGCGCTGGTTCGCCGAGCGCGACTGCAAGCTCGTCGTCCTGGCCTGCAACACCGCGACCGCGGTGGCGCTCGAGGTGGTCCGTGAAGAGAGCGCCGTACCGGTGCTCGGCGTCGTCCGGCCCGGCGCGGCGGCGGCGATCTCGGCGTCGGCGCGGCGCTCGATCGGGGTGCTCGCGACGACGGGCACGGTGCGGTCCGGCTCATATCAGCGTGCGCTCCGCGACCTCGATCCGCTCGTGGATGTCGTCCAACAGGCGTGCCCGAAGCTCGTGCCGCTGGTCGAGTCGGGCCGGGCCGGATCGCCGGAGGCCGAGCAGGCGGTGCGCGAATATGTCACGCCGCTCCTCACCGACGGCGGGGTCGTGTCGCCGGTCGTCGACACGCTCCTCCTCGGCTGTACCCATTACCCGCTCCTCCGGGCGCTCATCGAGCGCGTCGCCGGTCCCGGTGTCCGGGTCGTCGATTCCGCCGCCACCACCGCGCTCGCGGTCCGCGAGGTTCTGGAGTCGCACCGCCAGCTCCGCACCGGCGGTGAGCCGACGAATGTGATCTGCGCCACTGGATCGTCCGAGCGATTCCGCGCCGTCGCGCGGACGATCTTCGGTGAAGACCTGCCGCACATCGAGGAGGCGACGCTCGCATGAACCTGTCATCCACGATCACCGGCCTGCCCTATGTCGGCAAGACCACCCTGTTCAACCTCCTCACCGGCGCGCATGCCGAGACCGGTGCCTTCGCCGGGTCCGAGGGGGAGATGAATGTCGGGGTGACGAAGGTCCCGGACGAGCGGATCGATAAGCTCGCCACGCTGTTCAAGCCCAAGAAGACGACGTTCGCCGAGATCACCTATCGGGACATCGGACTGGCGAAGAGCGCGAATGCCGGCGAGGGCATCAGCGCGAAGAAGCTCGGTGACCTACGAAACTCTGACGCGCTCGTCCACGTCGTTCGGGCATTCGCCGATCCCGCGGTGCCACATGCCGAGGGAAGCGTCGACCCGCTCCGTGACATGGCCACGCTGGAGCTCGAGCTCCTCTTCTCCGACCACGCGATCGTCGAAAAGCGGCTGGAGTCGATCGACCGCGAGCTGCGGAGCGCCAAGGGCGCGGAACGCGAGGCCCGCGAGCGCGAGAAGGCGTTCCTCGAGCGGGCGAAGCCGGCGCTCGAGGCGGAGACCCCGCTCCGTGACCTCGACGTCGAGCCCGAGGAGCGCAGGCTCGTTCGTGGCTACCGGTTCCTCACGCTCATGCCGCAGCTTGTGGTCGTGAATGTCGACGAGCGCGATGTCGGTGCCCCGGACGCCGTCCTCGCGTCGCTCCGCGCGGCCGCCGCGGCGCACCGGGCAACGGCGATCGTCCCGGTGTGCGCGAAGATCGAGGCGGAGATCGCCGAGCTCGCGGGAGAGGAGGGCGCCGCGTTCCGGTCCGAGCTGGGCATCACCGAGCCGGCGCTCGATCGCGTGATCCGCGCGACGTACGAGCTCCTCGGGCTCTGCTCGTTCTTCACCGCCGGCGAGGACGAGGTCCGGGCCTGGACCGTCCCCCAAGTGTCGCCGGCGCAGCAGGCCGCGGGCGCGATCCACTCCGATCTCGAGCGGGGCTTCATCCGCGCCGAGGTGATCCGCTGGGACGAGCTACTCAAGGCCGGCAGCGAGGCGAACGCGCGCAAGCAGGGCATCCTCCGGACGGAGGGTAAGACCTACACGGTCCAGGACGGCGATGTCATGAACGTCCTGTTCAACGTCTGAGGGTGGAGATCCTGGCGATCGGCCACACCGCGAAGGACGAGTTCCCGGACGGGAGCACGCGCCTCGGCGGCTCGGCGCTGTATGCGGCGGCGACCGCCGCCCGTCTGGGCGCGGCCACGACCCTGGTCACGCGCGTCGGCCCCGCGGAGCGACCGGCGCTCGATCAGCTCTGCGCGGAGCTCGGGGTGCGGCTCCACGCGCTCCCGTCGGAGGTGACGACGACCTTCGCCTTCCGCTACGACGAGTCCGGTCGCCGGCAGCTTCGGCTGCGCGCCCGCGCCGCCGAGCTTGCCCTGGGCGATCTTCCGGCGTCGCTTCACGGCGCCGACGCGGTCGTGTTCGGCACGATCGCCCGCGAGCTCGACGAATCCCTCTTCGGCACGACCCTCGCCCGGGTCGAGGTCCTCGTCGCGCAGGGCTTCCTGCGCGGCTGGACCGGTAACGGCGACATCGTGGCACGACCCTGGGACGCGGCGGCGACGATCATCCCGCGGGTGACCGCGACGGTCGTGAGCGACGAGGATGGTGCGGACACCGAGGCCTGGGCCCGCGCCGGGACGGTCGTCGTCACCCACGCCGAGCGCGGATCGGATGTGCTGGAGGGCGGCCGGAGCAGCCACGTCCACGCCTTCGCCGCGGCGCGCATCGTCGATCCGACCGGTGCCGGCGATGCCTTTGCCGCGGGCCTCGCCCTCGGCCTCGGCGAGGGTCTGGCGATCCACGATGCCGCGACCTTCGCCTCCGCGGTGGCGTCGTTCGCGGTCGAAGGGCCGGCGACGAGCGCGCTCGCCGATCGCGCGCGGGTCGATGCCCGGATGCGCGACTAGCGCCGGACGGCGCGCCGAGCCGCGCGGCTACAGTCGCCAGATGGCGGACGACCTCGCGCCACTGCGGACCGCGATTGAGGCGCTGCCCGGCAGGGCGGGATTGATCCTGGTCGCTGCGGACGGGACGGAGCTGTTCGCCCATGAGGCCGACGCGGCGGTCCCGGCGGCGTCGGTCATCAAGATCCCCCTTGTGATGACGCTCTACGCCGATGCGGCGGAGGGACGGCTGTCGCTCGACGAGCGGAGGGCCGTCGGCGCGCCGGTGGACGGGTCTGGAGTCCTCCGCCACCTCGGTGGGGTGAGCGACCTAACGCTGCGGGACCTCGCGATGCTTACGGTCATCGTGAGCGACAACACCGCGACCAACCGGCTCATCGAGCGGGTCGGGCTCGACCGGGTCGCCGAGCGCCTCCGTGAATGGGGCTGCTCCGGAACGCGCCTCGCCCGTGCGATGTTCGACCTGGACGCGACGCGACGCGGCGCGGACAACGTCATCGTGCCCCGGGAGGTCGCCCTCCTGCTGCGGATGCTCCTGCGTGGCGAGTGTGGTGGGCGCGCGGCCTCGGACGCGGTGCTCGCGGTGCTCGAGCGCACCCAGGACGACTCGCTCCTTCGCCGGTACCTCCCCGCCGGGGTGCGCCTCGCGCACAAGACCGGCTCGCTCGAGGGCGTGCGGAACGACGCGGGCATCGTGTACGGCGACCGCCCGGTCATTGCGGTCGGCTGCGTACGTGAGGTGTCGGACATCCGCCTCGCTCGCTCGCTCCTCGGCCTGTTCGGATGGATCGCGTATCGATCCGCGGGTGGGCCGGTGAGAGGTCTTCCATCAGAGTGGCCCGCTGCGTCATGATGGCAACGATGCCGGGACGGACGAAGCGCGCCAGCGCGAGAAGCACCCGCGCACGCGCGGCGGCCGCCGCGATGGCGCGTCCGACGATCGCGATGGGTCTGCTGCTCGCTGGGCTGCTGCTCGCGACGGCGTTCGTCGCCATCGCGGCGCAGCGCAACGCGATGGCCCGCGAGACCGCGGGGCTCCAGGCCGACATCATCGCCCAGCAGGTGCAGCGGGCCCGGCTCGAGGCGGAGCTCGCCGAGAAGGCGAGCGATAGCTACGTCGTCGACAAGGCACGCGACTATGGATACGTGAAGCCGGGCGAGGCGATCATCGGGGTCAAACAGGAGCCCCGGTCCGCCGCACCGGCCGCACCCGTGGTCAGGCCGTCGCGTGCGGCGCAATGGCTCGCCCTGTTCTTCGGAGCGCGCTGACACGCGCTCCATTCGCGCGCGGCCGGCCGAGGCAGTAGCATTGGCCTCGCGGGATGGAGCAGCGGTAGCTCGTCGGGCTCATAACCCGAAGGTCGCGCGTTCGAATCGCGCTCCCGCAACAGACACGCCCCGGCCGCACGCGGTCGGGGCGTCCGCGTTCCCGGGCGACCGGCGATAATCGACCGACACGGCTGGGTAGCTCAGTCGGCAGAGCAAGGGACTCATAAGCCCTAGGTCGGCGGTTCAAGTCCGCCCCCAGCCACCGTGATCCCGCCGCCGCTGCGCGCGACCGTCCTCGCCTTTGCACGCCGGCACGATCTGCTGCGCCCCGGCCCGCTGCTCGTCGCCGTTTCCGGCGGCACCGATTCGGCCGCACTTCTGACCCTCCTGGCCGACCTGGGACCCGAGCTCGGGCTCGTGCTCCACGTCGCGCACTTTGACCATCGGACCAGGCCGAGGGCCGCGGCGGCCGACGCGGCATTCGTGGCCGGCCTTGCGGCGGCCGTCAGCGCTCCCTTCCGCTTGGGCCGAGCGGACCGGCGCCCGACGAGCGAGGACGACGCCCGCCGCGAGCGCTACGCGTTCCTTCGCCGTGCCGCCGCGCAGATCGGCGCGACCGCCGTGGCGACCGGGCACACCCGTGACGATCAGGCCGAGACGGTGCTCCTTCACGCGACCCGGGGCAGCGGCCTCGCCGGCCTGGCGGGTATGCGCCCCTCGAGGCATGGGATCGTCCGCCCGCTCCTCGGCCTGTCGCGGGCCGACACGGTCGCGATCTGCGTCGCCGAGGGCATCGTCCCGCGCGAGGATCCGACGAACCGAAGCCTGCGGTTCGCGCGGAATCGCGTGCGGCGCCGCGTGCTGCCCGAGCTCGAGCGCATCAACCCGCAGGCCGCCGGTGCCCTCGCGCGCCTCGCGGAGGCGGCCGCCTCGGCGAGCGACGGCTCGGCGCGCGCTGCCGCGCTCGCCCTCGACGACGCGCGGGATGGCGACGCGCTGCTCCTTGACCGCCTTGATCGACTTGACCAACTCGACCCGGTCGCCGGCGAGACCGCGCTGGCGCTGTGGTGGGAGGGCGTCTCCGGCCGGTCGCTCAGCGCGACGAATCGCCGTGCGCTCTCGGCGCTTGCCCGGGCGACCGCCGGGAGCGCCAGGCTCGATCTTCCCGGCGGTCGCGCCCTCCGCGAGTACCGGCGGCTCGTGCGGGTGTCACCGGGTGGGGCCTCGGCCCGATCCGCCGTTGCTACGGTCGCGCTGCGGGCGGGGGAGCCGGTCCTGTGGGAGGGGTGGACGATCCTCCTATCGGTCGAGCCCGATCCGGGCCTGCCGCTGCGCGCTCCGGCACCGCCGTCCGGTCCGCTCACGGTGCGGGGGCGTCGTCCGGGAGATCGGATCGGCCCAGATCTTCGTACCAAGGTGCAGGACCTCTTTACCGACGCGAAGGTCCCGGCCCGGATCCGTGACCGGTACCCGCTGGTCACGACCGGTGACGACGCGGTGTGGTGGGTGGTCGGCCTCGGACACGCGGTCCCGGCCACGAACGGCCGGCGCTGGCTCGGCGCACGGCCGCCGGAAGGCGTCACTTGGTCATTCGCCGACGGGGCGCGTAGCATCGAAGCACCGGACCCGCCAAGAAAGGACGAGCGCCACGAACTTCGATAACCGCATCTTCAAGAACGGCATCCTGACGCTCCTCCTGGTGGTCATGGGAGTGGCGCTCCTGTACGCCTACAAGGCCCAGACCCCGGCCGCATCGACGGTCGGCTACAGCCAGGCGATCGATGAGGTGAACTCCGGTCAGGTGAAGGAGGTCTCGATCTCCGGAACGATCGCGACCGTCACCCTCAACGACGGCGTCAGCACGAAGCAGATCGTGAACATCGGCGACGACAAGGACGGGCTGTTCAAGAAGGCGATCCTCGACTACAACACCGCGAACGGGAACAACGCCGCCAAGCGGGTGAACCTCGTGCTGCCGCAGGAGAGCCAGACCTTCGGGATCATCGGCTCGATCCTCCTCAGCCTCCTGCCGGTCCTGCTCATCGGCGGCTTCTTCATCTACATGATGCGGCAGGCCCAGGGCACGAATAATCAGGCCCTGTCGTTCGGGAAATCGCGCGCCCGGATGTTCGTCGGCAACAAGCCGGCGACCACCTTCGACGACGTCGCTGGAGTGGACGAGGCCAAGCAGGAGCTCACCGAGGTCGTCGAGTTCCTGAAGTACCCGGAGAAGTTCTCCACCCTGGGGGCCCGCATTCCGCGCGGCGTGCTCTTGGTGGGGCCGCCCGGTACGGGTAAGACGATGCTCGCGCGCGCGGTCGCCGGTGAGGCGGGTGTGCCGTTCTTCTCGATCTCGGGCTCCGAGTTCGTCGAGATGTTCGTGGGCGTCGGCGCGTCGCGGGTGCGGGACCTGTTCGATCAGGCGAAGCGCAATGCGCCGTGCATCGTGTTCATCGACGAGATCGACGCGGTCGGGCGCCAGCGCGGCGCCGGCCTGGGCGGATCGCACGACGAGCGCGAGCAGACCCTCAACCAGATCCTCGTGGAGATGGACGGCTTCGACACCGGCACGAACGTCATCGTGCTCGCGTCGACCAACCGCCCGGACGTCCTCGACCCGGCGCTCCTCCGGCCCGGACGCTTCGACCGCCAGGTCGTCCTCGACCGCCCGGACATCAAGGGCCGCAAGGGGATCCTCGACGTGCACGTCCGCGGGAAGCCGCTCGACAAGAACGTCGACCTTCTGCGCATCGCCCAGATCTCGCCCGGCTTCTCCGGTGCCGATCTCGCGAACGTCGTGAACGAGGCGGCGATCCTCGCGGCCCGCCGGAACCGGAAGACCGTCAGCCAGCTGGACTTCGAGGAGGCGCTTGAGAAGGTGTCCCTCGGCCCCGAACGGCGATCGCGCGTCATCTCCGAGAAGGAGAAGATGATCGTCGCCTATCACGAGGCCGGACACGCCCTCTGCTTCAAGCTCCTCATGAATACGAACCCGGTCCACAAGATCTCGATCGTCTCACGCGGCATGGCGATGGGCGTCACCTGGTCACTTCCGCAGGAGGACCGCTACTTCCGGACCAAGAAGGAGTTCGAGGACGACATCGCGGCCGCCCTCGGGGGCTGGACCGCCGAGCAGCTGCACCTCGGGGGCGACGTGACCACCGGTGCGAGCAACGACATCGAGAAAGCCACCGAGATGGCCCGCCAGATGGTCACGAAGTACGGCATGAGCGAAAAGCTCGGTCCGCTCCAGTACGGCAAGAGCGACGAGATGATCTTCCTCGGCCGGCAGATCTCCGAGGAGAAGAACTACTCCGAGGACACCTCAAAAATCATCGACAGCGAGGTCCACGAGATCGTCGACCGAGCCCGCCGTCGCGCGTACGAGGTCCTCACCCGGAACCGCGACAAGCTCGACGCGGTCGTCGCCAAGCTCATCGAGCAGGAGACGCTCTCCAGCGACGAGTTCAACCGGCTGTTCGAGGACGACGACGGAAGCGGCACGCCGGTCGCGGCGTCCAGCGGCCCGTCGGACACCGGTCCCTCCGGCCTCCCGGCGGGATCTCCGCCCGAGCCGGAAGAGAAGCGTCGTACCGGGAAGGGCCCGGCACCGGCTCCGACACCGGCCTAGCTAGCTCCGGCACGGTTCCTGCTTGGCCAGGGACCGATGAGCGATCTGTTCGACACCGCCCGCACGATCATCGAGCGCGACGCGCGCCTTCGCTTCGTCGTCCTGACCGGCTTCACCGCGGTGCTCGCGATCGGCTTCATGGTCCTCCTCATCTCCGACCAGGTGCAGGCCTCCGCCCTCTAGCGACCCCCGTGGCCTCGGTTTCCGGGGGACTGCTTCGCCATTCCAAAGGCGCCGCTCCAAAGGCATCGCCGCTCGCCTGATCCGCGGTCGCATCCTGCGTCGGAGGCTGGTGGGCATTCCGCTCACTGCGCCGGCCAGGTGCGTCATCGGGTGGATGCGCATCCCTGCCGGACCGGCCTTGTTCGCGAACTACCCCCAGCCTCCCCAGACGGCTGGCGGGGGTCCGCCGGCCGAATCCGTCCCGGCCCAGACCGTCCGGCGATCTCCAGTTCCCACCTTGGTCGGCCGTCGCCGCACGTCTGCCCGCAGCACGCGCCGTCGCGTTACGCCCTGCCGGCGTCACGCGCCGTCACCGGGGGCTGGCGGGTGCTTCGCGAGCGCAGCCGCGTCCGTCAGGGACGCGCCGGCCCAGTGGACGCACGGGACGCGCAAGCGAACGAGGCGCCCGCCAGCCACCGACGCACGCACCTGCC
>DATCNH010000113.1:0-19817 GCA_036565345.1 Candidatus Limnocylindria bacterium | reverse complement strand
GTGCCGGGTGTCCTCGCAGGCCACCATGTGGACCTCCTGGAGGATCCGCAGCGCCCGGGCCGACACATCCTCGAGGTTGCCGATCGGCGTCGCGACCAGATACAGGGTGCCCACGCGGGTAAGTGTGCCCTCCGGCAGTAGCGCCGGTTGCGCTCAGTTCAGCGCGGAGACGGGGACCGATCCAAGATGTCCGCGGGCCGCGATCGCGGCGGCCAGGCGGCGATCGTCGGGACAGGGGGCGCCGACCGCGGCGCGCCAGACGTGCCCGAGGATCTCGCCCGAGGGGCAGAGGAGCAGCGCCCCGGCTTGGCTGGAAACGACGGCGTCGGCATCGCTGCGCTGATGGGTCTCGCGCACGCACAGGAAGTCGACGAGGCGATCGGCGTGCTCGGTGCGGTCGTCCACGAAGACAGTCCACCAGCCGCGCGCCGTCTGCACCACGCCCGTTCGGGGGCCACGATGGCCACCCCGGTCAGCCGCCGAGCGGATTCCCCTGACCGGGGGACGGGGTCGTCAGACCCCGTCCGGCCGGAGCCGGACGCTCTGCGCGACGATGATCCCGACGATGACGATCGCGCCTCCGATGAGCTGCGGGCCGTCGAGCCCCTCGCCGATGAGCAGGAACGCGGCGACCGCAGCCACCACCGGCTCGCTCGTCGCGGTGAGCCCCACGCGCGTGGCCGGGATGAGCCCGACCGCCGCGATGGTGAAGAGATACGGGATGACCGTCGCCACGATGACCACGCCGGCGACCAGGAGGGCGATCTCGCCCTGCAGGAGCTGCCAGGGCAGGAGCCAGAGCGGGCGGACGATGGCCCAGGCCAGCAGGGCGGCCCCGAAGCCCCAGAGCAGCAGGGTCCAGGTCGAATAGCGCGCGGCCAGCCGCTCGGCGACCAGGAAATAGACGGCGAAGATGACGGCGTCGGCCGCGGCGATCGCGGCGCCGAAGGCGTTGAGCGACCGGAGCGAGGCATCGTAGGCCCCGACCACGAAGAAGCAGCCGACGATCGTGAGCAGCGCGGCGGACCAGAGGCGCCCGCCCACCTTCCGCCCGCGCAGCCGCCAGTAGGCGAGGAGCAGGAGCGGCGCGGTGTACTCGATGACCAGCGCCACGCCAAGGGGCAGCCGCTGGATCGCTTCGTAATACAGGAGCTGCACCCCGAATACCCCGAACAGCCCGAAGGCGACCAGCCAACCGAGATCGGCGCGGCGGACCGCGAGGTCGCGGCGCCGGAACAACAGCACCGACAGCAGGAAGACGCCGAAGGCGAACAGCACTCGGAATTCCGCAAGCGTGGCCGGCTGGATCCCGAGCGCGAATGCGCGCTTGGCGATGACGCCGCCGACGCCGTAGAACGCGGCACCGCCGAAGGCGAAGAGGTAGCCGAACGCCGCGCGCCGACTCATCGCGGCGTACTTCCGTCCGGATCGGTTCGCACCGGATGATTCAGCTTGGACTCCCTCACATCCCGTATAATCGTTTTTATAGGCTACGATGGATCTGGAGGCGACGGTCATGGTGGAGTTCGAGAAGAAACCGTTCTACTCGCCGCGGGAGTTCGCGAGGCTGGTCGCCGTCGACCCGTCCACGGTGATGGATTGGATCCACCGCGAGCTGCTCTTCGCCCTCCAGCTCGGGCCGAAAACCTACCGGATCCCGCTCGCGGTGGTCATGCGCCGGCTCAACCCGGAGCTGACGACGCCGAGCCGCGTTGCGCTCGACGGTCGCGGGCTCGCGGCGGATGCGCGTCGGCATCGCCGGCGCCCGGTAGCCGCGACCGTGGAGTGAGGCCAGGCCGGCGCCTGACGAGCCACCAGTACGACCAGCGCCTCGACGAGATGGCTGACGCCTTCGCCGGCCTGTACGGGCAGGCGCGGTACGGCCACATCGAGAGCGAAGGCGGGACAAGCCGGAAGCTCCGGGTCCTGCGAGTCCAGGTGGACGTTCCCGGCTACGGTCCGCCCGCGCTGGCGACCCTCGTGTTCGTCGAGAAGCACGCGTGGTCGGGCGGTGCGTGGGAGCGCTTCGAGTACCGCTACGACCTCCACCTGGAGCCGCGGCCGACCGGACGGTACGCCTACCACTGGCACGACGACGTGCCACACCGCCACTGCGTCAGTCCAGCTGCGCCCCGCCGCGACCACCACTACGACGGTGCGGTCTTCGACGACATCGGGTGGGCCGCTCGAGAGCTGTTCGGGATGGCAGCGACGGGCATCTCCTGTCTGGGCCTCCGCCCACTGCGGGTCATCCCTCCCGAACCCGCGGAGATCTGAGCCGGATCCCGGGCGCGCTCTCCGCGTTTTCCATCTCAGTCGGGATCCCAGTCGCGGGGATAGAGGAAGTCGTGGCCGATCGTGCGCAGGCTCAGCTTGGCGATGATCGGCATGACCCGCTTGAAGTGATTGCGCCGGATGAGCTCGCGGACCCGCGCGATGATCGCCGCGTCGAAACCGCTGGCGATCAGGTCGGCCGGTGGCACCCGCCGGTCGACGAGGTGATAGAGGATGAGGTCGGCGACCGGGTAGCTGAAGCCGAGCTCGGCCTCGTCGGTCTGGCCGACCCAGAGGTCCGCGGTCGGCGGCTTGTCGATGACCGCACGCGGAACGCCCAGCGCGGCGGCCAGCTCGCGGAGCTGGGTCTTGTACAGGTCGCCGACCGGGTTGAGCGCCGCGGCGAGATCGCCGAACTGGGTGCCATAGCCAAGGAGCAGCTCGCTCTTGTTGCTCGTCCCGAGGACCAGCCCGTCGGGCCAGGAGCGGTCGTACTCGATGCTCTTGCGCTCGCGGGCCATCTTGTTGCCGATCCGGATCCGATCGGCCTGGGGATCCGCCGCGAAATACGCGTCCACCTGCGCGGTGATCGGGACCTCCTCGAGCACGATCCCATATGCGGCGGCCACGGCCCGCGCATCTTCGCCGGAGCGGCCACTGCTCGTCCGGTAGGGCGTGTAGAGCGCGGTGACCTGCGCTGGGCCGAGCGCTTCCGCGGCCAGCGCGGCAACGACCGCGCTGTCGATCCCGCCCGAGAGCCCGAGCACCACTCGCCGAAGCCCGGTGCGCACGGTCTCGTCGCGCAGGAAGCTCGTGAGCATCGTGCGCACCAGCTTGGTATCGATCCCCAGGGGCGATGGATCGGCCGGGTCGGGACGCAGCGAGCCCACCCGCTCGGGATATCCGAGCGTCACCCCGCGTCGCCTGCGACGCGGATGCCCATGCGCTCGGCGAGCGCACGGAAAACCAGCTCGGGGCGCTCGTCGCGCAGGAGCGGATTGCGGTCCCGCTCGCGGATGGCGAGTCCGAGATCGAGGTCGGCGACGAGCAGCTCCTCGGCGAACTCGGCCGCCCGGGCGACGACCGTGCCATCCGGCGCGACGACCTCGGAGCCGCCCCAGAAGCCGATCCCGTCCTCGTGGCCGACCCGGTTGGCGAACACGACGTGGAGGGTGAGGTACTGGGCGAAGAAGCGATCCATGAGCCGGCAGGAGGCCGCGGTGCCGAGATCGCCGCCCTCGGCCACGCCGCGCCCGGGGCTCGCCGACGGGGCCAGGATCACCGTCGCGCCGCCGACGGCGTACAGGTACGGGACCGAGAGGTGCCAGAGGTCCTCGCAGATCGCGATACCGGCCGTCCCGACGACGGAGGCAAAGGTCGCAAAGGTGTCTCCCGAACCGAAGTAGCGCCCGTCGTCGAAGATGCCATACGTCGGCAGGTACACCTTGCGATGCACATGCCGAAGCGCGCCGCCCGACCAATAGCCCTGGGCGATCTGGAGCCGCCCATCCGGACGCCGCTCGACGAAGCCCGCGCTCACGTCGATGTCGCGCGACGCCGCGGCGATCGGGGCGAGCGACGGATCGTCCGCCGGGCGCGCGATCTCGCCGGCGAGGTCCTTGAGGTAGTAGCCGGTGAGCGACAGCTCCGGGAACACCACCAGACGCGCCTCCGCCTCGCGGGCCTGGGCGATCCAGTCGACGTGGAGGGCGAGGTTGCGGGGGAACGAGCCGAGCGCCGGGGCGCACTGGGCGATCGCGATCCGCACCGTCACCGCCCGGTCATGAGCCCTGGAGGCTCCCGATCCGGTCGGCGTACTGGTGGACGAGCGCCCACGCTCGGCCCTCGTCGCGCGCTTCGGACCAGATGTTGAACAACGGCTGATCCGCATCCGGGAGAACGAGGGCCCACTCGTCGGCCCACTGATGCTTCACGCCGTCGACCTGCTTGGTGCGCTCGGTCTCCTTGTCCTGGGCCAGCATCCGCATCACCCGGCCCTTGTCCTGCCAGGGACAGCTCACCTTCAGCCGGGCCATGTGCGCGACCGGCGTCGCGTTCATCACGTCGCTCAGCGGACGCCCATCCAGCGCGAGCAGCTCGAGCAGCTTCACGATGGTGAAGAGCCCGTCAAAGGAGGGATGGAAGCGCGGGAAGATGAAGCCGCCGAGGCCATCGGCGACCAGCTGGGGCTTCTCGCGTGCGGCGAAGCTCATCTGGGCCTCGGCGGACGCCCGGACCCGCTGGACCCTCCCGCCGGCCGCCGCCACGCCGGTGTCGATCGCCATCGGCGCGAACACCGGAACGGCCACGACCCCGGGGCTCGCCTGGGTCGCCAGCGCGCTGAAGGCGGTGAGGAAGTGCCGGTCGTCGACGATCCGGCCGCGGTCGTCCACGAAGAAGACCTTCTCCCCGCCCTGGTCGAGCGTCACCCCAAAGCTCGCCTGGAGGGTTGAGGTGATGGCCGCGAGCTCGCGCATCTGCTCCTGGAACTCCTCGAACGACCGCGAGCCCACGTTCTCGGAGACGACCGAGTTGATGCCGATGACGTCGACCTCGAGCGCCTCGAAGAGCTGCGGGAGGAATTGCGCCGCGGTCCCGTGTGAGTAGTTCAAGACGATCTTGAACCGGCCGGCCGCGAGCTCCCTGCGCCGTACGACCTCTGCGAGGAAGGCCTCGCTGTAGGCCTCGCCCACGCGGGGGGACTCGAAGATCCGGCCCACGTCGGCCCAGGAGGCCCGCCGGAAATCCTCGCGGAAGAAGACGTTCTCGACCTTGCGCTCCTGTGCCCTGCTCATGTCGAGCGCCTGGCGGTCGAAGAACTTGATGTCGCAGACCCGCACGTCGAACGGCGAGACCCGCACGTGCACGCCGCCGTCCGCGCCGATCTGCCGGGTATGAAAGCGGCCGATCGGCAACGGAGCCTGAGACAGATCGGCGACATTCACGCCGGCGCCGACGACGCCGCTCATCAGCGCGCGCTTCAGCATCCGGCTGGACCGGTGCTGGTCGCGGTTCATCGTCACCGTCGCTCCGCCGGGGAGCGCGGAGGCGTATGCCGCGCCGAACCGTGCCGCGAACTCCGGGGTGAGGTCGACGTTCACCAGACCGGTCACGCCGAAGCGGCCGAACAGCGCGCGGCGGCCCTGCGATCCCCAGATGAGACTCGTGCCGACGACCGCCCCGGCCTCGACCTGCTTGTCCGGCCAGATCTTCACCGACGCCCGGACCCGTGCTCCGTCGTTCAGGACGGAGTGATCGCCGACGACCGAGCCCTCCTCCAGGATCACGCCCGATTTCAGGGCACATTGGCGGCCGACGATCGCGCCGCGGAGCTCCGCCCGCTCGCCGATGTAGGTGTTTCGCCAGACGATCGATCCCTCGACGTAGGCGTCCGAGTCGACGACGACCGCGTCCCGGAGGACCGTCGGCCCGATGACCTGGGCGCCGCCGGCGATCCGGACCCCGGCACCGAGATACAGCGGGGCGACGAGCCTGGCGCTGGGCTCGATCTCCACCTGGCCGCCGGTGAAGATGCCGGGCGCGAGCACCGTTCCGAGGGGGGTCCCGGCCATCTTCCCTCGCAGGAGGTCGGCATTGGCCCGGGCGTATTCGCCGATCGACCCGACGTCGGTCCAGTAGCCGTCGGCGACGTAGCCGTAGAGCGGCTCCCCATCCGCGAGCAGCTGAGGAAAGAGGTCCTTGCTGAAATCGAAGGCCTCGCCGATCGCGTAGCGCTTCAGGACCCGTGGCTCGATGACGTAGATCCCGGTGTTGATGGTGTCCGAGAAGACCTCGCCCCACGACGGCTTTTCGAGGAACTTCGTGATGCGGCCATCGTGGTCGGCGATCACGACGCCATACTCCAGCGGGTCCGGGACCCGGACGAGGGTCAGGGTCACCGCCGCGTTGCGCTCCCGATGGAAGGCGATGACCTTCCCGAGGTCGATATCGGTGAGCGCGTCGCCCGAGATGACGAGGAAGGTGTCGTCCAGCGCATCGCCGATCTGGCGGACCGAGCCGCCGGTACCGAGCGGCGCCTCCTCGACGCTGTAGCGCAGCCGCATCCCCGTTCCCGCGCCGTTCCCGTAGTGGTCCTGGATGACGGCCGCGAGGTACTGGAGGGTCACGACGGCGTCGGTGATCCCGTGGCGCTTCAAGAGATCGAAGATGTGCCCGAGGCAGGGCTGGTTGACGATCGCGACCATCGGCTTCGGTCGGTTGATCGTGAGTGGGCGGAGCCGGCTCCCCTCGCCACCGGCCATGACGACGGCCTGCATGAGGCCAGTCTAGGGGGACCTCGCGCGCGTCCGAGCGGCCCGGCGGCGGCGACGCTAGGCGGGGGGCGCGGCCTCATCTCCGACGGAGAACACCGCCTCGAGGTCGTGCCGCGAATACATCTTGAACGCGACATGGGTGTGCGTCCGGAGCACCCCCGGGACCTGGCCGACCCCGCGGGTGATGATGTCGGCGAGCTCCTCGTGCTCCCGGGCGCGGACCATCGCGATGAAGTCCACCTCACCGGTCACCGAATACACCTCGGACACCCCGGGGACCGCCGCGAGGGCTTCGCCGACCGTCGGGATCGCGCCGCGCTCGGCGGTGATGAGGACGACGGCGCTGATCACGTGCGGCCCCCGGCTCCGCTAGAGGCTCTTCACGTCGATGTCGTGGAGCGCGGATTTGAGGTAGTGCGCGGCCTCTTGGAACGCGACCGCCTTTCCCCGATTCAACGCGGCCTCGTACGAATCGAGGGAGTCGTCACCGGAGCGGCCGTCATAGGTGTGGAACGCCTCTTCGCACTGGTCGACGGCGAGCTTCACCCGGTCACGCGCGGCGGAGCTGATCACGAGCGCCCTCCCGGCCACTGGTCTTGTGCCCAGAGGATACGGGAGGGCGCCCGGACGCCGTCGCGGGTCGGTCTGGGGACGCGGCTGCGAGGCCCGCCCCGACTCTACGGGCTGGATCGGGCTGGATCAGGCTGGATCGGGCTAGATCGTGCGCCGGGTGGTGGTCGTCTCCTCGATGACCGCGCCGCCGTTCGTCGCGGTCCCGTCGTTCACCTGGATGTCGGCCCCGCCGTCGGGACGGACGTTCACGTTGGTCGTCTGGCCGGGCTGAGCCGGCTGAACAGGCTGAACGGGCTGGACGGGCTGGACGGGCTGGGTCACGGTGGTCTTCTTCTCGACGATCTCAGGGTCCGACATGGGTCACCTCCGCAGCTGATGCGGACCGCACATGCAGTCCCGGTGCCAACGCGGGTCGGCTACCCGATCTCCAGCTCGGCGGCGACCACGCCGAGATCGATCTCGACGATCCCGTCGCGCAGCCGGACCGGGTATGCGTTCACCGGGAACACCGCGGGCATCGCCCTCACCGCACCGGTGAACAGGTCGAACTTCGCGCCGTGGCGCGGGCACTCGACGCAGCGGTCGTCGATCTCGCCTTCGCCCAGGGTGCCGCCGTCATGGGTGCAGATGTTGTCGACCGCGCCCCACGCGTCATCGGCGGTGTGGCCGATGGCGAAGCTCCGGCCCTCGGCCCCGACGACGCCGACGGTACCGGCCGGGATGTCGGCCGCGTCCGCGACGGGGACGAAGCGGCTCTCGTGGGTCATGCCGCGTCCAGCTCGGCGATCCGGCCGATCCGCGGCGCCAGGGCCCGGAGGATCGCGTCGCGGACCTCGGCGTCGGGAAGGTGATCGATGACCCGCTGGAAGAAGCCTCGGACGAGGAGGCGCTCGGCATCACCGCGGGTCAGCCCGCGGGACATCACATAAAAGAGCTCGGTGTCCTCCAGCGCCCCTGCCGTGGCGCCGTGTCCGCAGCGCGCGACGTCGTTGGTGAGGATCTCGAGGACCGGGATCGGATCGGCACCGGCCTTGTCCGAGAGGAGCATGTTCCGGCATTCCTGGTACGAGCCGGTGCCGCTGGAGGTCGGCTCGACCCGGATCGTCCCATAGAACACCGCCTTCGACGATCCGTAGAGCGCAGAAAGATAGAGCAGGTCGCTGTTGGATCCCTTGCCATCCACGCGCTGCAGGGAGTTGATGTCGATGCGCTGGGTCCCGTCGGCGGCGACCAGGCCGTAGAGCTTCACATTCGCTCCGTCACCGGTCATGTCGGACTCGACGCTGATCTTGCTGCGGCCGCTGCCGACGATGACGTTGAAGCTCGCGATCTCGCTGTCCCGGTCCGAGACATAGCGCTGCGGTCCGAGGTCCCAGACCTCGGTACCGAAGCGCTGGATCCGGACGTAGCGAAGGCTCGCGCCCTGCGCCAGGTGGATCTCGAGCGCCGGGATCGCCAGGCGCGGCTCGTCGCCATCCGAGGCGAGCTCCTCGACGACCGTGGCCTGGCTGCCCCGCTCGGCGACGATGATCGTTCGCGACAGCGCCGCGCCGTCGCCGCGCTCCCAAGTGCGGGTGATCTGGATCGGCGCGTCGGCGACCAGACCGGCCGGGATCCGGCAGAACGACCCGGCCGACCAGAGCGCCGCGGCGAGCGCCTCGAAGGCGGTGTGGGTCCCGTAGCTCCCGGGCGCCGCGGAGATCCAGGGGCGGACGGCGGCCTCCTCGCTGCGGGCGAGCAGCGCCAGATCACCGGTCAGGACCCCCCGGGGGGCGCGATAGATCGTTTCCGCAGCGGCGCCGACGAGGGGCCCGCGCGGAAGCCCGTCGAGCGGGAATCGGCGCCATTCCTCCTCCGCCCCGGTCGGCCAGGCGTCGGCGGTGTACCGGGCCGCGGCGGCCGTCCGGCTCGCGACGAGCCACTCCGGCTCGGCGCGGCCGAGACCGAACCGCTCGGCCGTGGAACGGTCGAGCGGCAGGGGCTGCGCCTCGAGGACCGGGGGTGCGCTAGCCAATCGCGCCGGCCATCTGGAGCTGGATGAGGCGGTTCATCTCGATCGCGTAATCCATCGGCAGGGTCTTCACGATCGGCTCGATGAAGCCGTTCACGATCATCGCGGTGGCCTCGCTCTCCTGGAGCCCGCGGCTCATCAGGTAGAAGAGCTGCTCCTCGCCGACCTTCGACACCGAGGCCTCGTGGCCGATCGTCACGTCCTCTTCGTCGATCTCCATGTACGGGTAGGTGTCGCTACGGGCGGTCGTGTCGAGGATGAGGGCGTCGCAGCGGACGGTGCTCTTCGACTTCTTCGCGCCGGGGTAGATCTTCACCAGGCCGCGATAGCTCGTGCGCCCGGTGCCCTTCGAGATGGACTTGCTGTTGATGAGCGAGGTGGTGTACGGGGCGGCGTGGACCATCTTCGCGCCGGCATCCTGGTGCTGCCCGTTGCCGGCGAAGGCGACGGAGAGGACCTCGCCGTGGGCGCGCTCGCCGACGAGATACACGCTCGGGTACTTCATCGTCACCTTGGAGCCGAGGTTGGCATCGATCCACTCCATGACGCCGCCCTCCTGGACGACCGCCCGCTTGGTGACGAGGTTGTAGACGTTGTTGCTCCAGTTCTGGATCGTCGTGTAGCGCACCTTGGCGTTCTTTTTCACGATGATCTCCACGACCGCACTGTGCAGCGTGTTCGTCGTGAACACCGGTGCGGTGCAGCCTTCGACGTAGTGCACGCTCGAGCCTTCGTCGGCGATGATGAGCGTCCGCTCGAACTGGCCCATGTTCTCGCTGTTGATCCGGAAGTAGGCCTGCAGCGGGATCTCGACGTTCACGCCCTTCGGGACGTAGACGAAGGAGCCGCCGGACCAGGCCGCGGTGTTCAGCGCCGCGAGCTTGTTGTCGTTCGCCGGGATGACCGTGCCGAAGTGCTCACGGAACATCTCCGGATACTCGCGGAGCGCGGAGTCGGTGTCGGTGAAGATGACGCCGAGGGCCTCGAGATCCTTACGGATGTTGTGATAGACCGACTCGGAGTCGTACTGCGCGCCGACACCGGCGAGGTACTTCTGCTCGGCCTCGGGGATCCCGAGCTTGTCGAAGGTGTCCTTCACGTAGGTCGGGACGTCGTCCCAGCTCTTCGCCGACTTGTCCGAGGCGAGAACGTAGTAGTAGATGTCCTGGAAGTCGATCGGCGTGAGGTCCGCGCCCCAGGTCGGCATGCTGCGGGACTCGAAGTGGCGAAGCGCCTTGAGGCGCCGCTTGAGCATCCACTCCGGCTCGCTCTTGAACACCTGGCTGATCTCGGTGACGACCGCCGCGGAGAGCCCCTTCTTCTTCACGTTCAGGGATGCGTTGTCGTCGTGCCAACCGTACTTGTAGTTGTCGGGGAGCTGGGTCAGCTGGTCTACGGCCATGGACGCCACCTCGTTCCAGTTGCGCTGGGTCTATTTTCTACCTTGCTGGTCGGAATTACCAGCGGAGCGACCGCGGGCTCAGGTCTTCGCCTGCTCGCCGGGCCACTCGGTGAGCCCCCAGGCGCTGCCCTTCAGGGCTTTCAGGCTGAGCAGGGCGCACTTCAGGCGCGCCGGGCTGAGGGTGATCCCAAGGCTCGCGATGACATGATCCCGGTCGATCGCCTTGAGCTCGTCGAGGGTCTTCCCCTTGATCTCATCGGTGAGGATCGAGGCCGAGGCCTGCGAGATCGCGCAGCCCTTGCCGACGAAACGCACGTCCTCCACCCGATCGGCGTCGTCGATCTTCAGGTACATCGTGATCTCGTCGCCGCACAGCGGGTTCGTGTCGTGATACTTGTTCGTCGCGTCCGGCAGCTCGCCGAAGTTGTGCGGGTTCTTGTAGTGGTCGAGGATGAACTCGCGATAGAAATCGTCCACGTATTCCTTAGACCTTGAAGATCTTCTGGGCGGTGGCGATCGCGGCGAGGAGGGCGTCGCACTCCTCGGTGGTGTTGTACAGGTAGAAGCTGGCGCGGGTCGTCGCGACGGTCCCCAGGCGATCCATGAGCGGCTGGTTGCAGTGATGCCCGGCCCGGACGCAGACCCCCTCGCTGTCGAAGATCGTCGCGACGTCGTGCGGGTGGATGCCGTCGATGTTGAACGACACCACGCCGACGCGATCGGTGAGCGTCTTCGGCCCGTAGACCGTGATCCCCGGGGTCGCGAGCAGCTTTGGCAGGACGTAAGCGGTGAGCGACGACTCGTGCTCGTGGACCGCGGCCATCCCCACGGCATTCAGGTAGTCCACCGCGGCGCCGAGCCCGATCGCGTCGACGTACGCCGAAGTCCCTGCCTCGAACTTCCAGGGAAGCTCGTTCCAGGTCGAAAGGTCCCTCGAGACGCGGGCGATCATGTCGCCGCCATAGAGGAACGGCGGCATCCGTTCGAGGATGTCGGCCCGGCCCCACACCGCGCCCGAGCCGGGAGGGGCGAGCATCTTGTGGCCACTGAACACGAGGAAGTCGCAGTCGAGGTCCTGCACGTCGACCGGCAGATGCGGCACCGACTGCGCGGCGTCCACGAGGACGGTCGCTCCGGCGCGATGCGCCTCGGCGGCAAGCTCCTTGACCGGGTTCACGACCCCGAGTCCGTTGCTGGTCTGGGTGATGGCGACCAGCTTCGGCCCTTGCTCCATCGCGGCGGTGTATTGGTCGCGCCGCAGCCGGCCGTCGTCGTCGACATCGATGACCACGAGCTCGGCACCGACCTGCCGGCAGAGCTGCTGCCAGGGGACGAAGTTCGAGTGGTGCTCGAGGACGCTGGTGACGATCCGGTCGCCCTTCCCGACGTGCTCGCGGGCCCAGGTGTTCATCACCAGGTTCGTGCCCTCGGTCGCGTTCCGGCAGAAGATGACCTCTCGGGTCTCAGGCGCGTTGATGAATCGCGCGACCTTCTCGCGGGCGCCCTCGAAGAGGGCCGTGGTCGTCTCGCTGAACTCGTAGACCCCGCGGTGGATGTTGGCGTTGTGCTCGGTGTAGACCGCCGACACCGCGTCGATCACCACGCGCGGCTTCTGGCTCGTTGCCGCGTTGTCGAGGTAGACGAGGCGCTTCCCGCCGTGCACGGTGCGGGCAAGGACCGGGAAGTCAGACCGGATCCGCGCGACATCGAGCGAAGCGGCCTTCGCCGTCACCGCGCTCACCCTGCCCCTCCCGCCGATTCGTGGCCCATCTAGGACGTCGACGCCCCGACGGGCTCCTCGTACACGGCCTTGACGAAGTCGTAGCCTTTGCTCTCCAGCTCGGCCGCGAGCTCGCGGCCGCCGGTGCGAACGATGCGCCCGTCGACCAGCACGTGGACGTAGTCGGGCTGGACATAGCGGAGGATCCGCTCGTAGTGGGTGATGAGCAGGACGCCCGTCTGCGCGCTCTGGGTGTGGAGGGTCTCGATCCCGTTCGCGATCGTCTTCAGGGCGTCGATGTCGAGGCCTGAGTCGGTCTCGTCGAGGATCGCCATCGTCGGCGCGAACATGTGCATCTGGAGCATCTCGAGGCGCTTCTTCTCGCCGCCCGAGAAGCCGTCATTCACCGCACGGGTGATGAAGCTGTCGGGCACCTCGAGGAGCTTCGTCTTCTCCGCCAGGAGCTTGCGGAACTGCGGGATCGGCAGGTCGTTCTTCGTTCCGGCCGCCGGGTCGGCCCGCCGCGCGTTCAGCGCGGTCCGCAGGAACGCCGCGACGGAGACGCCGGGGATCGCCGACGGATACTGGAACGCAAGGAACAGGCCGAGCCGCGCTCGCTCGTCGACCGGCAGCGACAGAACGTCGCGCCCGTCCACGGTCACCGTTCCGCCGGTCACCTTGTAGCGCGGGTGGCCCATGATCGTGAGCGAGAGGGTGCTCTTCCCCGAGCCGTTCGGACCCATGATCGCGTGGACCTCGCCACTTCGGACACAAAGATCGATCCCCTTCAGGATCTCCTTGTCATCGATGCGGACGTGCAGGTCGCTGATCTCGAGTGTTGCCACGGGACCTCCTTGAGCTGCGCGCGCTACGAAGGCGAGAGCACCGGCGTCGTCGGCGCGGACGAGCGGGCGAGCTCGGCGAGGGTCATGCCGTCGAGCGCCTGCGCGATGGTCGACTGCAGCTTCACCCAGACCAGGCGGGTGCCGCAATCCTGCTCGCGGATGCAATTGACGATCGGGTCTCCCTCCGCGGTGCAGACCTGCGGCTCGATCGGGCCCTCGAGCGCGCGAACGATGTCGCCCGCGGTAATCTCGGCCGGGTCACGCGCCAGCACGTAGCCGCCGCCGGCTCCGCGCTTCCCGGTCACCAGGCCGGCCTTGCGCAGGACCGCCACGAGCTGCTCGAGGTAGGCCTCGGGAAGCTCTTCGCGCAGCGCCACGGCGTGGAGCGAGACGCTCCCCTCCCCGTGGTGCCGGGCGAGGTCGACCATGAGGCGCATGCCGTACTCGCCCCGGGTCGAGACGTGGAACGCGGCGGGCACCGGTGTATTTCCGAGCACTACAGTCGGAATTCTACTCATTCCCCGGGCCGGTGACAATCGGCGGATGCCGCTCCCGTTCCGCCGCGCGGCGCTCGGCTCGACGAACCCGGCGAAGGTCGCCGCGGTGCGCGCCGCGCTCGCCCGCCTCGCGCCGAGCTGCTCCCTCGACGCGATCGCGGTCCCCTCGGGGGTCGGCGATCAGCCGCTCGGCGACCAAGCGACCCGCGACGGCGCCGCGGCCCGGGCCGACGCCGCGCGGATGCGCGAGGACGCGGATGTCGGGTTCGGCCTGGAGGGCGGGGTCCTGATCGAGGGGCCGCAGGTCTGGCTCTGCTCCTGGGTGGCGGCGGTCGATCGCTCGGGACGCCGCGGCTACGCGAGCGGACTGCGAATGCTCCTGCCCCCATCGCTCAAGGCCGGGCTCGAGGCCGGGATGGAGCTCGGAACGCTGGTCGATGCGATGTTCGGGGTCCAGGGCAGCAAGTCCGCGTCGGGCGCGATCGGGCTGCTCACCGGCGGCGCGGTCTCACGGACCGACGCGTTCGCCGACCTCGTCGCGATGAGCCTCGCTCCCTGGATCCACCCCGACCGCTACCCCTAGCGCCCCGGTCAACGGCTCGACCGAGACGCGGTCGGCGTCTGGGTCCAGCGCGTCGGCCGGCGCCTCGGGCGCGAAGGCGCGGGTGTACAGGCGCCGGTAGAGGCCACCCTGTCCGAGGAGCAGCGCGTGCGGGCCGTCCTCGACGATCCGGCCGCGATCCAGCACCAGGATCCGGTCCGCGGTCTCGACGGTGGTGAGCCGATGCGCGATGACGATCGTCGTGCGGCCGGTCATGAGCCGGCCGAGCGCCTCTTGCACCAGGTACTCGCTCTCGTTGTCGAGCGACGAGGTCGCCTCGTCGAGCAGCAGGATCGGCGCGTCACGGAGGAGCGCGCGCGCGATCGCGATGCGCTGCCGCTGCCCCACCGACAGCTTCACGCCGCGCTCGCCGACGACCGTCTCGAGTCCCTCGGGCAGCCGGGCGATGAACTCGGTCGCGTTCGCGGCCCGGGCGGCGGCCTCGATATCGGCGTCCGATGCATCGAGGCGACCGTACCGGATGTTGTCCCGAACGCTCGTGGCGAACAGGACCGGCTCCTGCGGCACCGCCGCGATGCGTTCCCGGACCGAGCGCACCGTCACGCTCCGCAGGTCCACGCCGTCGATCGTGATCCGCCCGGCGGTCGGGTCGTAGAACCGGTCCACCAGGCTCACGAGCGTCGTCTTGCCGGCGCCCGACGGGCCGACGAGGGCGGTCGTCTGACCGGCGCGGAAGACCGCGGTGATGTCATCCAGCACAACCGGCCCGCTCGCGTACCGGAACGAGACCGCGTGGAACGCGATCTCCCCCTCTCCGCGGGGCAGCACCCCGGCACCAGGAACGTCGCCGACGGCGGGTACCGTGTCGAGGAGCGCGAAGATCCGGTCGGCGGCGCCGAAGGCCTCTTGGACCTGGGTCCACTGCGAGGCCAGGCCACCCACCGGGCCGGCGACCATCCCGGCGTACAGCAGGAAGGCAACGAGCTGGCCGGGCGTCGACTGCCCGTCGATCACCTGATGGCCGCCGTACCAGAGCACGACGATCGAGGCGAAGAAGCCGAGGAAGCCGATCAGCGGGAAGAGCGTCGAGGAGATCCGCGCGCGCCGGAGCACCGCCCGGAAGGTGACGAAGAGCTTGTCGTGGAAGCGGTCGGCCTCGTACCCCTCGCGGGTGAACGCCTGCACCGTGCGGATCTCGGCGATCGCCTCCTGGAGCACCCCGACGGCCTCGCCCTGCGCGTCCTGTGCCTCGCGAGACAGCGAGCGGATCCGGCGGCCGAGGTATTGCCCGAGGAGGCCGATCGGCGGGGCAACGACGAGCGTCAGCAGCGCGAGGCGCCAGTTCATCACGAAGATGACCACCAGGCCGCCGACCAGGGTGAGCACCTGGCCGAGGACCGAGATGATCGTCTGGGTGACCACTCCATGGACGAGCGTCGCGTCGCTCGTGACATGCGACATGAGCTCGCCGGTCTTGCGCCCGGTGAAGAACGCCAGCGAGAGCGATTGCAGGTGCCGGACGATCGCCATCCGCAGATCGAAGATGACGCGCTCTCCGGTCCAGGTCATGACGAACTGGCGGGCACCGTCGATGACCGCGCGGACGAGCAGGACCCCGATGAGGGCGATGATCAGCCGGTCGAGCAGCGCGGGATCGTGGAGCCCCAGATCGAGGACCCGCAGCACGACCTGGGGCCAGGCCAGGCCGAGCACCGTGGACAACACCAGGAGCGCCGCGGCCAGGCCGAGGTTCCGCCGGTACGGCCGGACGAAGCGCAGCAACCGGCGATAGACCGCCCGGGACGGCTTCGCGCGGCCGCCGCCGCCGCCACCGCCCCACATAAATGCATGCGCTCCACCGCCGATCATGACCGGTCGAGCGTACTCGCCTCGCGGCCTACTTCCCGATCGCCGCGGCCCCCGACCAGAACGCGAGCGGGTCGATGACCTTCCGGGTCGCCGCGGCCGGCGCGGCGCTCCACACCAGCGGCACCCGCGGGATCCGCAGCTGGACGATCTTGGTCACCTGCTTATAGAGCTCGGACCGCTTGCTCTCGTCCGGCTCGGTCCGCGCCTTGCGCAGGAGCCCGGCGGCCTCGCGATCGGTCCAGGCTCCTCCCGTGGTCGGCCCATCCCTGCCGCCGACCACCGGCGGGATGAACAGGCGGCCGAGGATCTCATCGGGGTCGCCGGCGGTCAGGGTGGTGCTGTCGAGCCACAGGGCATAGCGGTTGTCGCGCGCCGACAGCACGAAGGTCACCGGATCGATCGTCTTCAGGACCGCGGTGATCCCTACCGCGGCCAGCTCCGCGGCGATCGACTCGGCGACGCGACGCGCATCGGGCTGGGCCGGCGACATTCCCTGTACGTACCAGAGATCGATCTCGAAGGCGGGCTTCCCAGCCTCGGCCAGGAGCTTCTTCGCCGCGCCGGGATCGTTCCGCGAGAACTCCGCGATCGAGTCGTCGTAGCCGAGCGTGCTCGGTGGCAGAAATTGGGTGGCCGGGCTCCCCGCGCCGGCGTACAGCCGGTCGACGAGCGCGCGGCGATTCACCGCGGCGGCGACGGCCTGGCGGATCCGGAGATCGTCGAACGGCGGCTGCGCCAGGTTCATCGCGAGCGAAAGGATGGTGACCGCCGGCCGCGCGACCAGCTGGAGGCTGGGATCGGCACGGACCGTGGGGACGTCGCCGATCGACAGCTCGGTCACCAGATCGACTGCGCCGCTGCGCAGCGCGGCCGCGCCTGCGGTCGCGTCCGGATACGCCTGGAAGACGACCCGATCCAGATAGGGCAGTGCCCTCCCGGCGGCGTCGGTCCGCCAGTACGCCGGGTTGCGCTCGAGGACCAGCGGGCGTGCGAGCTCGGTGCCCGGGACCAGCAGGAACGGTCCCGTTCCGACACTCGGCCGCGCTGACTGGACGATCGCGTATCGCGGCGTCCCGAGGAGCCTGAGGAACGGCGCGAAGGCCGTCCGCAGCGTCACCGTCAGCGTCGTCGGGCCGGTCGCGACCGCCGAGTCGAGGACCGGGTCGACGCCCCCGGGCCGATCGATGAGTCGGGTCAGACTCCGCGCCGCCGCGGCGGCGTCGAACGAGGTGCCGTCGTGGAACACCACACCCTCCCGCAGGGTGAAGGTCCAGGTGCGCCCGTCCGCGGCCACGGTCCACGCCGTCGCGAGCCGCCCGACGACCCGATCGCCGAGCGGTTGGACGAGCCCCTCGAACAGCTGGCGGTGGATCGGCTCCGCGACGACGTCGCCCCCGGCTGGATCGAGCAGTCCGATATCGATCGGCACCCCCACCCGCAGCGTGCCGCCGGTCGGTATCCGGCTGGCGGCCGCGGTCGGGGTCGGCGCGTCGCTCGGCGCCGGGCCGGTGGGCTTCGGGTCCGGTGGCGGGCCGGCCTGGCAGGCGATCCCGATCAGCACCGCACCGCACAGGATCGGGCCGAAGCGGCTCCGGCTCAGGAGCGGCGCCGGCCTGCGGCGCTCACGACCCGCGAAGGCGCGGGTCCAGGGCGTCACGGAGGCCATCCCCGATGAGATACAGGCACAGCACGGTGAGGAAGATCGCCGACACCGGTGACACGACGAGCCACCAGGCCCGGCCCATGTACTGGGTCGCGTTGGTGAGCATGTTCCCCCAGCTCGGGGTGGGTGGCTGGATCCCAAGCCCAAGATAGCTCAGCGCGGACTCGGTGAGGATGAGGCCGCCGACGTCGATCATCGCCAGAACGAAGATGAACGGCAGGACGTTCGGGAGCACGTGCCGGAGCATGATCCGGCCCCCGGTGGCGCCGACGGTGCGGGCGGCGGTAATGAACTCGCGCTCGCGCACGGCGAAGGTCTGGCCGCGGACGAAGTTCGCCGTGCCGGTCCAGCCGAGGAGCCCGAGGATGAGGACGAGGGTCGGTGGACCGGGCGAGAACAGCGCCGCGACGATGAGGAGCAGGAACAGCGTCGGGATCGAGTTCAGCACGGTGACGCTGAACGTCACCGCGTCGTCGGTGAAGCCACGGAGATACCCGGCGACCAGACCGACCGAGACGCCGACGAGGAGCAGGACCACCGCGGCGAAGAAGCCGACCGCGAGCGACACCCGTCCGCCGTAGAGCAGCCGCACGACCTGGCTGCGTCCGATCTCGTCCGATCCCAGCAGATACGCCGGGGGTTCCATCGTCGGCTTTGCGAGCGCGTGCAGGAGATCCTGCTGGTCGTAGCGGAAGTCGAACACGTACCGCTCGAACAGCGGCGCGCCGAGCGAGAGAACGACGAGCACCAGCAGGACCGCGCTCGCGACCATCGAGACCCGGTCGCGGCGGAAGCTGTACCAGGCGTCGCTCCAGAGGCTCCGGGAGGCCCGAAGCTCGGTCGCCACACCGACGGCGGCCACCGTGGGCTGCACCGTCGCCATCAGCTCACCTTGATCCGCGGATCGGCGACCGCGTACAGGATGTCGCGGACGAGGTAGCCGACCACCAGGAGCACGCTGGAGATCATCACCGCCGCGATGATCACCGGGAAATCCTTCTGCCGCACGGAGTTGTAGGCGAACTGGCCGATCCCCGGCCAGGTGAAGACCTGCTCGATCACCACCGCACCTGAGACGAGGAACGCGAGCAGCCCGCCCAGCGCGGTCACCACCGGGATGAGCGCGTTGCGGAGCGCATGCACGCGCGTCACCACGCTCTCCCGGAGTCCCTTGGCGTGCGCGGTGCGGATGAAGTCCTGCCGCAGGACGTCGAGCGTCTCGGCGCGCAGGTAACGCGAGTAGTTCGCGATGCCGGTGAGGGCGAGCACGAACGCGGGCATGAGCATGTGCCGGAAGCGATCGACCACATCCCAATCGCCATGTCCGATGGTGAGATAGCCCTGGCTGGGCAGCCAGCGGAGCGTCACCGAGAACAGGATGATCATGAGCAGGCCGAGACCGAAGCTGGGAACGGCGTGGCCGACGACGCCGAACACCCGGATGATGCCGTCGATCCAGGTACCGCGCCGGAGGGCGGCGAGGACCCCGAGGGGCACGCCGATGAGGAACTGGAGCAGCAGGGCCACCGCCGCGAGCTGCATCGTGATCCCGAGGCGTTCGATGACCAGTGGGCCGGCGGGTTTGTGATAGAGGATCGACTCCCCGAAGTCGCCCTTCACCGCGCCCGCGAGGAAGTTCAGGTACTGCTGGGGGAGCGGGAGGTCCAGCCCGTAGGCGTGGGCGAGGGCCTGCCGGTCCTCCTCGGTGATGTTCGGGTCGCCGAAGGTGTAGAGGCGGATCGGGTCGCCGGGGGAAAGCCGGGTCAGCAGGAACGTGGCGAGCGAGATCGCCAGGAGCGTGGGGATGGCGTAGAGCAGGCGGCGCGCGATATATCTGCGCAATGGCCCTGACCCCCCTGACGCGCTGCCGGCGCGGTCTCGTGCCGGAGCGCCCCGGCGTGCGGGGCGCTCCGGCCGGTCCTAACGGTGCGTCGCTACGGCTTGAGCCACCACTTCTCGATGTTCCAGTAGGTGGCGAAGGTGTCCGGCTTGAATTCCTGGAGCGTCTTCTGGGCCACCGCGATCGCGTTGGGGGAGAAGCCGAAGTTGTATGGCTGCTCGTCGTTCACGATCTTGTTGAAGGTCTCGTAGGCCTTCTTGCGGGCGGCCTGCGAGCAGTCCCCGTTC
>DATCNH010000112.1:0-4761 GCA_036565345.1 Candidatus Limnocylindria bacterium | reverse complement strand
GGTCCTCGAGGGCATGCAGCTCACGATGGGCCCGAACACCCGGGCGTTCGACGAGGAGTTCGCCGCGTTCTGCGGGGCGAAGCACGCGATCGGCGTGGGCAGCGGGACCGACGCGATCCAGCTCGCCGTCCGCGCGCTGGGGATCGGACGGGGCGACGAGGTCATCACCGTGTCGCACACGTTCTTCGCGACGGTCGAGGCGATCCTCTACTCCGGTGCGCGGCCGGTGATGGTCGACGTCGACGAGCGCACCTTCAACATCGACCCCGCGGCGGTGGCCGCGGCGATCACCCCGCGAACGAAGGCGATCATGCCGGTGCACCTCTACGGGCGGACGGTCGACCTGAAGCCGATCCTCTCCCTCGCGCGGGACAAGAACATCGCGGTCATCGAGGACGCCTGCCAGGCGCACGGCGCGAGGCTCGACGACGGGAGCGTTGCCGGATCGGCCGGACGCGCGAGCGCCTTCTCGTTCTATTGCAGCAAGAATCTTGGCGCCTACGGCGAGGCGGGGAGCATCACGACCAATGACGACGCCCTGGCCACCGAGCTCCGTTCGCTGCGCGAGCACGGGCAATCGACTCGCTACTACCACCCGGTCGTGGGCTACAACGCGCGGCTGGACGAGATCCAGGCGGCGGTCCTCCGGATCAAGCTGCGCCGGCTGCCGGCCTGGAACGCCCGACGGGTCGAGATCGCGCGCCGCTACAACGCCGCGCTCGAGGCGAGCGGGGTCACCGTTCCCGAGATCCCAGCCGGCGGCCGCCATGTATTCCACCTCTACGTGGTGCGAGTCCCCGGCGGTCGCCGCGACGCCCTCAAGGCGTTCCTGGGGGAGCGCGGCATCGGCACGGGCGTGCACTACCCGGTCCCGATCCACCTGCAGGAGGCGGCGGCGTTCCTCGGCTACCGGCAGGGCGACCTTCCAGTAACCGAGCGCCTCGCCGGCGAGATCCTCTCGCTCCCGATGTTCGCCGAGATGACCGACGCGCAGGTGGACACGACCGCAGCGGCGGTGACGGAATTCATGCGCGCATGACCGACGATCCGGCGTTCGGGACCGACCGGGTCGTCCGGGCGGTGCACGGCGTGCAGGAGGTGGCGGCCGACCCGCCCGATGAGCTTGCTGAATCGGCCGAGCTTCGCCGCACCGAGTCGCCCGCGCAGCTCCTTGAGCGGTATGCCGACGCCTGCTACGTGTACAGCCACGCCGGTGGACGTCAGCGGCGCATCGTGCTGCGCGCGCTCACGAAATCGTTCGGCAACGGCATCAACGTCGGCGTCGGAGTCCTGGTCCGGCACCCACACACGCTCGAGATCGGCGACGCGGTCTTCATCGGGAACCAGACGTTCCTCCAGGGCCGCCACGACGGCCACTGCATCATTGGCGCGCACACCTGGATCGGGCCGCAGTCCTACTTCGACTGCCGCGATCTCGAGCTGGCGGAGTATGTCGGCTGGGGACCGGGCGCCAAGGTCCTCGGCAGCGAGCACACCGGCGACCCGGTCGACGTCCCGATCATCCAGACCGATCTGGTCGTCAGGCCGGTACGCGTTGGCGCGGGCGCGGACATCGGTGTGAATGCCGTTCTGCTCCCTGGCGTGCACATTGGCGCGGGCGCGATCGTGGGTGCCGGCGCGGTGGTCACGAAGAACGTCCCGGCCTACGCGGTCGTTGCCGGCGTGCCGGCCAAAGTCCTGCGCTCGCGCCGCGCGCCGATCGCCTGACGGTCCATTCGATCGCCTCGTGGGGTCCGGCCGCGATCCCGCGCTGCTCTCCATGGTGACGGGACCGAGCTGCTGGCCGAACGGCCGGGCGTGGTCGCGCCTCCGGGCGGCAGCCACCGGCGCGACTGTCGTCGTGCTCGACGACCATCTACCGTTCACCATATGAGCCTCTTGGCGGGCGCGAAGGTCATCGTCACCGGCGGAGCCGGAAACGTCGGCTCGCACATCATCGACGCCGCGATCGCGGCCGGCGCGCGCGAGGTCGTCGCGCTCGACGCGATGGTCCGCGGCGTCCCGGAGAATCTGGCGCCGGCGCTCGCGACCGGCAAAGCCCGGCTCGAGCAGCTCGACATCCGCGACCGCGCCGCGGTGCACGACTCCATTTGCTCAAATGGGGGAGCGGACGTGGTGTTCCATCAGGCGGCGCTCCGCTGGACCCGCTGCCAGGAGGCGCCTCGCGAATGCCAGGAGGTCATGGTCGACGGGACGTTCAACGTCCTCGAGGCCGCCGCCGCCGCGAAGGTGAAGCACGTCGTCCTGGCCTCGAGCGCGGTCGTCTACGGCGAGCCGGTGCGTCTCCCGATGGACGAGGATCAGCCGCTACGCGGCACGACGTTCTACGGCGCGATGAAGGCCTCCAACGAGCAGCTCGCGCGGGCGTACGCCCACCTGAGTGGGCTCCACGCGACGACGCTGCGGTATTTCAACGTCTACGGCCCGCGAATGGACGTCCGCTCCCGGTTCGTCGAGGTGATGATCCGCTGGCTGAACCTCATCGACGAGGGGAAGCCGCTCACGCTGTTCGGCGACGGCTCGTCGTCGGTCGACTTCGTGTACATCGGTGACGTCGCGCGAGCCAACATCACGGCCTGTGTCCGGGACCTGCCAGACGCTACGCTGAACGTCTGCAGCGGCGTGGAGACGCCGATGCGCGACCTGGCGGCGACCCTCCTGCGGCTTACCGGCAGCGACGTCGGGATGGAGTTCAAGCCCCAGCCCGCCGGTGCCCTTCCGGCCCGCCGCGTGGGCGATCCCCGGCGGGCCGAAGCATTGCTCGGGTTCAAGGCGGAGACCAGCCTGGATGATGGCTTGAGGAAGCTCATCGACTGGCGGAGAGAGGCACTGCGGAATGGCAACTGAGACCAAGAAGAAGATGAACGTCCCGATCACGAAGCCCTCGCTCGGCGAGGAGGAGGCCCGGGCGCCCTACGAGTCGATCAAGAGCGGCTGGGTCACCCAGGGGCCGAAGGTGGCGGAGTTCGAGCAGGCCGTGGCCGCGTACTGCGGCGCGAAATTCGGCGTCGCGACCACCTCGTGCACCACCGGATTGCATCTCGCCCTCGCTTCGCTCGACCTCGGTCCGGGCGACGAGGTCATCGTCCCGTCGTTCACGTTCATCGCCTCGGCGAACGCGATCCTCTACACCGGCGCGACCGCGGTGTTCGCCGAGATCGACCCGCGCACCTACAACATCGATCCGAACGACATCGAGCACCGGATCACCAAGAAGACGAAGGCGATCATGCCGGTGGACCAGATTGGCCTGTCCTGCGATATGGACGCGATCAATGCCATCGCCACCAAGCACGGGATCGAGGTCGTGGAAGATGCCGCTCCGACCATCGGCAGCACTTACAAGGGCCGCCCGGTCGGGAGCAACGCCCACCAGACGGTGTTCAGCTTCCACCCCCGCAAGGTCATCACCACCGGCGAGGGCGGGATGATCACCACCGACGACGAGAAGCTCGCCGAGCGCGCACGCAAGCTGCGGGCGCACGGGATGAGCGTGTCGGACCTCGACCGGCACAAGGCCGACCGGATCATCATCGAGGAGTACAACGAGCTCGGCTTCAACTACCGGATGACCGACATCCAGGCCTCGATCGGCCTGGTCCAGCTTCGCCGGCTCCCCGAGCTCCTCGATCTGCGGGTGGCCCGCGCGAAGCGCTACGGCCGCGAGCTTCCCGCGATCAAGGGTCTCGAGATCCCGTTCGTGCCGGACTATGCGACCCACACCTACCAGAGCTACTGCCTGCGCCTGACGAAAGACTGTCGCCTGGACCGCGACACGCTGATGACGAACCTGCTCCATCGCGGGGTCGCGACCCGGCGCGGGGTGATGGCCTCGCACCTCGAGAAGACCTACACCAGCCGGAACGGCACGGTTTCTCTCCCGATCACCGAGGCGGCGACGAACAGCACGATGCTCATCCCGCTCTACGCGACGATGACCGACGAAGAGCAGACCTATGTCATCGAGTCGCTGCGCGAGGAGCTGGGCGCGGCGTAGCCCCTCCGGCGGCGGTCCTGGCACGGCACGACGCGGCGCGGCCACCGAAATATTGCGCCCGGCCGGACATATTCCGGCGGTCGTCGCCCGTCTATCCCGGTGAACGCGCCCACCGAGGCGCGATCGAAGGGGGTATCAGGGCATGGCAACCACGGCAGCGACGACCAGGAACGGCATCAACGTCGACCAGCTCGTCGGGACGATCGAGGCGATCAAGAAGGATCCGTCGCTCGCGGCCTTCACCTTCCGGGCGCACACCGACTGGCAGGGCGGCGGGCGCGTGCGCACCCGGATCCGCGGGTTCTCGGGCGCCGGCCAGGAGGATGCGTCCCGGACGGACGACCTCATCATCGCCGGAGACGAGCCGCCGGTGCTGCTCGGGACCAACAGCGCGCCGAATGCGGTCGAGGCGGTGCTCCACGCGCTCGCGTCGTGCCTCGCGATCGGCTTCGTGTACAACGCCGCCGCGCGCGGCATCACCGTGAAGTCCCTCGGCTTCGACGTCGACGGCACCCTCGATCTGCACGCGTTCCTCGGACTCTCCGACACGGTGCGTCCGGGCTACAGCGGGATCCGGGTCACCTATCGGGTCGAGGCCGACGCGCCGCGTCAGGCGCTCGAGGATCTCTGCGAGTACGTGCAGCGGACCTCGCCGGTGCTCGACATCGTGCGCAACCCGGTCCCGGTCACGGTGACCCTGGCGGCCTGACGGAGACGGCGGGCCCGCCCGCGGCGGCGGGCCC